>CAZLRW010000162.1:0-7349 GCA_964561925.1 uncultured Flavobacteriaceae bacterium
CGATCGGATGCGACGCGGTGTCGGTCGACGGATTCGAGTGCGGCGGGCATCCGGGCGAGGACGACGTTCCGAACATGATCCTGCTGCCGCGTGCGGCCGACGAGTTGAAGATTCCGTTCGTCGCCTCCGGCGGGATGGCCGACGGGCGGTCGCTGGTCGCGGCGCTGGCCATGGGTGCGGACGGCATGAACATGGGGACGCGATTCATCGCGACGAAAGAAGCACCCGTGCACGAGAACGTGAAGAAGGCGATCGTCGCAGCCACCGAACTCGACACACGTTTGGTGATGCGACCGCTCAGGAACACGGAACGCGTGCTCAAGAACGCCGCGGTCGACCGTTTGCTCGAGAAGGAGCGGGCGCTCGGCGCAAACCTCAAGTTCGAAGACATCTTCGGCGAGGTCGCGGGCGTCTATCCGAAAATCATGAAGGACGGCGAGATGGATGCAGGCGCGTGGTCGTGCGGCATGGTGGTCGGCCTGATCAACGACATTCCGAGTTGCCAGGAACTGATCGACCGGGTCATGGCGCAAGCGGAGGAGATCATTCGCGGGCGCCTCGCGCGGTTCGTCTGATCACCTTCAAGGAAAGCGCGCGATCGCGGCCGCGAGTGCTTCGCTGAAGCGGCCGTGGCCGATCTCCGGACGGAAATCCTGCGAGTTGGTGCGGATGGGCTGGTTCGGAACGTCATCGGCCATCCATCGGTCGCAGAACGTGTTGATCACGCGGATGTCGTTCGGCGTGATGCCGTCCATATCGAGCTTTCGCAGCCGCATGAAACTGTCGGCGTCGTAACCGGGTGGCGCGGTCCATCCGCCTGCACCGTCCGGCACCGGCTGGATCAAAGGATTCAAGCGGACGACGGGCGAAGTGCCTGCGGGAGGATCGTCGTGCGGCGGCAAAGGGCCATCGAGAAGCATGTGCGCGTGGAACGTCGCGGCATCGGGCGGATCACCCATGATCGCGAGCGCCAGCTTCTTCACGTCGGCGAAGATCCAGGGGCGGGATGCCTTGACATAGTAGGGCGCTTCGGCGTGCGTGACGTGCTCGCCTTTCTTCACAGGAAGCATCGCGTTGCCGGTGCCAAGGGACAGCGCCTTGATTCTCTCACGGGTGGTCTCATAGGCCGTGCGGTTGGCCAGGGTTTCGATGACTGCCGCCATCACGGGATTGTTGTGGCCAGCGATGGCGCCGTCCCAACAGCGCGTTTTGTCGCTTCGGACGGCCGGCAGATCGAACAAGTTCACGGGCGGGTTGGCGGAGGCGTGGACCGCGTCCAACAACGTCGTGTCGGCGCTCGGCGACGAGCTGGCAGCGAGGCTGGCGGTGTGAGAGCGCATGAATGCGGCGCGCTCGGCGTCGTAATTCAGGGCGCAAAACAGGAATTGAGGTTTGCGTCCCACGTAGTTCGCGCCGACGAAATCAGGAAGCGATGCCAAAGTGCGGGTTGCATCGTCGCCAAGGACATCGAGCAGACCACGGCGCTTTTTCTCGGTTGAGTATTTCGGTCCAATTCCGAAGAGACGGGGCAAGTGCTCGAGCGGGCGGTCGAAGATGTCGGCCCGGGCAAAAATCTTGCGCCGCTGTGTCTCGTCCTCGAACAGGCGGAGCAGTTTGGCGAGCGACCAATTCTTGAGCAAACCCGCGAGCGTCAGGGTGCCGCCCGAATTCGCCGCGATCAGATCGAAGCGGCGAAGCACTTCGTGTCCCGTGATCTCGTCGATGGTTTTGCCAAATACATGCGTGTAGATCGCGGCCAGCGTCCTCACTTGGATGAGCGCCCAGCTACCACCACCGTCGAGCGAGAGGATGCGAAATTCTTTCATGCGCACTCCCGTAAGCGAGCTTGGCGGTTCGCGACGAGTTAGCGTCCCGGAATCATCGTCGCTTTGCTGAGAACGAAACGTGCGCCTGACGGCTTTGGCAAGTGCTTGGTTGCCGTCGCTGCGGTGGCGGCAGCTTGCGGACAATGCGGAGGGGGCCGTGCCGAACTCCCACGCGACGCGCCGACGTCAGTCCAGCTCGTAGCGGATGACGAGGGAGAGCGCGTGTGCCGTCCAGGCGATTTCGGTGTCCGGCGCCTCGTGTGTACCTTCCATATCGAAGTGCCGGTATTCGACACCCATGCGCCAACCGCCGCTCATGCCGCTCTCGACCCTGGCGGCCAACACACGCCCATCGTGCAACGCGGTGTCTGCAGGGGCCGTTGATGCCTGCGCGTGAACGTCGGCCACCCCGTAGCCGATCGTTCCGGCGAACAGGAGATCGCCCACGACGATGCCGGCGCTGATCTGCGCTTCGCCGAGCCAGGCCAGTTCCCCCGTGCAGGTCAATCCGGTGAGACAGCGTTCGGAGAACTTCAGATCGGCGTGCGAGAGGCGCGCAGCCGCCTCCAGCACGATCGGGCCCCAGCGCAGGCCGTAGCCCGTTTCGGCGCCCGCCAAAACGCCCCCTTCACCACCGGCGGCGTCGGTGACGTTGGGCAGGAACGTGCAGAAGCACCAGTCGCCGCTGGCGCCGAACCCGTAACCGGTATTGAGACCGGCATAGAAGCCCTGGAACTCGGCGCGTGCTTCATCGGCGCTGGCGCTCTCGATGGAAAGCGCCGCGGCCATTAGGCAAGCAATGACCAGCATGCGGCGCACGGAATCTCCCCCAAAGATCGCCGGCCGAAGGACATGATGTTAGCAGGGCAGGGCGTGCGAGCCGTTGCGCGCAGATCACAAGGGCAGATTTAACTGGGCTTGCGCGGGTGCGGTTAATCCTCAGGTGCGCGGTATTTGTTGTGGCAGGAGGTGCAGGCGGCCTTGACGCCAGCGACAGCAGGGGAGGTCGCCTCCTTGTTCTTGGCCAATCCCTCGTCGAGGGCCGCAAAGGCTCGATCGAGCGCGCCAAACTTCTCTTCGAAGTCGCTGCGGTTGGCGAAGACCGTCGTCAAGGTGCGAGATTGCGTCACCCCGCGGTCGCCGAGTGCGGTGCCGCGCGGAAACATCTCGACCACGCGTTCAAGGTCGGCACGTGCGGCCGAGAGTTTCGCCTTTGCGGCTGCCTGTGTTCCCTTGCCTTGGACAAAGTTCGAGCTTGCGCCAAGCGCGCTCGCAAAGCCCTTCATGATCGCGACACGTTGGTCGACAACGTTCTGCGGGTTGGCGGGCGGTTGGTCGGTCGCGCACGCTGCGAGTGCGAATGCCGCTGCAGCGAGGAACATCGATCTCGTCATCTGTCGTCTCCATGAAACGCCGAAAACGGCAACGCGCCGGGTTGTGCCAAGGCTCGTCTACATTCCCGGGTCAGTGGTGGCCGGGCGCGGTTATGGGTAAGAAGATAACGGGTGGGGGAACTTGGCAATGACTCTTCACTTGCAGAGGCATCATGACGGCACGAGCCACCTTGAGTTCCATCACGTTGATGGTTGCGGCCACGGCGATTGCCGCGTGCGGGACCACCGATCCGACGCCAAGTGCAGGCTTTACCGCCGAAGAGCGGACGAAGAGCGAGCGGCGCGTGGTGCGGGCACCGATCGTTGACGACGATCCCGTCCTCGAAGCGAGCGTTGCGCCACGGAAAAAGGCGGCCGCGCCGCGCGCGAAGAAGCCCGTGGCGGCGGATGCAGCGTCCGTGAGCGAAGCGACGGTGCCGGCGGCCGAGCCGCCGAAGCCCGTGCCCGAACCGAAGGTCGCAGAGCCCGATCCTGCGCCCCCCGTAAAGAAGGACGAACCGGCGGCATTGCCCGTCGGTGGCGCCAGTGGTGGTGCCTCGTCCGGTGGACCCGGCGGCGGACAAACGGTCGTGGCCGATGCGCCTTCAGCGCCGCCACCGGCGGATGCGGCGACGACCGCCAGTCCGCCGACACCGACCGATACGCTGGGCACGGCTATCGAGACGCCGCCGACCGTTTCCGTCGAAGCGACATCGCCGGAGGGTGGGGCTGCGCCCGCGCGTCCGGGATTTCCATGGACGTTCTCGGAACTTAGGGACACCGTGAACCAGCCGGTCGCGGGATTTCCGCTGTGGATGTTCATTGTGGGCGGCATCACGCTCTTGGCCGGTTTGTTGTTGGCGACGCGCCGCCGCCGCAAACCTGTGCGCGAAGAGCCCGTCGTCCGCGAAGAGCGGCGCTACGACGACGACGGCGAACCGCAACCCGCGTAGGTTTTGAACAACGGTCAAGGTGCACGCGCTGCGCGTGCGCCTTCTCTTTTGCTTAAGTTTCGCTCTTGATTTCGGCGTTCGGCCGCTGTCTTGTGCGGCCTCTTCGCTTCATGGAGGCAATGGTGACTCGCGGCGTTTGCTCGATTGGCTCGGCTACACTCGTTTTTTCTGCGGCGCTGTGCGGGACAGCGATGGCCGCGACCGCGACATTCGACGTTCAGGAAGCGAAGAAGACGTGTCTCGAGCGCTACAATGCCGAACAGGAAAGCCGCACGATCCCTGCCGGCATGTCGAAGTCGAAGTATGTCGGCCAGTGCGTGAACAGCATGCGGCGGAATGCTGAGATGGAGAAGGATCTGGCCGAGCAGAATTCCGCCGCGGCCGGAAGCAACGAGTTGACTGCGAGCACGGGCGGCAAGACCGGGACCACGCCCGCGCAAAGCAAGCCCGCCGGCGTGCCGACACCCGCCTTCAACGCGCCGAAGACGAACTAGACGCGGGATTTTCTTCCTTCCCAATACGGCTTTCGCAGTTCGCGCTTGAGGATTTTTCCCGAGCCGGTGCGGGGGATTTCGTCCATGTAGGCGATCGAGCGGGGCACCTTGTAGCCCGCAAGGCGTTCGCGCGCGTGGGCTTCGATGGCGTCTTTCGTCAGCGTGACGCCCGGGCGAACGACGACGATCGCATGAATGGCCTCGCCCCACTCCTCGTCGGGTATCCCGAACACGGCGACGTCCATGATGTCGGGATGCGTTTCGAGTACGGCTTCGATCTCGGCCGGATAGATGTTCACGCCGCCCGAGATGATCATGTCCTTCTTGCGGTCGCAGATGTAGTAGAAGCCGTCCTTGTCGAAGTAGGCGACGTCGCCCACGGTCTGCCAACCATCTTTGCGGTCGGCCAGAAACTTGTCGTGCGCCTTGTGATAGGTCGCAAACATGTTCGCACTTTTCACATAAAGTTCGCCCTCGGTGTCGGGCGTCGTGACGGGGTTCCCGCTCTCATCGAACAAGCAGATTTCGACGCCGGGAGCCGGGCGGCCACAGGATCCAGGCTTCGTCAGTTGGTGTTCGGGACGCAGGACCGTGTTCACGCCGAGTTCGGTCGAGCCGTAGACCTCGAACAGCGAGAGCTTCGGAAAGCGCGACAGATAGAGCTGCTTCAGCGCGAACGACCAAGGTGCTGCGTTCGCGACCATTCGCGACATCGAGGCGACGTCGTAGCGATTGAAGGTGGCGTCGGCGAGTTGGCAGATGCGGCGGATCGGTGTCGGCGCGGCGAAGGTCGTCGTCACCCGGTAGGTTTGCACGAGCCTAAGCCAATCCTCCTCGTCGAATTTGTGTTGCAGGACCGCGGTGTTGCCGAGGCGGTGCGCCGTCGCCAGAAAGCCGCCGGGGCCGGAGTGATAGAGCGGGCCGGTCGTGATGTAGACGTCGGTCTCGACGTAGCCGATCTCCGCCCACAGCGCGGCCGACTGCGCCGGATTGCCGAGCGAAGCGCGGACGGCGCCCTTAGGTTTGCCCGTCGTGCCCGACGTATAGATCATCGTCATCGGTTCGCCCGCGGGTTCGCGGAGCGTTGGCGGTGAGGCCGAAGCGCGCGCGAGCAGCGGCTCTACGCCGGTTTGGCTCTGCGCCGGTGCGCCGTCAAAGATCAGGGTGTGTCGGACTTTCGGCGTGTCCTTCGCAATCTTTGCGAAGAGGGGCGCGAACTCGGCGTCCGAAAAGACCGCGACGGCATCGGAGTTGTCGACGACATATGCCGCTTCCTCGGGCGTCAGCCGATAGTTCAGCGGCACGCCGACGGCGCCAAGTTTGCGCGCGGCGTTCGACATTGCGACGAGCCAGCATGAGTTCTGGCCGCATGAGACGATGCGGTCCTTCGGCCGAACTCCGAGATCGAGGAGCAAGTTTGCGAGCCGGTTCGCGTTGGCTTCGAGTTCGGCGAACGTCCACTTCACGATGCGGCCGCCGGGGCGATCGTCGATCAGTGCGAGCTTGCCGCCGAGGCGGGCGGCGAGCTCGGTCATCAAGTCCGTCATCGTTGTCTCGTCGTGGTTGCAATGGCGTTGGCAGCAGTTTGGCCGATTGGCCCGGCCGAGTGCAACGGGCGCGATCCCGCGCTCTCTAGGTTTCCGCCGAAGCCGTAGCAGAAACGAAAGAAGGCGGAGGGTGGCCTCCGCCTTCTTCAAGCATCAACGTGACGCGTGCAGCGTTAGAGCGAGATGTGCACGCGGCGGTTCTGCGGTTCGCGCACGCCGTCGGCGGTCGGAACCATCGGATCGCTTTCGCCCTTGGCCGAGACGGTAATCGAGCCGTCGGCGATGCCCTCGGTGACGAGAGCGCCCTTCACCGTCGTGGCGCGCCGCAGCGAGAGTTTCTGATTGTACTTGTCGGAGCCGGAGCGATCCGCGTGGCCGACGACCGTGATCGTCGCACTGCCGAATTCCTTCGCGGCGACCGCGGCCTGCTTGATGACCGTCAGCGCTTCGCTCGTCAGGTTCGACTTGTTGTGGCCGAAGAAGACGATGAACTCACGCGGCGTCGTCGGTTCCGCCGGCGGTGGCGGTGGGGGCGGCGGCGCGACCGTGGGCTCTGCGGCCGGCGCGCCGAAGTGATAGCGCAAGCCGATCGTGGCGGTGTGCTTTTGGAAGTCGTCGAAGTTCTCAGAGAACGCTGCCGTCGCGAACTCAGGTTCGTTTACCCAGAGATAGCGATATGTGACGAAGAGGTCGGTTTTGGAGCCGATCGCATAGTTCAGGCCTGCGATGCCTTGAGCCGCTAGGACCCAATCATCTTCATCAAACGCCGGGCCTAGTTCAAGACTTGCGAAGTCCGCGCCGGCACCGGCGCCGATGGACAACGACAAACGCTCGGTCAAGGGCAGGTCGTAGATGACGTTTGCCATCAGCGTGACCTCGACCAATCGCGGGTCGACGCAAAACGCACAGGCCGCGGGCGCGCCGGCAGGCGTGAAGAAGCCGCTGATCTCGTTGTCGCGGTAACCGACTTCGAACTCCGCGCGCCAGTTCTGCCACGAGTAACCGGCGGCGACCAACGCGGCCCAGCCAGTGTCGCTCTCCATGACGAACGGCGTCGGACCCGGCAATTGAACGAAGTCGGCGTCTTGCACCCAACTGGCGCCGCCTTCGAGGCTGACGTACCAGCCGTCGTGAGTCGTCGCATTCGCGGCTGAAC
>CAZLRW010000163.1:0-7246 GCA_964561925.1 uncultured Flavobacteriaceae bacterium
CCAGGCCTCGCGCGTCATTTCCCAATAGAGGGAGCGGCGGAGCGAGCCGTCGGGGCGGTGGGCGTCGCGTTCGCCGATGCGTACGAAGCCCATGCGGTCGATCAGCTTCGCGGAACGCACGTTGTCGAGCGCTGCAGTGAGGCAGATGAGACGGACGGCGAGATGCTCGAAGATCCAGCCGATCGTGTGCGCAGCGCCCGCACCGCCTGCGCCCGCGTTTTGCAGACTCGCCTTCAAGGCGCCGCCCAGTTCGGCCGAGGCGCGCTCGGGCCAGACCGTGATTTTCGAGTAGCCCATGACCGGACCGCCGGGGGCGACATTCAGAATGAGGAGGCCCTCGCCTTTCCGGCGCAACGCTTCGCACTCATCGATCCAGCCTGCGACCGACGCGCGCGTGATTGGACGTGGTAGCGCGTAGACGGGTTCGGAGACCGCGGGGTCGGCGAGCAGTTCCACAAGCGCATCGACATGCGCTGCCGTTGCAAGCTCGCGCGCGGGACCGAGTGTCCGTGGGTCGGCGCTGCGCACCGCCTCGCGGATCGCGCGCTCTTCTTCGGCGGTCGCGGTGAGGACGGTCTTCGGCGGGGAGGCCATATCAGAAAACAGGGATCAGGTATCAGGGATCAGAGAACGCGCAACGTGCGCTTTCTGATCCCTGATTTCTGATCCCTGATACCTGATCTATTGTCCGGAGACGATGCGCCAGCTGCCGTCGGGTTGGCGGCAGGCGACGCCGTAGGCGGTTTCGGGACGGCCGTCGATGAAGACGCGCTGGCTGAACTCGCGGCACGGGCCGCTATAACCTTGGTAGCCGTCCTCATAGTGGTCGCCGGCCGTCACGTAGCCGTAGTTGTTCGTGTGCGGATTGCGCCAGGCGTACTCGTCGCCTTCGTCCTCGTCGTTGAACGCGTCGTAGTACGTGTTGTTGTAGTAGTAGGCATCGTGGCGCTCGTCCTTGCAGGCGTCGCGCGCGATCATGTTGCCGGCGATGCCGCCCAAGACCACGCCGCCGATCGTCGCCGCGGTGCGGCCCGAGCCTTTGCCGAATTGATTGCCGATGATGCCGCCGACCACGGCGCCGAGGCCCGTGCCGATCGCGACGTCGGGTTCGCAGTTCGAATAGCGCGGCTGCTGATACGAGGGCGGCGCGCCTTGATAGACGCCGGGCGCGGGGCCTTGGCCGTAGTCGCCGTAGACTTGGCCGGTGGCAAAGGCGGGGGTGGCGAGTGCCGCCGCTGCAAGGGCCGCGGTGATCGTCTTGAGCACGTGATGCTTCTCCTAAGAGGTTGGGTGACGCCCAAGCGCACTATACGCGTGCGCCCCTTCCGCGCGCGAGGGGCGGCGGCGGTGACTGCGGTCACGGGCGTGCGCGCACCCAAGTGTTGGGGTTCGCCCTGCCCTGCACCGCCAGGCACGGGCAAATTTACCTTCGCGTCCTGCTTGTGCGGGCCCAAGGATTGGCGTTTCATTTCGCCCCATTGGGGCAAGCAGACACGGTTGGGGACTATGGGGGCAAAACTCGCGGTTTTGGCGGCCTTGGCGTTCGCGCTCGGCGGCTGTTCCTATGTTCGCGGCTACGTCGCGGACCGCGACATGGGCGGGGTCGTCAAGTTCTGCGAAAAGAAGCGCACGAACCCGGCCGTCGCCGCCCTGATCGGCAAGCTTCCTATCGTCAACGTCGACGAAATCACGCCCGAGATGCTCGCGCTCGAGACGAGGCCCACGGTCGAGGAGGTTGAAGCGATCCGCGCCTTGTCGCGCGACCAGCGCGAATGCCGCGACCGGATCGACATGGTCGCGAAGGATCATTGGCCGACGCAAAGCGCGATGCGCAAAGAACTCGCGCTGAAGCTCGATCTCGTGACGGCGGAGTTGCTGAAGCAGACGCTGACTTATGGAAACGCGAACCGGCTCTATCAAGAAGCGGCTCTCGATGCGGAAGACCGGCTGACGGAGGACCGCAAGGAGCAGCTCGCCCAGTCGCGCAAACAGGAAAGCGAGGCCTGGCGCACGATCGGCGACGGCATCCGCGCGATCGCAGGTACGCAAAAGCCCGAGCCGTCGGGCGACCCGTGCACCTGGGTCGAGAACTCGGTCGATTGCTCGGCACGGTAGGCTCGGCTTCACTGTCCGCTTCGCGAATCGCAAACGGAGCGGCGTATGACGGATGCCCTGGAGCTCGAATTCAACGAACGCAACAAGCGGATCGGCATTTTGATCGCGGTGTTGGCGGGGGCGCTCGCCTTTACCGAAGCGGCCGGCAGCAACGCGTCCTCGGACGCGCTGCGCGGTACGGTCGAGGCGTCGAACACGTGGGCGTTCTTCCAAGCGAAGACGATCCGGATGACGACGCTGAAGGCGCAGGCGGACGCGCTCGAACTCACCTCGGCGGGGATGGAAGAAGGGACGGCGCTCGAAGCCGTCAAGAAACAGATCGCCGATTGGCGCGCGACGGCGGCACGCTACGACAGCGAACCGGAGACCGGCGAAGGGCGCAAGGAACTCTCGGTCAAGGCCAAGGCGATCGAGACGGCACGGGACGACGCGGCCGCGGCGAACGCGACGTTCGACCTGGCGAGCGGGGCGCTGCAGCTAGGGATTCTGCTGGCGTCCGCGGCGGTCGTGACCTCGGTCCTGTGGCTCGCCTATATCGGCGCAGGTCTCGGCGTGCTCGGCGCGGTGTTCGGCGCGCTCGGCGTCTGGGCGCCGCATGTGCTGGGCGGATAGGGGGCGTCGATGCGGCGGGGGTTCTTGTGGGGCGGCGTCATCGCCGCAGTGCTGCTCGCCGCGTTCGTCGTGTTTGCGCGGCCGACGCTGGTTGCGGGGTTCGACGGCACGCCGTACTTGAAGAACGGCGAGCGTTACGACGTGCGCATCCTGCGCGACAGCTGGGGCGTACCGCATGTCTACGGCAAGCGCGACGAGGACGTAGCGTTCGGGTTGGCTTACGCGCATGCCGAGGACGACTTCGCGACGATGCAGCAATCGCTGATGACGAGCCGCGGCAAGCTCGCGCTTGTCGACAACCAAGCGCCGCGCCTCTTCAACGGACTGACGAAGGCGATCGGTCTTGGATCCTGGTTCGAAGCGCCCGGCGCCGACCCGGTGGTGACGGACTATCTCGTGCGTTTGCTCATGGTGCGCGAGCGCACCGAAGGTCAGATGAAGTCGAACCTCGCCGAGGGACGCTTGTCCCAAAAGACGTACGAGGTGCTTGCGGCGTACGCCGACGGGATCAATCTCTACGCGGCGCAGCATCCGGACCGGGTGGTGCCCGGATTCGAGGGTGCGTCGGCGCACGACATTGCGGCGGGGTTCGTGTTCTTCACGCCGCTGTTCTTCGGGCTCGAGCGCAACATCCGCGAACTGTTCGAGCCCGAGCGGCAGCGCGAGCTCAGCATACCGCAGGGCGCGGGGTCGAACGCGATGGCGGTGGCACCGTCGCGTTCGGCGGACGGGGCGACGCGCCTTCTCATCAATTCTCATCAACCCTACACGGGGCCGCTTGCCTGGTACGAGGTGCGGCTGAAGTCGGAGGAAGGCTGGGACATGGCGGGCGGCGTGTTTCCCGGCTCGCCGTTCATCCTGCATGGGTTCGGGCCGAACCTCGGTTGGGCGAACACGGTCAATCAGCCGGATCTGACCGACATCTATGTGCTGACGATCAATCCGGACAATCCGAACCAGTACAAATTCGACGGCGCGTGGCGCGACTTCTTCCGCAAAGACGTCGATCTTGAACTGCGCATCGCCGGGCCGATCGCGATCCGCGCGACGCGCGCTGTCGAGTGGTCGGAGCATGGGCCGGTGATCCGCCGACCGCACGGAACCTATGCCATCCGCTATGCCACGATGGACAAGAGCCATCAGGTCGAGGCGTACTACCGGCTGAACAAGGCGCAGGATCGCGAAGCGTTCTTGGCCGCACTTCGGATGCAGGCGATCCCGAGTCAGAACTACACATACGCCGACGCGCAAGGCCGCGTCGCCTACATCTACAATGCCGTGTTCCCGAAACGCGACCCGGCTTACGACTGGCAGAAATATCTGCCGGGCGACACGTCGCGTGCGCTGTGGAAGGACTATCTGCCGTTCGAATCCGTTCCCAACGTCGCGGACCCGAAGGCGGGCTTCGTCTACAACGCCAACAACACGCCCTATACGGCAACGGCCGTCGAGGAAGACTTGAAGCCTGCGGACTTTGCGCGCGAACTCGGAATCGAAACGCGCGAGACGAACCGGTGTTTGCGGCTGCAGGAACTGCTCAGCGCCGACAGCTCGATCACGCGCGACGAATTTCGCGCGATCAAGTTCGACAAGACGTACTCCGCGCGGTCGGAGCTGGCGAAACTGATCGCGCGCATCGGTGAGATGGATTTCGCCAAAGAAACGGATGCGGCCGAGCTTGCGGCGGCGCAGTCGCTGCTCAGGTCCTACGACCTGTCGGCGGATGCCGAGAACCGTGCTGCCGCGCTGGCGATCATGGTGGGTCTGCCGGTCGTCGTGCCGACCTATCAGGGGCTGCCCGAAGGCGATATCCTTGGCTCCCTACGTCAGGCGATCGCGACGTTGAAGAAGCACCACGGCCGGCTCGATCCGAAGTGGGGCGAGGTCAGCCGCTTCCGACGCGGAACAATCGACGCGCCCGCGAACGGCGGGCCGGACGTGCTGCGCGACTTCGAGTCCGACGTCGTGCCGCAGGCGGACGGCAAGTTCGAAGCGCGCAAGGGCGACACGCTCGTCTACTTCGTGGAATGGGACAAAGCGGGCAAGGTGAGCGCCGAGAGCATCCATCAGTTCGGATCGGCGACGCTCGACGCGTCCTCGCCGCATTACGCGGATCAGGCGCCGCTGTTCCTGCGCGAGGAAACGAAGCCGGTGTGGCTCGACGAAGCCGAGTTGCGCAAGAACCTCAGCCGCGAATACCGGCCGGGCCGGTGACGGCTACTGCACGCGTTCGGCTTTGATACCCTTCTTCGCCAGCATCGCGATCACGCTGTCGCTGCCGATTAGGTGAGCGGCGCCGACCGCGATGAAGTACGTGCCTTCGCCGGCGTGCCAACGCACGATGCGTTCGGTCCAGGCCGCGTTGCGGTCGACGAGCAGCGCACGGTAGAGCGCGGGCGCGTCTTTGCGCATGTCGGCCATTACCAAGCGTTCGAGCGATGCGGTGTCGCCGGTGCGCCAAGCCTGCAGCATCGGCTGCATCGTGCCGCCGACGTCGTCGATCTCCGAAATCGTGCGATCGACGTTGGCAAGCATATCGTTGCCGTCGAGCTTTGCGAGCGCTTTGATCTGCGCCTCGACCGTCTCGAGCGCTTGGACCTTGTCGTTGTCGCCTTTGGCGGCGGTCAGAACCGTGCGTTCAACGCCAAGGTCGCGTTCGAATCCCACCGCGTTCATCGCGGCGTAGGACACCTGCAGCGCCGCGAGCCAGGGACGCATACGTTCCAGCGACGCGGGCGACACGCCGTACCTCTTGGCGACCCGGACCAGCCTTTCGAAGCGTTCGACGCCCAAGACGCCGCTCAGCGTCTGCCACGACGGATTGACGCCGAACTCGAAGGCGAGCGACGCCGCCGTCTCGCGCGCGTAGCGGCTGTCGACGTCGGCTTCGACGACGGTGACTTTCGTCTCGGCCATGGCGGTGGCCATCGCCGGCGTCTGCCAAACGGTTCCCTTGGGCAAGAGGTGCATCGTGCCGAACAGATAGACGCGCGACTTTCCGCCCGTGAGCCGCCACATCGCGGGCGCGCCAGGTTTCGCCGTTGCCGCTGCAGGCGCGACTTGCGGGGCCGGCGGCGCGGCGCGCGACGGCAGCGGGATCAGCACGAGCAGCGCCGCAAGAACGAGAACCAACGCCGCGCGTCGTAGCGCCGAATGAAGCTGGAAGACCATGCCAATCCTCACGACCCGTCGAGGCCATGATGCCAGCGAAGGTTTGACTTACCCCGACCGAGATCGTTCGGATTCGACTAAAATTCGAGTGGTTCCGGCGCGTGTCGCTGCGCACGGGGTTGTGCGCGCTCTGTCCCCATTTCCAAGCGGCGTGCCGCACAGGTCAAAGTCCCTCGCCGCGGCTTGCGTCTACGACGGCACCACGGGCATTCTCGCGGCGAGCAACGAGGGATTCCGATGAGACGCGACGCCAAGACGCCTGCAGGAAGCGTGCACCGGCTTTGGATCGAGAGCGAGGTGTTGAAGTCGAATGTGTTGGGCGATCCGACGCGGCGAATCGTCGACGTTTATGTGCCGCATGGGCTTGACGGGCGCGGGCTGCCGCTGCTGGTCGACATCGTGGGCTTCACGGCGGGCGGGCCGGCACATACGAATTGGAAGAACTTCGGCGAGAACTTGCCGGAACGCATTGATCGTCTGATCGCCGAGGGGGCGATGCCACCCGTTGTCGTCGCCCTGCCCGATTGCTTCACGAAGCTCGGCGGCAATCAGTACATCAACTCCGTCGCGATGGGACGGTGGGACGATTTCCTGCTGCAAGAGTGCGTGCCGTTCGTGGAGAAAACGTACGGCTGCGGCGGCGCGGGCAAACGCGGCATCTTCGGCAAGAGTTCGGGCGGGTACGGCGCGATGGTGCACGCCCTGCTCCACCCCGATTTCTGGAGTGCAGCGGCCTCGCATTCCGGGGACATGGGACACGAGTGGTGCCATCTGCCGGAGTTTCCGGCGGTGCTGCGTGCGCTGAAGACGCACAACAACGACATCAAAACTTGGCTCACCGACTTCTGGAGCCAGAAAAAGACGAAGGACAAGGACGTCCACATCCTGATGATGCTGGCGATGTGCGCGTCCTATGATCCCGATCCCGGCGCGTTCATGGGCGTGCGGTTGCCGGTCGACATGCACACGTGTGAGATCATCCCTGAGCGCTGGGCCAACTTCATGAAATGGGACCCGGTCGTGATGGCCGAGACGATGGGGCCGGGTCTCAAGAAGCTGAAGGCGCTCTACATCGATTGCGGGGACGTCGATCAGTACAACCTGGTGTACGGGGCGCGGCGGATGCAACGGCTGCTGACCGGCATGGACGTGCCGCACGTCTACGAGGAATTCGCCGACGACCACTCGTCGGTCGACTATCGGATGGACGTGAGCCTGCCCATTCTGGCGAAGGCGCTGGCGGGTTAACCGTTCATTGCTTGCAGCAGTGGAGCGGTTGGTCTTTCATGACCCTGAGA
This sequence comes from uncultured Flavobacteriaceae bacterium, assembly GCA_964561925.1. Lineage (GTDB taxonomy): Bacteria > Pseudomonadota > Alphaproteobacteria > Micropepsales > Micropepsaceae > SZUA-430. The sequence continues at coordinate 7,197 of CAZLRW010000163.1, forward strand.
ACGAGAAAAGCCCGCCCCTCTCCCTTTCCACTTCGGGAAGGGAGAGGGGT
>CAZLRW010000164.1:0-7234 GCA_964561925.1 uncultured Flavobacteriaceae bacterium
GCCGCGATGCGCGTGGTTTTCGGAACGCTGCACGCGAACGGCGGGATCCGCACGCAATTCGACGGCCCGTCGCGCTGCGTGCTCCAGCCGAACGTGTAGTTCGGATAGACCGTCTGCTCCGCCGCGGCCGCGCCGATGCCGATGTCGAGCAGCGCCTGCGCCCCTGCCGCGCGCGCCACGTCGTTGTTGTAGCCGATCAATCCGAACATTGCCGCGACGTCTTCGGGGCACGAGCTCGTCAGCTCGGCCCATGCGCCCTTCGTGTTCGCAGTCGCGCCCGGGTCGATCGCCACGCCGCGCGAACTCGCCGGCGTGAACAGCGCGACCGCGCGCGAGAAGCCCGGTGCGCCGCCGAGGCCGCTGTGGTGACCGGCGACGCTGAGATCGATCGTCCCGTTGCCCACCGATTCGGCCATCCGCGCGCGCAGCTGGCTGCCGGACGGCACGTGCAGCGGCAGCGTCAGTTGCAGCGTGTGCTCGTCTTGAAGCTTTCCGGCGGCGAAATACAGATCGGGAACGATGATCGCCTCCGACCCTGCGCCGCCGAGCGCAATGTCGATCATCCCGTTGAGGCCGCCGGAACTGCCGGTCGGCCGCGCGACGAAAATCGTCATCGCCTCCCACGACACGGTGGTTGCCGCGCCGATCGAGACGTAGGAACCTTTCGTGTTGGTGGCCCCGCCCGTCACGAGCGTTCCGCGCGACGACGCTGTCAGCGCGCCGACCGTTTCGTGCACGCTCGAGACGTGCGACGGCTGGTACATCAGGGCACCAGGCCGTAGATCGCCAAGTCGATCGTGCGATCGCCTGCGACGATGTCCGAACACCGGGCGCGCGCGGCGATCCGGGAACTTGCCGGGATTGCCGCCGCGAACGGGCCGAAGAACACGTCGTTCGGTCCGTCCCAGGCCGAATCCCACTGAAATCCGAGGTCGGACACGATCGCTGACTCCGCCGTCGACGCGCCGACACCGATGTCGAGCAGCATTGCGGCCGTCGTGGTCCCGCGCGCCGTGTCAGCGTTGAAACCGACGACGCCGAGCAGCGCCGCGACGTCCGCCGCGCTCGACGCGACGAGCTGCGTCCACGCGCCCTCCGTGTTCGCCGTTCCGCCCGGATCGATCGCCGTGCCGCGGCTGCCGTTGATCGTGTAGAGCGCGATCGCGCGGCTGTAGCCGGGAAACCCGCCGGGGTTCGCGCTGTGGCCGATGATCAGCACACGGAACGACGACGAGGCGACGCTCGCCTGACAGCGCGCCGACAGCTGCGACCCCGCCGGCACGTGGATCGGGATCGCGAGCGCCATGTTGTGCTCGTCGATCTGCTTCAGCGACGAATAGTGCAGATCGGGCACCAGGATCGCGCGGTTCGCGCCGTCCGAGATGCCGATGTCGACCAGAAAGTCGGCGGCCGAGCCCGCCTCGCAGCAGACCGTGAAACCTTCGTAGGCGAACGACGTCACCGCGCCGAGATCGGTCCAGCTGCCTTTCGTGTTCGCGGTGCCGGCGGCGGCGATCGACGTGCCGTCGGACGAACCGCTCGTGCGCTCGCCCCGCGACTCGTGCACCGCGGAGAACGTGTTGGCGGGCAGGAACATGTCGTTAGCCCGGGCCCTGCCACGCCGAAGCTCCGCACGAGCGTAAGCGGGTCATGCGTTGTAGATCGCCCAAGGAAAGGCTCTGCCCGTGCCTTGGGTTTGTTTCAGCGTCAGCTTGTAGTGATGCGGCGACAAGAGCGGCGGGCCCATCCAGAGCGCTTCGGACTGCACGCCGATCAGCGACCAGACTTTGATCAGCCGCTCGGTGTCACCGCTGCGCGCCTTGCCGTAGAGGCGGATCTCGACCAGGTCCGGCGTCGTGCCGCCCAGCATTGCCGCCACGTCGATCGCCGGCTGATAGACGCCCGCGTCCGTGACCGTCGCCAAGGTATGCTCGGTCGAGATGGTCGCCGTCTGCGAGCCCGACGTCTTGACCGCAGCGGCCATGCCTCACTCCGTCGCCAGCACGGCGGCCGCGCGCGCTTCGCTCAAGAGGCCCGCAAACACGAGATAGGCGACGCCGTTGATCGTCGACTGCGCGGCGATGTCGATTTCGGGCGAGACCTGGATCGCGAGCATCAACTGCTTCACGACCGGATCGGGCGAGGCCGCGATCGCCGCGAACTCGGCCGCCGAAAACGCGAGCACGAAGCGCGAGCAGGCGATGTTGCGCGGCCGGTGCTTCGGCACGACGGTGACGACGTTGCGCCTCGCCTCGTCCCAGGCATGCGTTTCGTCGAGCGCCGGCGCGCCCGCGAGCTTCGCAAGCCCGCGCGCCGCCAGCACGTCGTCCGGCGCGATCAGCCCGCCGTCGGTCGGGTTCCAGGACTCGAGCCGGCCGGTCGCGATTTCGTAGACGTAGAGGGCCATCAAAGGTCGCAGATACCCAAGGCGTTCCACTGAATGGTCACTTGCGCGCCGCTGCTCGTCGAGAACGGCATGCCCGTGATGGAGGCATCCCAGAACGCGACGAGATAGGACGTGGTGTCGCCGACGCTGTCGTTGACGAAGACGACGAAGCCCTCGACCGTGACGCCGCCCGTATTCACCGACGCGAACACTGTGTCCGCCCCGTCGAACGTGCCGTTCGTGTACGTGGGCGAGGTGATGACCTCCGAGTTCGCGCGCGCCGTGCCGCCGTCGCCGTGCGTGCCGGAAAGGTCGTTGAAGAAATCGTGCGCGGTCGAGTAGGTGTACGTGCCCGTGTCGACGAAGATCACCGACGCACCCGCGCCGGTGTTGAGCTCCGAGGCGCCGGTGCCCAGCATGATGGCCTGCTTCCACAGGGGATAGAAGGCGTTAGCCATCTGTCGGCCTCCGTTTCTCGTTCTCGATCACGCGTTGCGCGAAGTTCCAGAGCCGCTGCGCGAGTTCGTCGCTCGTCATCGCCCGCATGCCGACGATCGCGCGCGCTTCCTGCTCGACGAGCCGGCCGACCGGCACGTGCGGATATTTCACGCTGATCGTCGGCGGATGGAACACGCTCGACGATTCCAGCTTCGTCATGATGCCGTCGCCGAGCCGCACGTGCGGCTTGCCGACAATCTTGCCGTTGATCTTTTCCGGTTTGATGATCGGCATCATGGCGGGGACACCATGGCGTCGATGAGATCGAGCTTCGCCTGCAGCTCGTCGGCCTTGGCCTGCTCGGTCGCGTCGAGCGGGCGTTTGGCCTTGAACGCGCCGGCCAGAATGGCGTTCAGCGCATTCTCGATTTCGCCGCGCTGTGCCGCGAGGTCGGCGGGCTTCGGCGCGACGACGATGTGGCCGTCGCCGGCGACCTGCCAGCGATGAAACGGCACGTCCTTGAGCCCGAGCGCTTCTTCGTCTTCGACGACGAGCAGCGAATCCGCGCCGGCGGCCATCTTTTCGGATTTCGCGAAGTCGGCCGGCGCGACGCCCTCCTTCATGAGAAGCGCCAAGCGCTTTTCGCTCGGACGCATGACGGCCTTCACCATCCGCGTCTTGCCGTCGTACTGCAGGATCACAAGTGTCATGGGTGCCCTCGGGGGGAAACGGTCAGGCGGCGCTCGGCCCGCGGTTTTTTCATCGGCCTGGCGGACATCATCCGGTTGACAGGCGCGGCGCGAACGGCCTCGTCCTCGTAGACCGCAACACCGCGCGCGATCAGCAGCTCGGCCGTCGAGAGCGGCATCTCCGTGAAGACGTGGCCGGGTTGCCAATCCGACCACGCCTCGAGGAGACGGACTTTGCGCGGGTTCGACACGACTTTAAGCGTCGACAGCCGGCGCGACGGACGGCAGGTAACCCTGCGCGATGATCGCGGCCGGAAAGCCGTTCGTGTGCGTGCCGGTCGTGTCAAGCCAAAGACGCACGAAACGCTTGCTCGGAATGACGCCGATCCGGAAGTGCGCGGGATCTTCCGCGGCATCGTCGACCGTGGCGATGACGCCGCCGGCCGCGGGCGCGGTCGTGCGCGCCGGCGTGAGCCCGGTCACGACGCGCGACGCATCGGTGATGGCTACGTAGTTGCCGTCGGAGTCGGTGTCGCTTTCCTCGAGCTTCACCTGATAGAACACCGACCCCGACAGCGTATCGCCGGATACGCCGCAGAGTGCGGTCAGTTCGACATAGCCGAAACCGCGGGTGTCGAAGCCGTTCGCAGGTTTGCCTTCGGTGTCGTTGTTGACGACGAGCGGCGGCAAGAGCACCGCCATTTTTGAAGTGGGACGCATTTCGATGTTCTCCGAAAGAGATTGAAACCCGGGCGGCTCGCCGAGCCGCCCGTCAGAAGGGGCGTGCGATTACGATCCGACGAGCGCGATCAGCGGCCCAGCGTCGCTGGCGTTGCCGAGCGAATGCGGCACGATGTCGACGCGCTCCGTCGCGCGGATTCCGATCTGGTCATATTCCCAGTAGCGCTGATCGGAGAGAGCGATCGTGATGCCGCGACGCTCGCCCATTTTCACGCCGAGCGAGAGGTCGCCGAAGAACGCCATCGCGACACCGGTGAGCGAGGTCAGAACCTTCGGCAGCGTCTGATCGGTTTCGACCGGATAGCCCATGTAGCTCGGCATGCGAAGACCATTCGCCATTTCGGTCGCGGTCACGCCGCCGGCGGCGGTCGCGATGCGCATCAGCGCGTTCACCCAGCCGGGATTGGAGATGTACCAACGCGGGTTGGCGACGTATTTGGGCAACTTGCCCATGGCGCCTTCCAGATCGCCCTTCGTCAGGCCGCCGAACGTGTTGGCCGAAGCGGTGTGCACGCTCGCCGCATGCGCGCCGGAAATGATTTTCGGGCGAATGCCGAAAATGCCGCCATAGGTCGACGTGCCGTCGCCGTTCCAGCCGGCCGCGTCCTCCGAAATCGCAAACGCATAGGCCATTTCACGCGCGAGATCGTCGGCGATCGAAATGATCGCATCTTCGTTGAGCTCCGACGAAAAGCGGGTGAGCGCCGCGAGCTTCTTCGCGGTCAGCGTGACCTGCCCCCACGCTTTCTCCGACTCCGTGATCTGCGCCGCTTCGTTCACCCAGTAGGCCGTGAGGCCGCCGGTGCGGATCGGCTGCGACTGCGTGTCCGATGCCATCGGCGTCACGCCGGCGTGGCGGCGGAACGTGCCGAACGTCTCGCGCAGGTCGATGATCGCCTGCTCGAAAGCCGGGATGACCAGGAAGCCGCCGGCGACGTTCGAACCTTCGTTTTGCGCACGCGTGACGACGTCGATGCCGCGCTCGAGCAGCCATTTCGCCGCGCGCTCGCCCATCTGGTTGAGATGCAGGCGGCCCGGCGCACTGCGCCCGAGCGTCGCCAAGAGGAACATGCCGGCGGTGTAGGCATCCTCTTCGGCGTTCGGTCCTTTGAACGCCTTCAGCACGCCGTAGCGGTGTTTCGCCTGCGCGGGCACCAGCGAACGGTGCGAGGGATCGCTGCCGGGGTGGAGCTGAACCGCGGCCGCTGCTCGCGCCGCCTCGATCTTTTGTTCGTCGGCGATTTCGCCGTCGAGCCGGTCGAGATCGGCCTTGATGGCGGCGATGCGCTCCTTCAGCGCGGCAATGTCGGCCGCTTCGGCGTCACTCGGATCGCGGTCGCCGTCTTTCTCGATGCGGTCGCCGATCGCGTCCAGCTTCGCGATGATCTCCTTGAGCTCGTCGGCCATCGCGCCGCGCTTCTCGCGCAGCTTGTTCAGTCTCTTTGACATTGGGTCTTACCCTCTAAAAACGCGCTGCGAGCGCGGCGGCGCGAAGGCGCGCCAGTTCCAACGGCGACGATTTCGCGGCCGAGGCCGCCGGCTTCGTCTCCGATGAGCCGTTTTCCTTGTCGTTCAAGCCCGGTGCGTCGGCGTCGAGGAGTGCGTCCGGGTTTGCACCGATCGACACCACGGAGGCCTCAAGCAGGACGTGGCCTTCGAGAAAGTCGATCCCGTATTTCCGCTTCGGATCTTCGGACCACTTCCACTGGCCCGGAATGAAGCCGACCGAGGTCATGCGCAGCGTGCGCTCGCGCACCTGATGCTCGATCCGCTTGGCGTCGCGATCGGACGAGAAGCGCAGCGACGCTTTCAGCATCCCGTTCTCGACGGCGCGTTTCGACCAGGTGCCGATCGGCAGCACAGAGCCGCGGTGAAATTGCAGCGCGACCGGGTTCTTGTCGAAGCGGCGGTAGTCCCAGCCCATCTGGTTGATCGTGTCGCCGTACGTGTCGACAGCGGCCGACGACAGCGTAAAGCGAAATTCGTCGTCCGACGGCTCACCGGCGTCGAGCTCGATCGTGAGTGCGGCCATGTCAGCAGGCAGAGGCACGTCACGTCTTTCGACCTCAAAACGCTTAGAGATGCGCTCGAGATCGCAGTCGCGCCAATAGATGCGGTTGCCGCCCCCGAAGAGGCGCCGCTGCAGTTCCAACATCGCGCTATTCCTTGTCTGGCGGCGGCACCGCCGCCGGATCGCCGTCGCCGCCCGCCGCCGGTTCGCCGGTAACGTCCGAGCCCGGCCCCGGATCGCTCGACGGCGGCGTGCCAAGCGGCACGACGTTCGCCGGCTGAAAGATCGTGGCGCCTTTCGGATCGTCGGCCAGCCCGCCCGGCCAGCTCGCCGACAATTTGCGGCGGCCCTCGTTCGGCGAAATCACGCTGCCCACGATGCCGATGCGGATCGCCTCGAGCTGGCTCTTCATGTCGGCCCGGTTGAAGTAATCCAGATCGAACTCGACGCCTTCGCTTTCGCCGTCGAGATCAAAGGCGAAGTTCAATCGCCGTTCCCACCGCTCAGCGTCGCTCGACAGCGTGTGGTTCAGGTACATTTGGTTCGCCTGCAGAATGTCGGCGTCGTCCGACATCAGGCCGAGACGGTGCAACGGCACGTCCCAGATGATCGCGGACTTCTTGGCCTGGGCCTCGATCGCCTGCACCGTTTGGCTTTCGACCGCGTTGAACTGCTGCGGCTTCCACTTCAAGCCTTCTTCGAGCAGCGCCGTGCTTCCTGTTTTGTCGCCGCCGTAGTGCTTCTTCCACTCGGACTTCAGCCGCGCGAACGCGGCGTCGCTGAGTTTCTTGTCCGTTTCCAGCACGCCGCCGGGCCGCGCGCCGTTAGCAAACATCCGCGCCGCGTGATCCGTCAGCGACAGGCTCAAACCCAGATCGTTGCGCGCCTTGTGGACGCGCGAGATCGCGCTGAGGCCGTCGAGCGTCGCGCCGCGCACCTCGAACATGTCGGCCGCCGGAATCCTGTCCG
>CAZLRW010000165.1:0-7231 GCA_964561925.1 uncultured Flavobacteriaceae bacterium
AGCAACTGGTTCAGCGTCTGCTCGCGCTCGTCGTTGCCGCCGCCGAGGCCCGCGCCGCGGTGACGGCCGACGGCGTCGATTTCGTCGATGAAGATGATGCAGGGGGCGTTCTTCTTCGCCTGTTCGAACATGTCGCGCACACGGCTGGCGCCCACGCCCACGAACATTTCGACGAAGTCGGAACCCGAGATCGTGAAGAACGGCACGTTCGCTTCACCCGCAATCGCGCGGGCGAGCAAGGTCTTGCCGGTGCCCGGCGGTCCCACGAGCAGTGCGCCCTTCGGGATCTTGCCGCCCAAGCGCTGGAACTTCTGCGGGTCGCGCAGGAATTCGACGATTTCCTGAAGGTCGTCCTTCGCTTCGTCGATACCGGCGACGTCCTCGAACGTCACGCGGCCGTGGCGCTCGGTGAGCAGCTTCGCGCGGCTCTTGCCGAAGCCCATGGCGCGGCCGCCGCCCGACTGCATCTGGCGCATGAAGAAGATCCACACGCCCGCCAGCAGCAGAATCGGGAACCAGTTCACGAGCACCGCGAACAGCGTCGGCGATTCGGTTTCCGGCTCGCCGAACTTCACGTCCACACCCTTGTCGCGCAGTTGCTGCGCCAGCGTCGCGTTGTCGGTCGGGCCTTTCGAGGTGAACTCCTTGTTCGTATCGCGGTACTTGCCGACGACCTTCGTGCCTTGGAAGGTGACGGAGGCGATCTTGCCGGCCTCGGCCTCGTTCAGGAGCTGGGCATAGGTGATGTCGGTCGGGCTAACCGTCGTCTGGGTTTGCTGGCTGAGCAGATTGACCATCGCCAGGATCAAGAGGCCGACCACGATCCATACGACGATGTTGCGCAGATTGTTGTTTTGGTTGCCGTTCATACCGTTACCCAGTGGCGCCGGATCGAGGGATCAGGCCTCAAGACAAGATCAGATAGGGGCCGAAGCCCGCTTTCGCCAGCAAAACTTACCAGGCTTTGGTTCACAGGTGTTTGCGGCCGGTGTCACTTAACGGCGCGTCAACATTCGCGGAGAGGCCCACGAACCTGGCGGAAACGGCCGCGTCCTCGGCGAAAACGCCCAAGAGCGGCGCCGCGACAAGGCGCCCACCGCGCCAGAGGCCAGGGGTGGTCGCCGCGATCCGGTGCGGCTCGACCGGCGGAAAGGCCGCGCGCGCGCCTGCGGCCTTCACGCCGGCCGCCCCCAGATGGCGGACATCGACAGCGCGAGCCGCGGGGGAGAGCGCGAGCAAGAACCTGCGGTCCCAGAGCACCTGCGCGCCGGGCTGCAACGGCACGGCTTTCGACCTCGCCAGGCCCGCTTCCTCGCGTGCGATGAGGATACGCCCGTCGGGCCTGCGCTCCAGACGGCAGCCCGCGAACGTGCGGCCTTTCGGGAGCGCGCCCGTTCTGAGCCAAACCAAGGCAGCCTCGGTTTGTTCGAAGCGCGGCTTGTAGTTGCCCCCGCCCAGACCTTCGATGAGACGCGCGAGCGCGCGCAGCGCGATTTCGTCCGGCGCCGCTCCAAAACGCGCCGGGGCGAGCAATGCGTAACCGCACGGCGAGAGTTCGACAGTGCCGGCGAGCAGGGCGGCGACGCTTGCTTCGATCGCTTCGCGCGCGCGACGCAGATGGTCCGTCGCGGCGGCGATGCGTTCGGGCGTGACGCCGATCGCGGTCAGCGCGGGCAACAGGTTCCTGACTTGCACGCGCGCGAAGCGGTCGTTCGCGTTGCTTGGGTCTTCGATCCAGGGCTGGCCGCGCTCGGTCAGGGTCGCGGCGAGGCGATCGTGCGTCAGGTCAAGCAGCGGACGTGCGATGCGCAAGTCCGGGAAGTCCGGCAGCGGGAACCGCGACGTGGCCTGCATGCCGGCCAGACCGTCAAGGCCGCTGCCGCGCGCGAGGCGCAACAAGAACGTCTCGGCTTGATCGTCGCGCGTGTGACCGGTCAGCAGAGTTTCGATCTCGCGTTCGCGCATGCGTTCGCCGATGAGGCGATAGCGTTCCGCGCGTGCGTGCGCCTGGATGTTGGCGGCAGGCTTCCGGCCGATCCAAACCAACGTCTCGTGCGGGATCTCGCGTGCGCGCGCCCAAGCGGCGACGCGTTCAGCCTCAAGACCCGACCCTTCGCGCAGCTTGTGGTCGACGGTGAGCGCGAGCGGCGGCGGGGCGCGGCGGCGCCTGCAATAGGCCGCCGCAAGGAGCATGAGCGCCAGCGAGTCGGCGCCACCGGATACGGCCACCGCGAACGGCGGCTCGACGTTCAAGCGCTCGAGCGCGGCCTCGAACTCGGCCGCGCCGACGGGCTTATTTGCACTGCGCTTCGGCGGCGCGTTTGGCCGCGCGGTCGAGGACCGCTTTGTTGGCGTTCGGGTATTTCGACTTGATCGCGCCAAGCGTCGTGCAGCCTTCCTTCTTTTGCCCCAGCTCCATCAGCGAAAGGCCGAGCTTGAGCATAGCCTCCGAGGCGCGGGCGGTCTTGGCGTAACGCTTCAGAAGTTCGGCAAACGCCTTCGCCGCGCCGGCATAGTCCTTTTGCGCAAAGGCTATGTCGCCGACCCAGTACTGCGCCGGACCGGCAAGTTCGTCGGCCGGGTGGGCGGCGACGAAGCCGCGAAAAGCGCTCTGGGCCTCGGGGTATTGCGCGCGGCCCAGCAATTCCATGGCAGCGTCATACTGTTGGCGCGGCGACAAACCTCCGGCGGCCGCATCTGGCACGGCACCCGAAGGGATCGACCCCAGCGAGCCGGGCTTTTGGCCCTGCGCGTTCGAGCCTGCGCCCGGGGCGATGTTGATCGGGCTGCCGTAGTTGCCTTCGGCGGCAGGCTTCGGCGTCGGCGCGGCGACCGGGCCGCCCATTGCGCGCGGCGCTGCAGGAGCCGCGCCCACGGGTGGCAGCGACGAGGGTACGCCACCTTCGAGCGCACCGAGGCGGTAATTCGATTCCTTGCGCGCAATGTCGAGCTGTTCGGTCAGCTGGCGAACTTGGAACGTGAGCTGTTCGACTTGCCCGCGCAGATCGCGCAGCGAGGATTCCATGTCGTTCAGACGGGTCGAACCGACACCGCCGACCGGCGCCGACATCAGCGCGTCGGCCGAGGGCGGATTGCCCTTGTAGACGTCGTATTCGAGCTGGCGAAGGTCGCGTTCGATGCGCTCCAGCTTGTCGGCCAGTTCGTCGACATCGTCGGCCTGCGACGCGGCCGGCAACAAACACAGCGCCAGCGCGGACCCGAGCGCAAGGCTCCGCCACTTCGGCTTCCGAGACGATTCGATCATGTGCGCAAACTCCGCTCGCAATACTGCCCGGCCCCTCACCGGTTTCGCAGTCTTCGTGATCACAGGCACGGGTGACGAAATTGAGGCAGGGCGCCGAAAATGAAAAGGGGGCGTTTTCACGCCCCCTTACAACTCCAGGGCTTCTTGCCCGGTCCTCTAGGAGCCGGCGCCCGCCGAAATGACCGAATAGCCGCGGCGATTCTGCTGCCAGCAGCTGTCGTCGGATTCCGTGCAGGTCGGCCGTTCCTTGCCGAAGCTCTTGGTCACAAGCCTGGCGCCGTCGACGCCGAGCGAAACCAGATACTCCCGAACCGCGTTCGCGCGGCGATCGCCGAGCGCGATATTGTACTCGCGCGTGCCGCGCTCATCGCAGTGCCCTTCGACCATCAAACGCACCTGCGGATATTGCTTCAACCACGCGGCCTGCTTTTGCAGCACAGCCTGGCCGTCGGCGCGAATGCTCGACTGATCGACGTCGAAGAACACCGTGTCTCCGACATTGACGCGGAAGTCTTCAGCCGAACCCGGCTGGATCGACGAGGTCTGCGGCTGGGCGACCGGCGCCGGCGCTTCCTCCTTCGTCGACGAACAGGCGGCAAGCAGTGCCGCCGCAATCAACGCAGTCCCAATCTTCGTCGCAACGCGAATCATCCCGCAACTCCCTCCACCCGTGACGCGGACTCACAACCGTAGAGACCACAGCTTACAAGTCTGCGCCCATGCGTTATCGGTGCGCAAGAGCACCGTCAAGCAGCGCGCAGGATTTTATGTCTAAATCCGCGTTAATGCGCGTGACTGCCGTCAACTTCCGGTCGCGAACCTCAACGATTGAGCGGCGACCACGCGGGGTCGGACGCCTCGCCCGGGGTGATAACCTTGCGCAGATTGCGGCCCGTGAGGTCGACGGACCATATCGACGAATTGCCGCCGACCGAGCCGCGACCGGGGGTTGTGCGCGTGAACAGGATCACGCGGCCGTTCGGCGACCATGTCGGGCCCTCGTCGGAGAAGCTGGTCGTCAGGATGCGCTCGCCCTGCCCGTCCGGCCGCATGACGCCGATCGAGAACGACTGACCGGCCTGGCGGGTGAAGGCGATGAGATCGCCGCGCGGGCTCCAAACCGGGGTCGTGTAGCGGCCCTGACCGAAGCTGATTCGCTGTTGGCCCGAACCGTCGGCGCCCATCACATAGAGCTGCGGCGAGCCGCCGCGGTCCGAATTGAACACGACGCGCGAGCCGTCCGGCGAGAACGAGGGCGAGGTGTCGATACCCGGATCGGAGGTCAGCCGCTGAGGCCTGCGCGAGCGCAGATCGGCGACATAGACGTCGACGTTGTTGTCGCGGGAATAGCTGAAGACGACGCGGTTGCCTTCCGGCGTGAAGCGCGGGGCGAACGTCATGCCGGCGTACTGGCCTATCACTTCGCGCTGACCGGTCTGCAGATCGAAGACGAAGACCGACGGGGTCTGGCGCTCGTACGACATGTAGGTGATCGACTGCGTCGTCGGCGAGAAGCGCGGCGAGAGCACGATGTAATCGCCGCCGGTCAGGAACGACGGGTTCGCGCCGTCCTGGTCCATGATCGACAGGCGATATCGGCGCTTCGTGCGCGGACCCGATTCGGAAATGAAGACGATGCGGGTGTCGAAATAGCCCTTCTCGCCGGTCAGACGTTCGTAGATCGCGTCGGAAACGAGATGGCCCAAGCGGCGCCAGTTCTCCGGCGTCGTCTTGAAGCTCATGCCGACGACTTGCTGTTCGGCGAAGATGTCCCAGAGGCGGAAATCGACTTGCAGCTGGCCGTCCGACAGCTGCGTCGCCTGGCCGGTGACGAGGCCTTGGGCCTTGATCGTGCGCCAATCGCCGAAGCGCGGGAAGGCCTGGAAGTTCGTGATCTTCTCAAGGTAAGAGCGCGGATCGAGCGGCTGAAACAACCCCGAGCGTTCGAGATTGCCGCGAACGACGCCGGCGACTTGGGCCGCCGTCTGCTGATCGCGCGGGGTTGCGCCCAAGAAATCGTGGATCGCGATCGGGATCGGCTCGACGACGCCGCTGTTCAAATCGATCTCGAGCTTGGCGTGCGCCGGTCCCGCAAGCATCAGCATCAACGCTGCCAAGGCCGCGGCCATGCGCGCAACAACGGTCGTCGTCTTCATGGTCATCCTCACGAATATCTTCGTCTAGTACCCGGCCATCTGGCGCGGATCGAACGTGATTACGATCTCGTTCCAGAGCGCGTATTTCTCGGCCGGCAGGTTGTAGGGTCCACAAATGTGGACTGCGCGAATAGCCGAATCCGCCGCCGCACGGAAGTAGGGATCGCCCATGCGACCTTGATCAACCAATTGTGGCGGGCGTGCGGCATCGATGGACCCGTCCTCGTTCAGAAAGACGCGCACACGCAGGACGAGCGCGGTGGGGTCCGGCGCGCCCACGGGCACGTTCCAGCATTTCGCCATCTGCGAGCGCAGCGCGTCGATCTCGCTCATCGTGAGGGCCGTCTGTGCACCTGCCCCTTTCAACGCCACCTTGGACGCGGACGGCGCCGGACGCTCTTCGCTTTTCGTCTGCTGCTTCTCGGCGCGGTCGATCGCCTTGGTGATGTCGGTCAGATCGAAGTCCGGCTTCTTCGGTTCCGGTTTCGGCTTGGCGCGCGGCGCGGCCATCGCGAAGCGCTGCTGCGGCGGCTCAGGCTTCGCCAGTTCCGGCGGCTTTTGTTCTTCGGGTTCGACGGCCTCGATTGCTTCGACGATCTCCGGCGGGGGCGGCGGTGCCGGCTCTTCGAACTCGGGCGGCGGCGGAGGCGTTTCGGGCGGCGGTACCGGTTCGGGCTCCGGTTCCTCGCTCTTGGCCTGCGCGGTCACGTTCGTTTCGTCCGCGACGTCGAGATCGACCATCACGACATCCGGCTGCGGGATCAGCGGCGGGGCGACATAAGGCCAGACGACCACCGTCGCCACGAGCGCACCCGCGTGCAGCGCCAACGACAGGATCGCCGCGCCCAGCAGCGAATCCCGCTCGGGCGGCGGACTATTTCTGCTTCTTCTCGCCACGCGGGGGCTCTGTCACTAGACCGATGCGGTGGAAACCCGCCGCTTTCAATTCGCCGAGCACGACGACGACGGTGCCGTAATCGACGGAGCGGTCGCCGCGAATTTGGATTCGCTGATCGTAGCCGTTCTCCGCGATCGCTTGGACCTTCGCCGCGATTTCTTCGACGGCGATCGCCTCGCTCTCCTGCTTTGCGCCGCCCAGATAGATCTTGCCGCCCTTTTCGATCGATATCGTCAGCGGGTCCTTGTCCTGCGAGATCGTTTTGGTGATCGTCCGCGGCAGGTCGATGTTGATGCCGGGCGTGAGAAGCGGCGCCGTCACCATGAAGATGATCAGCAGAACCAGCATCACGTCGACGAGCGGGGTTACGTTGATTTCGGACTGCGGGCGCATGCGAGAGCGCCGCTGCGCTCGCCTCCCCTGATTGCCGTTGATGACGCCGGCCATCGTCAGCGCGCCTTTTCGTCGAGCTGACGGGAGAGGATTGCAGCAAACTCGTCGGAGAAATTCTCGAGCCGCGCCGTCATGCGGCCGACCGAGGTCGAGAAGTGGTTGTAGGCGACGGAGGCCGGGATCGCGGCCAAGAGACCCATCGCGGTTGCGAACAGCGCTTCGGCGATGCCGGGCGCCACGACAGCGAGCGAGGTGTCGTGGCTCGCCGCGATCTGTCGGAACGAATTCATGATGCCCCAGACCGTGCCGAAGAGGCCGATGAACGTCGCGTTGACGCCGACCGTCGCCAAAAAGCCGAGCTGCGATTCGAGCCGGGTGACTTCGCGGCCGATCGCTACGTTCATCACTTTCGTGATGCGGTCCTTCACGCCCGGGATGATGCCGGTGGCGACCGGACCCATTTCGAACGAACGCTTCCATTCGCGCATGCCGGCCGCGAAGACGTGGGCCATCGGGTGG
>CAZLRW010000166.1:0-7209 GCA_964561925.1 uncultured Flavobacteriaceae bacterium
TTTCGACTTGGAAATTGACGCGATAGCTTTCTGCAGACGCTCTGTCAGCAAATCCGGTGCTGTGCTCTTCAACCTTAAGCGTCGTTCGGCCAACTTTGACCGTACCGCGCACGTACCAAAACTTCCCGCGTTTGCGAAGCGTGAGCATTTGAGAGCCTCCACCAGGGCGGCCACATCGTTCTCAGTAAATCTCCACTGGCCGCCGACGCGACGATAAGGGGTGCCACACGCAAGCACAATGCGCTTCACGCGCCGTCGCGCGTTTGAGCCTGCGATTGCCAGCCTCGCGGCAACGTCATCGATCGTCAGCAACTGCAGTTCGAGTTTGGGTGGCATGGGCCACGCGATGATCCAGCCCTGCGCAGCGAAACGAAACCGCCCTCACGTTCTCTCTCTTTCGCCCCGTGAGATCACTCGGCAACAGATCTCTCTTCGCCGTTGTCGTGTGCGCGGCGGCGAGTGCGTTAGACTCGCTTCGACATCATCATCCAAGACGCATTTCGGTCGATGCGATCAGCCTCTGCCAGTGCCCGCTTCCTTGCCAAGGGCAAGGATCAGGAAATAGAGCCCAAGCACAGCTACGACGGGGCTGCCGTAGTGTTCTGGCGGGTGATGACCGCTGAGCGACGCTTTGCCGAACCAAGCATCATAAGCCATGAGCCCGGTCTCGATCACCAGCGCGAGTAGCCCGAGCGGCACGAGTGCGCGGTATCGCCATCCGATCGTGAATAGCAGCAAGGCGAACGGAATCTGTAGCGCGCCGAACCAGGCGAAAATCGCGATGATGGTGTCGCTGCGCGTCGAAAGGTCGATGCCGGCTATCACGCCCGCGCCGCCGTCGGGCAGGAAGTAATGGATGCAGCCGGGAATGAACTGGATCGCGCCGGCGAACATGAGGAACCATGCGGAAGCCTTTGCCCCGTGATAGTCCGCGTTCGTGCTCGGAGGAAAAATCGCCATGCTGCCCCTTGTGTCGCTAATAGGAAACGCGTGATCTTCTAGAAATACTTCCATCGACGTATCTTTCTGGATGAAGTGACCAGCGCTGTCGATGCTGCGAAGATTCCGTCCGTTGGCGCCCCTGCGCAAGCGTTCGTGCTACGGCGTGTCTTTATTGTGCCCAGGCGCGTTACGGTTGCAGACGGCTCGTCGCTCCTTCCTCTGGCGCCAGGCCGCGCGGTCGCTCGTTAAGGTAACCGTCGTGATCGCAATCACGGCGCCGCACCCTCTGCCGGCCCTCGAGTTGCAAGACGCTCAGGTGAGCATAGCTTCTAACGCGATCGGAGATCGCGTTCGTGCACCGGGCGTTTCAGAGTTTCTGCGAGGGTATCCGCGCCAGCAAAGATGCTGATAGCTTGCGGGCGGTTACGAGCGCCGTGCTCGAAAAGTTCGACATCAAAGTTTTCACGTACTTTTCTGTGTCCCAGACATCAGGTGAAGGCAATATTCTCGTCACGACATGCCCCGTCACCTGGCTCAGGCGCTACCTGACCGAGCGTTACGACCTGATCGATCCCGTTCTTCTGCACGCCCGCGCAAGCACGACGCCGCTGCTGCAAGTTACAGCGCCTCCGGACTCCACCCCACGGCAACTCCAGCTCTTTGAGGAAGCGTCTGCGTATGGGCTCCGGTCCGCGTTTGTCGTGCCCTTCCGCTGCCCCAACGATGCGTTCGCCGCTTTCGTCGTTACCTCAGACGATCCGGCCGCACTTCGAAGAACAGTCGCGCTCTATCGCTGGCCGATCATGTTCGTCGGCGCACAGGTTCACCTGCAGGCGCAGCTGATCTACTTGAGCGCCGGAGGGGGCATCGTGCTGCTCCTGACGCCGCGCGAACTTGAGTGTTTGCAGTGGGCGACGTCCGGCAAGTCGCACTGGGAAATCAGCCGAATTCTCGGAATCAGCAAGCGAACGGTGTCGTTTCACCTCGACAACGCCAAAGAGAAGTTGAACGTGCGCACGCTGCGCGAAGCGGCGATCCGCCTGACGCTTCTCGGCTAACACGCACGTCGCGGTCAACCTGTGTCATGGCACAGGATGCGTGTTGACTTGTCTCGGCGCATACTTTGGCGGCAAGCAAGGCGCCCCCCCATGCGAGCCGGGCTGCAGGTAAATTGGCGAAACAAAGCGTCTTATGCCTATGCCGAGAAGCTCAGCGGCTTAGGCTGGGCCTGGGAATTTCTTCGCCGTAACCCCCGATTTCGCGAAGAGTGCACGCAGTCGCAAACGCGACCTGACGCCGGCGGCAAGGCGCCGCGCGCGATATTCCCGCCAAGCAAATGGGGCGTTCTCCGCACAGATTCCCTCGATCATACAGCCGCAGAGGCCAACGTTTTTTGGGATCCGACCGTGTGCCGATACGTGCTTCCGGTGTTGTCTGCGGTGCCGGCGGTCGCGGCGCCGCCTCACCATGTGCTGTTGTGCGAGGGCGATCGCCGCCTTCAGCTCGCCGTCCAATATTGTCCGTGGCTCGCGGAGGACGTGCTGCTCACGTCCGCCTTGGCCTCGCGGCCGGCGTTTCGACGACATCAGCAAGCGATCGCATGCTTGAACGCCTATGTGTTCACCGGTCATCTGCCGAAGCGATTGTTTGAACATCAGCCGGCTTCATCGCGTCTCGTCGATGTGGCTCAGGCGCTCGACGGCGCGCTAACCAACGCTTCGCACCGCGAGATCGCGTCGGCCGTCTATGGCGAGCGGCGTGTGGCCGCCTGGCACGACCCAGGTGATCATCTGCGCGACTCTATCCGGCGCGCCATCAATCGCGGCCGGCAACTCATGAATGGCGGCTATCGCCGGTTTTTGCGCTGAGTGTCAGGTTTCTTGAGGAAATCTTTGTAACCTTCCGCGCTGATCCACTGCGCCCGCTTCAGGTGACTGGTGACCGCGCGGCGGGCTTGGCTCTCTGTGAGCGCTGGATTCGCATCGAGAACGATTTGGATCAACGCGTCCGTGTGTTCGCCGCCGGCATTTGCGTCGAGCAAACGCAGATAGGTGACAAGATGCGTCTCGTCGTATGGCGTCAGGCTTTTCGCGGCTGGCGCACGTTCGGCAAGCGGGTGGTCTTTTGAAGTGGCGCCTTGGCGCATTGTTGTTTTAGCTCCGGACTTGCGCTGAGCAGGCATCGCAACGTGCTCCGGTATGGCGCCAAGTGCTTAGCATGACCTCGCCCCGCAGCGAACAGCAATGATTTGGTTGCGACGCGATTGCCGCGGGACTGAGCCAAGCAGGCGAATGGCGATCCTGCGAATTCAACTCTGAAGCGTCTCGGCACACGCCGCTTCGCGGAGTGTCATCGCGCGGTTCCCGCGCGATGAAGTTGTTCGACGGTTCCCCTCACGCGCGGTGGGCGGCCGCTCCCGTATAGGCCCGCTGCGGCGGATCGCAACCCGCGCGTTCCGCGCGGGTCCTCCACGTTGTTCCGGCCCTTCGGGTGCAATCCGCCTCGTTCAGCGGGCCTACCCGGTCGCTCTTCGCCGCCCACCCCGCTTCGGGGAACGGGTGGTGACGGACGGGAGACGGGAGAGCGGTCATGCAACAGAGCCGAACACATAATAATGAGAACCGGCAGAGCCTCTATGCGGCTGTGACAGACAAGATCGTCCGCGAACTCGAAGCAGGACGCTTGCCGTGGGTGCAACCCTGGGGAGGGGCAAACCCTGCGCTTGGGATGCCGCAGAACGGCGCGACCAGGCGGCGCTATTCCGGGATCAATATCCTCATTCTTTGGGGTGCCGTGATCGAACAAGGTTTCGCGCAACAGGCATGGCTCACGTTCCGCCAAGCGCTCGCGCTCGGCGGTGCAGTGCGCAAAGGCGAGCGCGGGACGACGGTCGTCTTTGCGGATCGCTTCGTGCCGAAGAACGGGGACGGCGCTGCGCCGTCACCTGCGTGCGATCAAGATGGGCATGAGCCGGATAGATCGGTTCCGTTCTTGAAGCGCTTCACCTTGTTCAACATCGAACAGTGCGACGGCCTACCGCCAGAACTCTACGCACAAGCCGCGCCGGTTCCGCAAGGGTTGATCGTACCGGAAGCCGAGGCCTTGATCCGCGCGACGGGCGCGAAGTTTCGGATTGCGGGTGATCGTGCGTTCTATGATCCTTCAAGGGACACGGTAGTTGTTCCACCACCGCAAGCGTTCTTTGAGCCGATCAACTGGCATCGAACGGCATTTCATGAACTCGGACACTGGACGGGTCACGAGTCGAGACTCTCACGCGAGCAGTCGGGCGCGAACGGATCGAAAGCTTACGCCCGCGAAGAACTCGTCGCGGAAATGGCGGGCGCTTTTGTCTGCGCAAGTTTGAACATCGTGCCGACCGTGCGTCATGCCGACTACCTCGGCGAATGGCTCACAGTCTTGCGCGAGGATTCGCGAGCGATTTTCCGCGCGGCGTCCGCAGCGTCGAAAGCGGCCGACTATCTGCTCGCGTTCCGAACGGCGGCTGAGACGCGCCAAGATGGGAACGCCGCGACCATCGATCCAAAGCAGGCTCGCCCAACCGAGATTCCGCTTGTCGCGGAAACCCAGCGCTGAGCGCGCCCGGCGCTCGCTCAGGCAATTGCACGGACGCAGCGCCGGTCACCTTGTGACAAGGAACAAACCCATGAAGCTCCAACATATCGACATCGAGCGGTTGCATATCTCGCCGCTCAACATGCGCCACGCCAAGCGTGCACCCGACATCTCGGATATTCTGCCGAGTGTCCGAACGCGTGGCGTCTTGCAGCCGTTGCTCGTTCGCCCGAACGCGGACGGCTTCGAGATCGTGGCCGGACGGCGGCGCTACTTTGCCGCGAAAGAAGTGCAGAAAGAGCAAGGCAAAATCGCGCCTTTGCCCTGTGCGGTGATGGCGGCGGGCGACGATGCTGCAGCGCTCGAAGCTTCATTGATCGAGAACGTTGCACGCCTCGATCCGGACGAAATGGCGCAATACGACACGTTCGTCCGGCTGATCGCAGAAGGCAAGAGCGTCAGCGATCTTGCGGCGACGTTCGGTTTGACGGAAACGGTGGTCAAGCGCCGCCTGGCACTTGGCAATCTGCTCCCCAAGATCAAAGACCTCTACCGGCGCGAAGAAATCGATCCGGACACGATCCGGCATTTGACGCTTGCGACCAAGGCGCGGCAACACGAGTGGCTCAAGCTCTTTCGCGACGGCGAAGCGCCGCTTGGGTCCGAGTTGAAGGCGTGGTTGTTCGGGGGCTCGGAGATTTCCACGAAAGCGGCGCTGTTCCCGCTCGACGACTACAAGGGCGAACTCGTGACCGACCTCTTTGCCGAGGAGGGGTATTTCGCCGATCAAGATCAGTTCTGGACGTTGCAGAACACCGCAATTGCGACCCAGCGCGATGCTTACCTGGCCGAAGGGTGGCGCGAGGTTGTCGTGCTCGAACCGGGCGAGCAATTCCTTATTTGGCGGCACCAAAAGGCCGCCAAGAAGCGGGGTGGGAAAGTGTTCATAGCCGTGTCCGAGCGTGGCGAAGTCGAAGTGTTCGAGGGCTTTCGCCCCTGCAAGGAGGCGGACACGCAAACGGACGAGAACAGCGAAGCTGAGGAGGTCACACCGACTCCAGCGGGGCGAGCGGAAGTTTCGTCCGCTCTCCAAAACTATATCGACCTGCACCGCCATGCGGCGGCGCGCCTCGCCCTTCTTGATGCGGGCGACGTCGCGCTTCGCTTGATTGTCGCGACTGCCATCGCGGGGTCGCCGCTCTGGCACGCCAAGGCCGAGCCTCAGACCTCCAAGTCGAAGGCGATTGCCGAGAGCCTTGCGGCAAGCCCGGCGGACGACGCGTTTCGCCGTCGCCGCGTGGAAATCGCTGCTCTTCTGGGGTTCGAACTCGATGGCGGCTCGCTCGTTCAGCCCGCGAGCGAGATCAATACGGCCGCCGTGTTCGCAACACTCTTGAAGCTCCCGAACACCGAAGTGATGCGCGTCGTCGCCGTGCTCGCCGCCGAAACGTTGGCCGCTGGGGGCGCACTGGTCGAGGCGGTCGGGCGGTTGCTCAAAGTGGACACCGCGAAAACCTGGACCGCCGACGACGCCTTCTTCGACCTTGTGCGGGAGCGCGCCATTGTGAACGCGATGGTGAGCGAAATCGCGGGTCAATCCGTTGCCGACGCCAACCTGACGGAGCGGGTTGCAGCGCAAGAGCAGATCGTTCGCGACTGCCTCGACGGCACGAACGGGCGGGCGCGAGTCGCGGGCTGGCTGCCGCGTTGGCTGTCGTTCCCGCCATCCGCTTACACAGATCGCGGCAGGCTCACGCACGTCGCAGCGGCCGAGGCGATTGGGGCGTTCTTCCCGGCCCATTGATGAACCGGCGGCGGCCCGTGCGCCGGGCCGCTTCTTTATTTACGGCCGTCCGCAAGGGTCGCGTCGCTCGGCTGCGGGAAGGTTCGCGTCCCTTTCTCTTCCACCTCGGAGCAAGGTCTCTGCGGCAGTCCTGTCTGCCTCTTTGCTGTGTGCGCGCCCGCGGCGATCGGCCTTTGGGTACGCGATTCGTCGGGCTACGGGTGGGCTGTCTTCGACCGTTCGAGGATGTCGCCGTCTGGGGGCTGTCGTGTTTCACCGAGATCGCCTGGAAGCACGCCGTTGGGACTGTCGGGCACGCTTCCGAGCAGGATGGAATTTGCCTCCGATCTCGCCCCCGAACCCATGTCCGTTGGTCTTCGCTTGAACCCTTATGGGCGTCGCCGCCGCGCTTCGAAACCCTCGGGGACCAGGTTTTTTCCCCGCCGCTGAAGGGCGGCTCCTCGCGCACGCTTCGCTCAAAAAACATGTTCCCTCGGGTCCTCCGCTGACGCTTCGGCCGTGCCGGTGCGAGCGCGCCGGTCGCGCCCATTTTGGTTCGCTCACGCCCAACGGAAATGGTTTCGGGGGCGAGAAAGACGGAGACAGTGCCATGCCTGCAATCGGATACGTCACCCGCACGCCGAACGGCGGCTTCAAGGGCGAACTCAAGACGCTCACGATCAAAGTCGCGATCGAAATCGAGCCCAATCCATCGAAGACGGCCGACAACCAACCCGACTTCCGGGTCACGGCAGTAGAGGGCGCCGAGATAGGCGCCGGCTGGGTCCGCCGCAGCGAAAGTTCGGGCAAGGACTACGTATCGCTGAGCCTCGCTGCCCCTGAGTTCGGCTCGCGCAAACTCTACGCGAACCTGGGCCGCGCTGCCGGTCAAGACGACGAAGACACGT
>CAZLRW010000167.1:0-7145 GCA_964561925.1 uncultured Flavobacteriaceae bacterium
CCTTGACAGGCGAAAGGGTCGCGCCTTACATCCGGCCCTCTTTTTCGGTTTGGCAGCGTAGCTCAGTGGTAGAGCAGGGGAATCATAATCCCTTGGTCGGGTGTTCAAATCACCCCGCTGCTACCAATTTTCCGCATTTGGCATCGGTGCGGTAGAACCTCCGGCGACAAATCCCGGAGATGCCGATGTCCGTTTTCACAGCCGCCGTCGTTCAGGCCGCGCCCGTCGGATTCGACGTCGCGCGCACGCTCGCCAAGCTCGGCGACCTTGCGGCGGATGCCGCGCGGCGGGGCGCGAAGATCGCCGTCTTTCCGGAGGCGTTCGTGTCGGCCTATCCGAAGGGGCTCGACTTCGGCGCGCGCGTGGGGTCGCGCACGGCGGAGGGTCGCGAGTGGTTTCGCCGCTATTTCGAGAGCGCGATCGATGTGCCGGGACCGGCGTGCGATCAGATCGGCAAACTCGCGAAGGCGAACGGAATTCAGCTCGTGGTGGGCGTGATCGAGCGCGACGGCGGCACGCTTTACTGCACCGCACTGTTCTTCGGGCCGGACGGCGCCTATCAGGGCAAGCATCGCAAGCTGATGCCGACGGCGATGGAACGACTCATCTGGGGTTTCGGCGACGGGTCGACCTTGCCGGTGATCGAGACGCCGATGGGGCGCGTGGGCGCGGTGATCTGTTGGGAGAACTACATGCCGCTGCTCAGGACGGCGATGTATGCGAAGGGCGTCGAGCTCTATTGCGCGCCGACCGTCGATTGCCGGCGCACGTGGGCGCCCTCGATGCGGCACATCGCGGTCGAGGGGCGCTGCTTCGTGCTTTCGGCGTGTCAGTTCGCGCGGCGACGGGATTTTCCGGCCGACTATCCGATCGATATGGCGCCGCTCGCGGGCAGCGGCGGCGATGCGGTGTTGATCGACGGCGGCAGCGTGATCGTCGATCCGATGGGCGAGGTGCTGGCCGGGCCGAACCATGAGGCCGAGTGCATCCTGACCGCCGAGATCGACCGCGGGGCGATCGCGCGCGGCAAGTATGACCTCGACGTCGTCGGGCACTACGCGCGGCCGGATGTGTTTCAGCTGACCGTTGACGAGCGGGCAAAGCCTACGGTCGCGAGCGTGACGTGAGGCCGCTTGACTTGCCGCGCGTGCGGACCCATGAAGCGCGCCATCTTTGAGGGGCGCCGGACATGGCCGTGACGATCGACGACATCCGGCGCGCGGCCGAGGCGATCAAGGGCGCGGTCGAACGCACGCCGTGCCAGCATTCGCGCACGCTTTCGAAGCTGACCGGCGCGGACGTTCGTCTTAAGTTCGAGAATTTGCAGTTCACGGCGTCGTTCAAGGATCGGGGCGCGCTGAACAAGCTGTTGTCGCTGACGCCGGCCGAGCGCAAGGCGGGCGTGATCGCGCTCTCCGCCGGCAATCACGCGCAAGGCGTCGCCTATCACGCGGCGCGGCTCGGCATTCCCGCCACGATCGTGATGCCGGAGACTGCGCCCTTCGTGAAGGTCAAGCACACGAAGGAGTACGGCGCGCGCGTCGTGCAGAGCGGCATGACGCTCGCCGACTGCGAGCAGGTGACGAACGAGATCGCGGCGAAGGAGGGGCTCGTCTTCGTGCACCCCTACGACGACGACAAGATCATCGCGGGGCAGGGGACGGTCGCGCTCGAGATGCTCGAGGACTTTCCCGACCTCGACACGATCGTCGTGCCGATCGGCGGCGGCGGGCTGATCTCAGGGATCGCGATCGCCGCGAAGGCGCTGAAGCCTTCGATCCGGATCGTCGGCGTCGAGACCGAGCTTTATCCCTCGATGCACAACGCGGTCAAAGGCGGGACGCCGGTCACTGGCGGGCAATCGATCGCTGAGGGCATCGCGGTCAAGAATGTCGGGCAGAGGAACAGGGCCTATTGCGAGCGGCTGGTCGACGAGCTTTTGCTGGTGTCGGAAGAATCCATCGAGCGGGCGATCGCGCTGCTGCTCGCGATCGAAAAGACCGTCGTGGAAGGCGCGGGCGCAGCAGGCTTTGCGGCATTGCTGCAGCACGGCGCGCGCTTCAAGGGGCGCAAGGTCGGGCTCGTGCTGTGCGGCGGGAACATCGACTCGCGTTTGCTCGCGAACGTGATCATGCGCGAGCTGCAACGCGAGGGCCGCATTCTGACGATCGCGGTCGAGATCGAGGACAGGCCGGGAATCCTGGCGCGGGTTGCGACGCTCGTCGGCGAGGCTGGCGGCAACATCATCGAGGTCGCCCACGATCGCATGCTGACCGACATGCCGGCCAAGGGGGCGGAGCTTCGGATCAGCATGGAGACGCGCGATCCCGCGCACGCGCAGACGATCTGCCAGGCGGTGCGCAACGCGGGCTTCACGGTGCGCGTGCTGAGCACGACCGCGCGGCAGTGACGGGGCGCATTCTTGCCCCGGTTTCGGGCTCGTCGAACGCATTCGCCCTTGAGCGCCCCACGGCGCGCTGACACACAATGGGCGGCGTGACGTTTCGGGATCGATTGGAACAGGCGTTCGAAGCGCGGCGCGCTGCCAACAAGCGCTATTCGCTGCGTGCGTTTGCGGCGCTGCTCGATGTCGATCATGCGACGTTGTCGCAGATACTGCGGGGCAAGCGGCGCGTACCGCTGGAGCGGATCGGCGTCTGGGGCCGCAAGTTGAGGCTTTCGGCTGAAGAGATTGCGGTCTATGCGGCCGTTGGGCGGATGGCGGATGAGAATGCGCGGCGACGCGAAGAGCAGTTGCGGCATTGGGCGGCGGAGACGCTGGCTTTGATCACGCAGCCGGTGCATCGCGAGATGTTGCGCCTCTCGCGGCAAAAGGGCTTTCGCGCCGACAGTCGATGGGTGGCTGAGAAAATCGGTGTGAAGGTGGATGAGGTGAACATCGCCTTGAGCCGGTTGTTGCGGCTTGGGCTGATCGAAGTGACCGATGTCGGCGTGTGGCGCGATACGACCGGGCTCGCCGAGATCACGCCGCAGCGTTTTCGCAAGTTCGTGGCGGAGCGGATTGCCAGCCCGTCAGAGACGTGAGGCAAAGGAGGCGATTTCATGGGCAATCCGGTGACGCAGTTTCAAATCTTGTCGAAGAAGCCGGATGAAGCGGCCTCATTCTATTCGAAGCTCTTCGGTTGGACGATCAGCGCGAACAATCCGATGGGCTATCGCCAGATCGACACCGGCTCGAAGGAGGGTATCCAAGGCGGCATCTGGCCCGCGCCGCCGCAAGCGCCCGAGTTCGTACAGCTGTTCATCAGCGTCGCCGACGTGAAGGACGCGGTCGCAAAGGCGCAAGGGCTGGGCGCCAAGCTGCTGATCCCCGCGACCATGCTGCCCGAAGGCGATGAGATGGCGGTGCTGCTGGACCCGAACGGAATTTCGTTCGGCGTTTGGCGCGCGCGTCGATCAACATAAGGACGTGAGTGACCGAGGTCCCAGACTGCGTTAGCGCTCGAACTTTACGCTGAGCACGATCGAGGACATCGTCTTTTGAACGCCTTTGAGGCGGCCGATGCCGTCGAGGACCGTGTCGATCTTGGCCGTCGTTTCGGCGGCGACTTCGGCCATCATGTCGAACGTGCCGGAGATCGCGGCGAGGGAGCGGACCTCGGGCATCTTCTTCAGGTCGGCGGTGACGCCTGCCGCGACTTTGGGGTCGACGCTGATCATCACGTGGGCGGCGATCTGGCGTTCGGCGAAGTCTTCGCCGCTGCGGATCGTGTAGCCGGCGATGACGCCGGCGCGTTCGAGGCGGGCGATGCGCTCCTGCACCGTCGAGCGGGCGAGGTCGAGTTTGCGCGCGAGGCCTGAGACCGACTCGCGGGCATCGGCGCGGAGCAGGTTCAGAAGCTTGCGGTCGGTGTCGTCCAGGGCCGTCATTCCGGCAAATTGACGGCCACTCCGTCATTTTGTCAATCAAATTAGCGAGTTTCGACGGTTTCGCCGCTGCAAATCGGCGGGAAGCGGGGGTAGCGTCCGGCGATCCAACTCAGCGCATCTCGAAAGGTATCCCATGGCGACGAAGCTCATTCTCCTCGGCGGCGGCAAGATCGGCAGCGCGATCGCCGCCATGCTCGGCGGCACGAGCGAGTATCAGCTGACCGTCGCCGACCGCGATGCGGACAGCTTGAAGCGCCTGCCGAAGAAGAACGTGACGGCGATGGTGCTCGACGTCGCCGATCCCAGCGCCTTGCGCGCGGCGATGAAGGGGCACGAAATTGTCGTCTCTGCGATGCCCTATCACCTGACGCCGGTGATCGCGGGCGCGGCCAAGGATTCCGGCGCGCACTATTTCGATCTGACGGAAGACGTCGAGAGCACGCGCGTCGTGAAGAAGCTCGCGCACGGGGCCGACACGGCGTTCGTGCCGCAATGCGGGTTGGCGCCGGGTTTCATTTCCATCGTCGCGCACGACATGACGAAGAAGTTCGAGAGCCTGCGCGACGTGAACATGCGCGTCGGCGCGCTGCCGGTCTATCCGACGAATGCGCTGAAGTACAATCTGACCTGGTCTACGGACGGGCTGATCAACGAGTACTGCAATCCGTGCGAGGCGATCGTCGACGGCAAGCTTCGCGAAGTGCCGGCGTTGGAAGAGATGGAGCATTTCTCGCTCGACGGCGTCGACTATGAGGCGTTCAACACGTCGGGCGGTCTCGGCACGCTTGCCGAAACGCTCGAGGGTAAGATCGAGAATTTGAACTACAAGACCGTGCGCTATCCGGGGCACCGCGACATCATCAAGACGCTGGTGCGGGATCTTCGCCTCGGTCAGCGGCGCGACATCATGAAGGACGTGCTGGAGACGGCGATCCCGATCACGTATCAGGACGTGGTGCTCGTGTTCGTGACGGTGTCGGGACAGCAGCACGGGCAGCTGACGCAGGAAAGTTACGCGAAAAAGGTCTATGCGCACGAGATCGAGGGCAAGCTGATGAGCGCCATTCAGATCACGACGGCGGCAGGCATCTGCGCGATGGTCGACATGATGGTTGCCGGCAAGCTGCCGAAGAAGGGTTTCGTGCGGCAGGAACAAGCGGACCTGAAGGCGTTTCTCGCGAACCGGTTCGGCAAGGTCTACGCATAAGGGCATGCACGTGAGCCAGCTTCGCAGCGGCGGACAGATTCTCGTCGATCAGCTGAAGATCCACGGCGCCGATCTTGCGTTTTGCGTGCCGGGGGAGAGTTATCTTGCGGTGCTCGACGCGCTGCACGACGCGCGCGAGCAGATCAGGCTCATCACGTGCCGCCACGAGGCGGGCGCCGCGAACATGGCGGAGGCCTACGGCAAGCTGACGGGGCGGCCCGGCATCTGCTTCGTCACGCGTGGGCCCGGCGCCACGCATGCGAGCATCGGCTTGCACACGGCCTATCAGGATTCGACGCCGATGATCCTGTTCATCGGGCAGGTCGCGCGCGATCAGGGCGAGCGCGAAGCGTTTCAGGAAATCGACTATCGCCGGATGCTGGCGCCGCTGACGAAGTGGGTGGCGGAAGTGCCGTCCGCCGACCGTCTGCCCGAGTTCGTGTCGCGCGCGTTCCACACGGCGGTCGCCGGGCGTGCGGGACCGGTGGCGCTGGCGCTGCCGGAAGACATGCTGACCGAGCGCGTCGCGGCGGCGGATGCGCGGCCGTATCAGCGCGTCTCGGCCTCGCCCCGGCCTGAAGACCTCGCGCGGCTCGGCGAAATTTTGGGTTCGGTCGAGCGGCCACTCGCCGTCATCGGCGGCGGCGGGTGGACGGCGCAGGCGTGCGAGGACGTGCGGCGGTTCCTCGAGATGTGGAACCTGCCGACGGTGACATCTTTCCGCGGCAAGGACCGGCTCGACAATCGGCATCCGCTCTATGTGGGCGACATGGGGATCGGGATCGATCCGAAGCTCGGCGCGCGCATCGCGGAGGCCGATGCGCTGATCGCGATCGGGCCCAGGCTCGGTGAGATGACGACGAGCGGCTATTCGCGGGTCGTGCCGCCGGTGCCGAAGCACAGGCTCGTGCACGTCTATCCGGCGGGCGAGGAGCTCAATCGCGTCTATCAGGCGGAACTCGGCATCGTGTCGGGCATCGGCGCGTTCGCGCGCGCGGCGGCTGCGTTGACGCCGCCCGCGAACATTCGCTGGCGCGACTGGGCGAAGGCGGCCCGCGCGGACTACGAAGCGTTCGTGCGTCCGGTCGCGGTCGACGGTGCGGTGAACCCGTCCGAGATTTTCGCCTGGCTGACCGAACGGCTGCCCGAGGACGCGATCGTGACGAACGGCGCGGGCAACTATGCGGGCTGGCTGCACCGGTTTCATCTGCACCGCCGCTTCAACACGCAACTTGCGCCGACGAGCGGGGCGATGGGCTACGGTGTGCCGGCGGCGATCGCGGCGAAGGCCCTGCACCCGAAGCGCACCGTCGTCGCGTGCGCGGGCGACGGTTGCTTCCTGATGAACGGGCAGGAGCTTGCCACCGCCGCGCAGTATGGGCTCAACATCATCGTGCTTGTGTTCAACAACAACATGTACGGCACGATCCGCATGCATCAGGAGCGCGAGTATCCCGCGCGCGTGATCGGCACCGATCTGGTCAATCCGGACTTCGCGGCCTATGCGAAGGCATTCGGATTCTGGAGCGCAACCGTGCGCGAGACCGCCGCATTCAAGCCCGCGTTCGAGCAGGCGCTCGGCGCGGGGCGGCCCGCGCTCATCGAAATCGTCACACCGCCCGACGCGATCTCGCCGACGGCGACGTTGAGCGGCCTGCGCAAAGCGGCCGGAAACAAGAAATGAAGGAGGACACGATGCTTGGCGAAATTCTGACGGCGCTCGGCCTTTCGACCGAAGACGTCTCGCGCGGCGATCTGATCGTGAAGAGCCCGGTCGACGGGCGCGAGCTCGGGCGGGTGAAGAGCGATACCGCCGCCGATGTCGAGGCGAAGATCGCTGCGTCCGTCGCCGCGTTTCACGCCTGGCGCGAGGTGCCGGCGCCGCGGCGCGGCGAGCTGGTCAGGCTCTTCGGCGACGAGCTGCGCGCGCACAAGGAAGCGCTCGGCCGGTTGGTGACGCTCGAGGCCGGCAAGATCGTGCAAGAGGGCTTGGGCGAAGTGCAGGAGATGATCGACATCTGCGATTTCGCGGTCGGTCTGTCGCGCC
>CAZLRW010000168.1:0-7133 GCA_964561925.1 uncultured Flavobacteriaceae bacterium
CCTCCCGGATCAGCCCGCGATGCGCCTCACCGCCCGCGGTGTAGGAGAAGTCGAGCGCGCGATAGACGCTGGCCGACGTGTAGGTCCGAACCGAGGTGACGAACCCCTTCGTGTCGTAGACCGTGTCGATGCGCTCGCCCGTCTTGCCGTCGACCCGCGTCAGCCTGCCATGGGGGTCGTAGGTGTTCACGATGTGGCGGTCCAGCGCGTCGATCTCCTTCGTGGCGAGAAGAGGGAACGCCGCGTTCGCGTATTCGGCCTTGGTCACAATGTTGTCCGACCCCATCGGCGTGCCCGCCGAATCCGTGCGCGGAAAGACCTTCGTTTCGGTGACGTTGTCGAAGACGTCGTTCTTGTAGGCGACGCGGTCGCTGTAGACGGTGACAGGGTCCGTCTTCATGCGCAGACGCTTCTCGATCACGCGGCCGGCGCCGTCGTGCGTGTATTCGTTGAGCCGGCCGATCCTGTCGACCGCGTGGAACAGACGGCCGTTTGCGTCGAAATAGTTGACGGCGGCGTTGCCGAGCGGATCCTTCACCTCCGTGCGGCGCCCGGTCGCGAAATACTCGTAGACCTTACCGCCCGCGCGCGTGACTTTGTCGATGCGGTCGTCGTTCGTGTAGGCGAACGTGACGTAGGGGTTCGTGTGGTCGTGCGGGAGCCAGACCTTCTCCAACAACGGACGAAACTCGCCCATCGGATTGGGGCTGATGCTGTTGACGTAGGAAAACTTGTACTCCCACACGATCGCACCTGCGGCATCCTTCAGCCGCACGCCCGTCAGCAGGTCGCCGGCCGGAAAGCCGGCGGCGATGTCGCGGTTCGCGTAGACGAATTCGAGCTTGCGGTTCGTCGCGTCGACGATGTCGGCCATGCGCCCGGTGAACGTGCCCGAGAGCGTGCCGACCGAAAGCGTGTTGCCGAGATCGTCGGACACGGTGCGCGCGGCGCCGTCGAAGGTGATCGTGCGGCCGCCGCACAGCGCGACGTTGTCGATCGCACCCGTGGGGCAGTCGGTGCGAATCTCCTTCAACACCAGCGGCAGCTGGTTCTCCAGGACCAGCGGCCCGAAGCCATTGCCGACGTCGCAGAGCGCCGACCCCGGATTCGCCGAGGATTTGCAGCTGGGTCCCCGCACAGGAACGCCCGGGTCTTCGAACGGCACGTCCGCGGGATCCGGATAAACCGGGTAGATGTCGGTCCCTCCCGCGAAACGGCTCAACCGTCCGTCGGGCGCGCGATGGACGAAGCCGACGGTCAGACCCTCGTAGCGGAAGGACACGGAAGCCGCGTTGTCCTGCCCCGCGTAGCCCGGTTGTTGCGGATCGGTGAAATAGCGCATTATCCAGCCGCTGCGGATCGTACCGGTCTGCTTGAGCGCGCCGCCGCGCGGCGTCTCTGCAAGGAACTGACCGTCCGGCGCGCGGAAGAAGCGCGTTTGTGCCGTGCCCTGCGTCAGGGTTACGGACGACAGCATCAGCTGATCGGTCCACCAGCCCATAGCGACTTCGGTGCCGACGGCGGCGTCGATGTCGTTCGCGTTCCGGTAGAGCACGGTCGCAGCCGTGATCGCGGTCAGCATCGCGGCCGCGTGCGCGGGCCTCGCCGTGCCGAAGTGCTCGAGCGCCCCCGAATCCAGGCTCATGGATGCGTGTAAGTTGCTCGTCCAACCGTTCAGATGGCGCTGCGTCGCCGCGACTTCGCTTTGATAGGTGATCTGGAATTCGAGACCCGCGCCCTCTGCGCCGAGCGAAAGCCCGCCCGGCACCGTGAACGTGAGACGGCCGTCGCGGTCGTCGACCTGATAAAGCTTGCTCCACGGGTCCTCGCCGGCCTTGTTGTCCTCGGGCGACGGACGGCCGATCATATTGGCCTTGAGTTCGGGCGCGCTGCTGCCGCCTTTGAACAGACCTTGCCGATCGCTCGCCACCAAATGCGACACCGCGCCGGTCGTCGGATTGATGAGCAGCACCGCGCTCGCGCCGCCCTTGTAGACGGTTTGGTACCACTCGAGTTCGCTGAGCCCCTGGGGCCGCTCGCTCCGCTGCTGGGGGTACATCTCGGGGCCCAGCATGCCGAGCTTCGGAATGATTGCGGTGTAGCCGGCTGTCAGGCGGCTTTCCACGCTGAGGCGCGCAGCGTGACCGTAGCCGAGCGTGTCGTTCCAGATCGCGCTGCCGACCTGAGCGAACCGCTCGGGCGTGATGCGAAGGAACCGCCCCTCGGGATCGATGCCCACGTTGCGGAAATTCTCGATCGCCTTGTTCGCGGCCGTGGTCGTCGACGAATCGAAGGCAATGGACCAACGGAACTTGTCGGCGACCGAAGACGCGAAAGGCTGCTCCAGCGCCGCGCGCAGCACCAACCCCTCGGCCGCGGCGGCCGCGGCCGAATAGACGGCAAGCACCGTCTTCCGCGCCGCGGCCTGGGCCGTGGCGGCGAGGTTGCTGCGTGTGTTCGTGCTGATCAACGGCTCGGCGTGAAGCCGCAAGGTGTCCGTGATGACGAGATTCGTGTAACCGTCGACCTCGACCTGAGACGTCGCGAAACCTGCGACGACGTGAAGCTGCGACACCGAACCGGAAACCGCCGCCGCCGCCTGACGGATTTGCGAGTTCTGCACGAGCCATTCCACCGCCACGCGCTGCTTCGTCCGCGCCCCGGACGAAAACTCGGTCAGACCCGGATGGATCGTGTCTTCGACCGAGATCGGCGTCATGTTCTGGATCGCGAGCATCGAACACGGCTTCCACTCGATCGTGGACGACTCCATGAACGACGTCTCGTAAGATCTGAACGTCTGATTGACGTTGCAGGAATCGCCGCCCGGCCAGACATCGCCGGGCAGTGTTCCTTGCAAATCCGGATACTCGTTGGTTGGCGACGGCGGAGGATAACGCGGCGGCTGCAACGGATTGCAGAACGGCGTCATGCTTTGGTTGATCTGATAGTTTCGGTATTGGTAGGCGCTGGTCACGGTCGTCGGCACGGGGCACATCAGGTTGTTCAGCGCCGGACTGCTCTGCTGCCACCATGCGCGGTTGATCTTGTCGGTTTCCCGAGGCAGGCGGTTCATTTCGCGCAGTCTGGTTTGTGACGTCTCGCCCGACGCCACGAAGATCGTGCTGTACGTTCGCGGATCGATCCGCCCCACGACGTCGGTGTCGCCATATGTGCCCGCGCCGCTTGTGGTCGTGCCCGCATAAGGCAGGTTGACGTTCACCGCCGCAAACCACGGCGCATTCTCGTTCGCGACCGAAAGCTCCGGCGTTTGCGCGACCTGTACCCGATCGAAGAAGAGGAACACCCGGCCGGTACCGGTCTCGGCCGACGACGATGTCGAGCCTTGGAACGACGTTCGGATATCCACTTGGCCGTTCGCTGCCATCTCCATCGGCAACACATATTTTACGTGCCACGTGATCGATGTCGCACTGCCGACCTGCTGGCCCACGAAGTAGGTGACCATTGCCTTGAAGCGGTCCGGAACCTGATACCAAGTCTGGTGCGTCTGCGTGTAGGCGAGCGGTTGGCGGATTGCCGCCGTCACCGGTGTGGCGCCATAGGGCAGCATTTCACCGAGGCCCAGGACATTTTCGAACGACATCGCCGAAAAGTCGGTCGACTGCATCGATGCCGGAAGGCTTGCCGGCTGCTGGTTCTTGAATAACAGTTGCGCGAGTGCTTGAGCCTTCGTGGTCAGGTATGAGTCAAGCCCACCGGTGGACGCGAAGACACGATTGAGCGCCGCGTCGCCGCTGCCGCCGAGCGCTGTTCGTAAGTCCGCGTTCGTGATTCCAAGGGCGGTCGCTATGTCCACTGCGTCGCTCGACGGTTTCCGCCGCTTGAACGAGGGGTCGTAGGCGGCATTGCCGGATGCGCCGTAGAGTTCGACCCACACATGGGCAAACTTCAGTGCGCTCGCCGAACGCTCGACGGGGATCCCGCCATCGGCAAAGACGCGTTCCGCACTTTCGAGGTCCACCACGCCGATCCAGGTTTGGACCTGCGAAAGGGTCGCCTCCGCCGTACCGAAGACGTAGCGCGCGCAGAAGCCGTTCGCGCGCAGAAGCTCCACGAGAAGTTGCGCTTGGTCGGCGGCCGTACCGTCCCCGTCGAGCACGGCTCCCGCGGCGCCCTTTTTTAGTCCGAAGGTGGGCGAGAAGCTTACGTTGTCGTGGACGTACTTGAAGATTTCGCCGGCGTCGGCCGGCAGCGATCGTGCAAGCTCACGCACATAGGGATTCCGCTCGGCCGCGTTCGCATCGCATGTCCCAGGCGATGCCGTCGCCGGATCGCTCGACGGAGCGATCGAGTTGAAATAGCTGACGGCAGTCGCGATCGGCACGCTTCCTGCGGTGCCGATCCGAACCTCCGGCACATAGGCGACGGGATTCGGCGGCGATTGCTGCGCCTGGGCTCGCCGCCCGTCGAGCGATGCCGTGAAGACGAGCGCGCCCGCGACGACGGCGGCGGCGATCCACTCAAGCTTGCGATGGACGACGGTCAGGCTCTTCACGTGCTTCTCCCGACGATGCGGCCGGCGAACGCGCGGCGCGGACGCTCACACGAATGGCACTGTGACTCGAACCATATTGGCGCGAAAAAAATTCAAAAGACAAGATGATCGTGTAGCGTGTGCAAGAGAGCGTGTTCGACTTCTATCGTTCTTGCCATCGTACAAGTTGACTATCCACAGCAAAGCATCTCGATGCGAAGCGGTGAGCATGCAATCGAGTGAGCCGCCATGCGATTTGCGCGTGGCCGCATCTCTGATTCCGGTGTGAGACTGTATTGACGAACGAAGAAACCGCGCGCATGTTGCGGTGAGTGGCGTCGAACTCTCTGCCGGAGCGCGGACATGAAAACCGACACCCAGCGCCTCACCTTCATCGCGATGCTTGTGCTGCTTGCGGCATGGTTGGGTGCGCCCATCGCGCACGCGCAGCAACCGCCGGTCGTCTATTACATCTCGATGCGGGGCCTTCAGACGGAGGCGGTCGCTTCGTTCGTTGTCGTCGTGCGGACCACCACGGCCGAGCGCGCGACCGCGGTTGCCGGTTGCGACGGACGCACCTATTACGCGACCGCGGCGGATGCGGCGGCGGTCAGCGCGGCTCGCGCAAACGGCGAATTGGTTCAGCTCCACCGCGGGCGCGAGGGCGACCCGCCGGGCGCCACGCCGATCAGATGCATCCTCGACGCCTCGGGACCTTGAGGTCTTCGATGCCCCGGCGCCTTGCGTTCGCTCTCGCCCTCTCTGCGTCCTTGGCCTCCGCCGGCACCGCCGAGGCGGCGTCGTGCTTCGACTACGACGATCTCGGCCGCGTCGTAGCGGCGACCTACGAAAATGGCGTCAGGTTCACCTACAGCTACGACGCCAACGGCAACCGCACGGCGACGTCGGTCTCGAGCGGTCAAACGCCGACATGCCCCGATCCCGGAAACTACGGTCCGAACACGGCGCCCACGGCGATCGCCGACAGCACCACCGCACGACCGTCGATCTTGAAGTCAATCGATGTGCGGGCAAACGACACCGATCTCGACGGCGACCCGCTCACCGTGTCGGCCGTGACCACGCCGGCCAAGGGGACGGCGGTGATCGCCAACGGGAAGGTCGACTATACGGCCAACGCCGGCGCCACGGGCACGGACAGCTTCTCATACACGGTCATCGACGGTCGTGGCGGCAGCGCGACGACCACGGTGAACATCACCGCCTTCGTCGCGAACAGCGCGCCGGTTGCGGTCGCCGACAGCGCGACGGTTGCGCCGTCCGTCGCCTCGACGCTGACCGTCCGGACGAACGACACGGATGCGGACGGCGATGCGCTCACGCTTTCGAACGTCTCGACGCCTTCGAAGGGCGCGACCTCGATCTCGAGCGGCAACGTCGTCTACACCGCGAACGCAAACACCACGGGGAACGACACGTTCAACTACACGGTCATCGACGGGCACGGCGGCAGTTCGACAACGAGCGTCGCCGTCACGATCAACCGGCCGCCCGTCGCCGTCGCCGACACCGCGAACGCTGCGCCGTCAGCCGCATCCACAAT
Organism: uncultured Flavobacteriaceae bacterium; assembly: GCA_964561925.1. Taxonomy (GTDB): domain Bacteria; phylum Pseudomonadota; class Alphaproteobacteria; order Micropepsales; family Micropepsaceae; genus SZUA-430. The sequence goes on from CAZLRW010000168.1 coordinate 6,063, forward strand.
CAACGTCCGCGCGAACGACAGCGACCCCGACAACGATACGCTGACTGTCGCCGGCACAGGCACCCCGTCGAAAGGCACTGCCGCGATCACGAACAACAACGTCGTCTACACCGCAAACGCCGGCACCAGCGGCACCGACACGTTCAGCTACACGGTCGCCGACGGGAAAGGCGGAAGCGCCAGCGCCAATATCACCGTGACGATCGGTGCGAACCAGCCGCCGACGGCCGTCAACGACAGCATCCAGGTGGACATCCCGGTCAGTTCCGCGACCACATTCGATCCGCGCTGGAACGACAGCGACCCGAACGGTCATGCGCTCACGGTCACGGCAAAGACGAACGGTGCGAAGGGCACGGTTGCGATCAACGGTACGGGCACCGCGGTCACATATACGTACACGGCGACGCTGCCCGGCGGCGGGCTCGACTCGGACTCGTTCACCTACACGGTCAGCGACGGCTACGGCGGCACAGCCGTCGGAACGGTCTCGGTTTCCATCACCGGGCCATGCACCCCGCCACCGGGGCAGGAGTTCTGCGAACCTTAGGCTATCGCTTGTGCTTCTTCTTCGTCATTCCACGATCGCGCACTCCACATCGGTGGCGAAGCCGCCAGGGGAATCGATCGACGACGGCAACAGGTCGAGCCCGTAAGCGATCACCGGTCGATGATCGCGAACGCCGACGTTCGCACAAGGCGATCGCCGTCTCCGAAACCAGATCAACCCGCGCACAAGCGACAGTGGTATATCATGGCCCGCCAACGTTTCGCTTGGCCTATGCCGCCGAGTATGACGTCTTGGATCACCTCGTCGGCTAAGTCAAACGCCTCTCGGCCGAGTCATTGGCAGGTTCAGAGTGTTCGTCGAAGACGATCTCGGCAAGACACGTTACGCTGAAACAGAAAGGCGTTCATTCGTCTTTCTGGCACCGCACCAGAGCCCTTCGAACAGCGCCTTGGCCTTCCTGATCGCTTGGCCGGCAATTCAACCGACGTGCGGGCTGTCCGCTCGAAGCGAACGGAGTTGGCGAACACTATTGGACCTTCACACTGGCAGCCGATCGGCTT
>CAZLRW010000169.1:0-3975 GCA_964561925.1 uncultured Flavobacteriaceae bacterium
GCTGCGCGAGTATCTGGGCTATCTGGTCGAGAAGCGCTTCAGTCTCGAGTGGTACATCGAAGGCGGCCGGTCGCGGACGGGCAAACTGCTGCCGCCGAAACTCGGGCTCCTCACCTATCTCGTCTCGGCCTATCGCGAGGGCCGGGTCGAAGATCTGATGCTGATGCCGATCTCGATCGCCTACGACCAGCTGCACGAGGTGAGCGAGTTCGCCGCCGAAGCCAAAGGCGGCAAGAAGAAGGCCGAAAACCTCGCCTGGTTCGTGCGCTTCTTCCGGGCGCAGAGGAAGCCCTTTGGGCGCATCTATTTCCGCGTCGCCGAACCCGTGTCGATGCGCGAGATGCTGGGGCCGCCCGACGGGCGCAAGTCGGAGGGCGACGAAGAGACGCTCGCCACGCAGAAGGTCGCGTTCGAGGTGTCGTGGCGCATCAACGACGCGACACCGATCACGGGATCATCGCTGGTGTCGCTGATCCTGCTCTCGCATCGCGGGCGGGCGTTGACGTTGGAGCAGATGAACCAGGAACTCGGCGAATACGTGTCGTCGGCCTCGCGCCGCCGCCTGCCGCTCGCGCCCAGCGCCAAGATCTCCGACATCGATGCGACGCGGCGCACGCTCGATTCGCTCGCGCAGCACAACGTCGTGCGCGAGCACAAAGGCGGGCTTGCGACCGTCTATAGCATCGGGCCGGATCAGCATCTGGCGGCCGCGTTCTATCGCAATACGATCCTGCACTTCTTCATCAACGACGCGATTTCGGAGCTCGCGCTGTTGAAGGCGAGCGAACAGTCGGGCGATCGCGACGCGACGTTCTGGGACGAGACGTTCCGGCTGCGCGACATTTTGAAGTTCGAGTTCTTCTTCAAAGAGAAGGGCGAGTTCCGCCGGGCCTTCGCGGCCGAGCTCGACGTGCTGGCGCCGGGGTGGCAGGAGGCGCTCAGCGCCGGGCGCGAGGCCACGACCACGTTGCTGAAGCAGGCGCGACCTCTGACCGCGCACGGCGTGCTGCGCTCGTTCGTCGAGGCCTATACCGTCGTCGCCGACACGCTTGCCGCGCACGACCCGAGCTTCGTCGATGAGAAGAAGCTGCTCGCCGATTGCGGCGCTGTGGGGCGGCAGTATCTGCTGCAGAAACGGATTCAGAGCGAGGAGTCGGTGTCGAAGCACCTGTTCCAAACCGGCCTGCAGCTCGTGAAAAACCAGAAACTGCTGGAGGCAACCGACAACGTCGCCCAGCGCCGGCGCGCGTTTGCGGCCGAACTTCGCGACATCATGCGGCGCATCGACACCGTCGAGGCGTTGGCCGAAGAGCGGGTGCGGGAGAGCCGATAGCCCTCATCTACTCGTCCTTTAGGCGTGCGGCCATTGCGGCCGGCAAATCGCGCATTGCATGCACGACGGCGATGATCTCCACCACTTGGTTGCCGGCCTGGCGGTAGATCACCAGATATGGCCGCTCGAACAGGCTTCGCAGCCCCTCCCCCAGCTCCGGGCGCGGTCTGCCGGAGGTTGGATGGTTCTCGAGTATTCGGCAGCGGTCACGTAGGCGTTTCACAAACGCCTTCGCTCGTCGAACGCTATGCTCTGCAATAAACAACGAGATCGCGGCGAGATCGGCCTTCGCCTCGGCCAAGAAGACGACGCGCGGCATTACCGCTCAAGCGATTCGAGAAGCGCGTCGATGCTGTCGAAGACTGCGTCAGCCGGAATCGGTGGGCGCGTATCGGTGAGCGCGCGCGCAAGCTTTGCACGCAGCGCGTCCAGCTTGCGCGCGTCCTCGGCCTCAAGCGCGGCGAGGCCGTCGCGCACGACATCAACGGCGCTGGCGGCGGCTCCACTGGCGATGCGTGCCTCAAGCTTTGCCGCAAGATCCGGGGGCAGCGTGAGTTCTCGGGTCGACATGACGCCAGTTTAGCAGGAGTGCGGTATGCCGCAACCGACTTCCACACCCAGAAATCGGCAGCGGGCACTCGCTCCCGCACTCGGCCGCAGACGCACGTCCGCGAGAGCAAGTAGTGGGTGCCTCACAGCGATGTGATCGCCCGACGGGCCGCGATTGCAACGAAAGGCGTCTGCTTCGGGATTTGCTTTGATCCCGGGTGTGACGACGCTCGCAGCCCCGTCGATTGTCAGCGCCTGATGGCTGACATACGTTTCGCGCCCTTTCGAACAGTGAGTTGAGGATGCCATGACGGTGACCGAGGCGCCCGCGTCGCGTGCGGAGAAGTGGACGTTCTTTGTCGTGCTCGGTTGGGTGTTCGTCGCCATCGCCTTTCTGGGTTTCATTCCGACCTACTGGGCGAAGATCGCCGACGGCAGTTTTTCCGGGCGACCGATCCTGCACATCCACGGCATGCTGATGTTTTCGTGGGTGCTGCTCTACGCCGTGCAGACTAGCCTCGCGGCGCGCGGGCGCATTGCCGACCATCGCGCTTGGGGGATGGCCGGTATTGCGCTCATCTCGCTGGTCTCGTTCAGCGTGGTCGTCGCGGCGATCAACTCGATCAAAGTGGCCGAAGCGATCGGCAAGGGCGACGAGGCGCGCGCGTTCTCAATCGTCTCGCTCACCGGCATTGTCGTCATCGCGGCGCTGGTGGCGCTCGCCATCCGCAACGTGCATCGGCCCGACTGGCACAAGCGGTTCATGACACTGTCGTTCGTGCCGCTGCTCGAGGCGCCGGCCGCCAGGCCCTTCGCCGCCGTGATGGCGCCGCCGGATGCAGGTCCGCCGCCGGTGTTCGTCACCGTGTTTCCCTCGCTGGTCGTGAGCCTCATCATCGTCGCGATGCTGGTCTATGACTGGCGCACGCGCGGCAAGCCCCATCCGGCCACCGTGTACGCGGGCGCGGCTATCGTTGCCGTGCAAGTCCTGTGCATTCCGCTTGCCTCAACGCCGGCCTGGATGGCGGTTGCGCGGTGGGTCGAAAGTCTGGCGGGTTAACGCACGCTACTCCTTCTTCTTGTCCACCATGCTCATCACGTCCATGCTCGCGCCCTTTGGCGCCGCGATTTCGACGACGCGTTCGTCGACGTCGTCGTATTCGAGGCGCAGCGCGCGCGACATCGTTGCGTGCATCTCGTAGGTCGCGGTGATGTAGGTCAGTTCGAGGATTTCTTCGTCGGAGAGATGCGCCTTCAACGCCGTGAAGATTGCTTCTGGCACGCGCCCGCCCATGAGGACGAGGCAGTCGGTGTAGGCGAGCACGGCGCGTTCGATGGGGCTCCACACGTCGGCGATCGGCCAATGCGGGATCGCCTGGATTTGCGCTTCGGTGAGGCCGACGTCGCGCGAGGCTTTGCAGTGTTGCGAGAAGACGAATTGCGAACCGCGCGCCCAGCCTGCGCGGATTTGGCCGAGTTCGCGCAGCTTCGGCGAGATCTTGCGCTTCGGGCTGCGGTAGAATTGGAAACCCTCGGTCGTGTGCTTGAACGCATCGGGCACGAGCGCGAACACGGTCCACCAATTGCCCGGCGTGCCGGTCGCGGTGCCGGGCGCTGCGACCGGATCGCGGTCGCCGAAGAGGACTTGGTAGAGCTGCTGCGCGAACGGGTCGGCCTCGGCGCGCGGCACTTGGCGTAGGCGGGGCATTGCACGGCTCCTGATGTGGCAAAGACGGTCGCCAGCGACTAGCATGTTCGTCGTTAGGGAGCGAGGGCGCGATGGCCGTTCGAAAGGCAACCACGAAGAGCAAGGCACCGGCGAAAGCGACGCCGGCCGATGCGTCGCGGCTCATCGATCAGCGGATCGCCGAGCTTGGCGATTGGCGCGGCGAGACGCTCGCGCGGATGCGGGCGTTGATCCTTGCGGCCGATCCGCAGATCGTCGAGGAGTGGAAGTGGGAGACGCCGGTTTGGTCGCGCGACGGGATCGTGTGCACGGGCGAAGCATACAAGAAGGTGGTGAAGCTCACGTTTGCGAAGGGGGCAAGCGTCGCGGACCCGAAGCGGCTTTTCAACTCGAGCTTGGAAGGCAA
>CAZLRW010000169.1:4075-7127 GCA_964561925.1 uncultured Flavobacteriaceae bacterium
CGCATGAAGATCGCGTCCCTGGCGCCGATGTCTTCGGCGTTGCGCAGGACCACGGGCACGATCGGCAGGTTCGCCTGCATCGCCATGTGGAACGCGCCCTTCTTGAACGGCAGCAAGCCCGTCTGCGAGCGCGTGCCTTCAGGCGCGATCACGATCGAGATGCCTTCCTTCGCCAGGTCGACGACGGACTTCATCGTCTCGATCGCCTTCTTCGCGTCACCGCGGTCGATGAAGGCGACCTTCATCAAGCGGCCGACGGGACCCATGATCGGGTGGGTCTCGAGTTCCTTCTTGGCGACGCCGGTGTAGTTCACGCGCAACAGCTTCGACATGATGAAGGCGTCGAAGTTGTTCGTGTGGTTGAAGATGAAGACCGCGGGGCGCGCGGACCACAGATTCTCCTCGCCGATCACGTTCAGCTTCACGCCGGCGAAGGCGTGGATGACGTCGGCCCAGGCGGGCGACAGCACGTTGATCGCGGCGCGGATGTCGTTGTTGAGCACGCCGGCCGCGGTCGCCAACGTCGCGATCGGACCCGCCGCGGCGAGCGAGGCGACGGTCCGGCCCATGAGTTCGAGCGACGGGCGGCCGCGGCTTTGGAATTTTTGCACCGGCCAATTGCGGGCGCGCGCCATGCGTTCGAGTTCGGGGAACGGGTTCGTCGGGCGCGGGTTGCCGACGCTCATCATCAACGGCACTTCCTCGTTGCCGTCGGCATAGGCGTAGGAGCGCGTCAGGTCGATGCGATGCGTCTTCGCGAACGCCTTCACCGCGTTCGCCTTGCCTTCGCCCCAAAGCGGGGCGCCGTGCGGCTTGCCCGTCATGCGGCCGTCTTCGACTTCGAAGCGGGTGCAGAGAACGTTCTCGATGCCCAAGAACTTCGCCGCCGGCTCGACTTGGAACGGCGTCGCGGACGAGGCGAGGATCAGCGTGTGGCCCTTCTTGCGATGCGCCGCGATGCGCCGCTTCATCTCGGGGAACACGCGGTCGGCGATGCGCGCCTTGAAGAGCTTCTCGCCCTCGATCATCAGTTCGCGTTCTTTGCGGCCGCGCCAGTTCGCGGCGGTGAACGCGATCAGATCCTTGAAACCGGCAAGACCCAGGATGCCGCGCGTCGCGAGCGAGGCGAGACCTAAGAACTCGCCCGCGCTGACTTGGCCGCGCATGATACGCATCTGGGCGATGTCGAGCGCGGAGTAGCCCGCGATCAGCGTGCCGTCGTAGTCGAAGATCGCGGCGATCGATTTGCCGGCGGGGCCGCGCTCGATCTCCTCGATCGAGCCCACGCGCGCGGGCGCGAGCGGCCGGGCCTGTGCCTTTGGCCGCGGCTTCGTCGCTGCGTTCGGGGTCTCTGGTGCTTTGTGCTGCACGGGCCCCTTCGTCCTCCCACCATCGCCAGCTAACACCCTGATGCGTGCGGGGTCAAAGCGGCGTGGGGCACTCTAGGGCCTGAGGGCAGAAGAAAGCGCAAACGCCGTCGTTACGCGCCCATTAACGGTTGAGGAGCGCCTTAAGAGACGCGTAATCGATCTTCGATTGGTGGCGCCGGTCGAGCGGGATTTTCGCGACCGAAAGGACGCGGTCGGCACCGAAGCCGGTCGCGGGCGCGGCGCCTTCGACGACGAGGACGGCCTCGCCCTCGACCTTTGCGGCGGCGAGCGGGCGCGGGCCCAGGCTCATGCGGGCCGCCGCTTCGATCTGCAACGGGTAGAGCGGCGGCGTGTCTTTCAGGCGATAGGCGCAGCGGCCGGCGAGCCACAAACGTCCGCGCGCGTCGAGCCAACCGGCGTCGCCCGTGCGGTGCCAGATGCGGCCGTCGACGTCGATCTTGCTTTCGGCGTTGCCGACGCCGCCGACGTAGCTTCTCACCACGTGATCGCCGGCGACGACGATTTCGCCGGTCTCGCCTTGGGCCAAGCGCAGTGCATCGAACGCGGCTTGCGAGAGTCTCGGATGCGGCGTGCCCCATTGGTCGCGGAGGATCGCGAGTGCGGTGCCGGGGGTCGGCGGACCCGCGATCAGTCCCCTGCCCGCGCGCATCGTGTCGAGATCGGGGGCGGCGATGTCCTTGTGTTCGATGTGCGCGATCGGCTCGGCTTCTGTCGAACCGTAGGCGAGGTGGATGCGCGCCGCCGGCATCGCGCGTGCCGCCGCGTCGACGATGTCGGGGAAGATCGGGCCGCCGCCTGTGAAGATGTCGCGTACGGTTGCGAGCTGCGCCGCGGCGGCGGGGGCATGTGCCAGGCGCTCGACGAGTGCGGGCGAGCCTAAGATCGTGTGCGCCTTGTTCTCGGCGATCTGGGCGAGCAGCGGCGCGGGGTCGACGTCCTTCGGGCGGCGAACGTCGGTCGCGGGCAGGATGCTGGTGACGCCGCAGGCGAGGTGCGAGAGCACGAACACGGGAAGCGCCGTCATCGTCGCGGTGCCCGGGACGAAGTCGACGGCGCTCAAGATCGCCGCATGCTGGGCGGCGAGGAAGCCGTGGCTGCGGGCGATGACCTTCGGCGCGCCGGTCGAACCGCTGGTGAACGTGATCAGCGCGGGGTGATCCGGTGACACGTTCGCAATTTCCGCTTGCGCTCGGGCTTCGCGCGAGAAGCGAACCGCCCATGGCACCGCTGCCGCCGAGAACGCCTTTTCGATGCGGCGAAGCGGGCGCGAGGCGAAGCGCAGCAGCTGCGCCGGCCAGCCGCCGATCATCGCCACCGGCTTCGTGCGCTCGCAGGCCGCTTCGATCGTCGCCTTCAGGCTTTGCGGATCGGGGAAAACGGCGACCGCGCCGATGCGGAACACGGCGAGCAGCGCGAGATAGAGTTCGGCCGATATCGACTGAAGGATGAGCACGTGATCGCCCGCCTTCACGCCGTTTTCGTGGAGCGCGTGCGCCCACGTCGCGCTCAGGCGGCCGACTTCGGCGAACGTGAGCACGCGGCGCTTTGCGCCGAGCCCTGCGATCAGCGCCGGGGCGTCCGGCGTCTTCTGCGTATAGGTGCCCAGCGTCTCGACGAGGTTGCTCACAGGTCCCGGGCCATGAGCGCGTAGCGGCGGAAGA
>CAZLRW010000170.1:0-6978 GCA_964561925.1 uncultured Flavobacteriaceae bacterium
AGCATCAATTGCGGCTTTACCAAGGACGGCCTGCCGATCGGTCTGCAAATCGTCGGCCGCATGGGCGAGGACGCGCGCGTCCTGCAAGCGGCACAGGCGCTGGAGAAACTCCTCGAACTGACGGACCGGCATCCGGAAGTCCTCTAGGCGATGCAGCATGCATCGGATATTTCACCGTCATGTGGACGTGCGGGCCTGAGATTCTGACCGTCGCCGAGATGACCGAGGTCGATCGGCTGACGGCGGCGTCCGGCGTGCCGACGTTGACGCTCATGGAGAATGCGGGGCGCCAGGTCGCGAACGAGATCGCGAAGCGTTGGCCGGCTTGCCGCACGACGGTGCTTTGCGGACCCGGCAACAACGGCGGCGACGGTTATGTCGTGGCGCGCCATCTTGGCGCGCGCGGCTTTGCCGTCGAAGTGCTGACCGTCGGCGACCACAAGTCGCTGAAGGCCGACGCGGCGGCGATGGCAAAGCTGTGGGGCGGGCTCACGCGAAAGTTCGATCCGAATGAGCCCGTGCACGGCGATCTCTTCGTCGATGCGGTCTTCGGCGCGGGGTTGAGCCGGGGGCTTGCACCGGAACTCGTTCAGTTGTTCGAAGACATTTCCGTGGCCGACGTTCCGATCGTCGCAATCGACGTGCCGAGCGGGATTTGCGGCGACCGCGCGCGCTTTCTCGACGAGGTGCAGCCTTGGACGGCTACCTTGACGGTTACGTTCTTCCGCAAGAAGCCCGCCCATGTGCTCTATCCGGCACGTGGCCACTGCGGCGAGATCGTTTGCGTCGACATCGGGATTCCGAGCGGCATGCTGCACGCGCTGGCGCAAATACGCGGACCTGCGGCGGCGCCTGCGGGGCGTTGCGTCGAGAACATCGCTCCGCCGCTGCCGGCGGATCCAAAGGCTACAGGTCACAAGTATAGCCGCGGCCATTGCATCGTGGTCGCGGGACCAGCGCATGCCACCGGCGCGACGAGACTTGCGGCGCGCGGTGCGTTGAGGGTTGGCGCGGGACTCGTGACGGTGGTCGGCGATGCAGGCGCCGTTGCCGCTTTGGCGCCGGCGCTGACGGCGATCTTGGTCCGCGAGGCGGGCTCGGCTTCGGCGCTGAAGGGACTGTTGCAGGACAAGCGCTTGAACGCGGTCGTGATCGGGCCGGGCAACGGCGTCGGCGGTTTGACGCGCGAGCGCGTCGGCGCGGTGCTTGGTTCGGCCGCCGCGTGTGTGATCGACGCCGACGCGTTGACTTCGTTCCAGGACGACCCTGCGTTGCTCTTCAAGCAGTTGCATGGCCGCGCCGTCCTGACGCCGCATGAGGGCGAGTTCGAACGCCTGTTCCCGGGGCTGTTGGCGGGGGCGGCGAATCGGATCGAGGCGGCACGGGCCGCGGCGAAGCGAGCGAATGCGGTCGTGTTGTTGAAGGGGCCGGATACGGTGATCGCCGACCCGGCGGGCAATGCTGCTATCAACACCAACGCACCGGCGGACCTCGCAACGGCGGGATCGGGCGACGTGCTGGCTGGGATCGTCGCCGGCCTGATGGCGCAAGGGCTCGATGCCTTCGCGGCCGCCCGATCCGCCGCGTTCCTGCACGGCGCGTGCGGCAGAATCGCCGGGCCGGGGCTCATCGCGGAAGACCTGCCCGAGGCGCTTCCCGCAGCGCTTGCGAGGTCGGGAAAGGGCACTTCCCGCGCCCTTTGAGTTTCGAAACCGCCCTGCTATAGACACCGCCCTCATTTACCGAAGGAACCGCTGCGAAGCACTCGTGGCGGCGTCTTTGATTGGGTATGCACGCCGGCATTGGCGGGCGTGGCGGAACTGGTAGACGCACTGGATTTAGGTTCCAGCGGCGAAAGTCGTGGGGGTTCAAGTCCCTCCGCCCGCACCAACGCGCGCTTCCCCGAGAGATGACGTTTCCGGCAACGACCAAGAAGGCAGGAATACTGGGCCATGGAAATCACTGAGACGGTGCACGAGCCGCTTCGCCGCGAATTCCGCATCACGGTGGCCGTTCGCGATTTGGACGCCAAACTCAGCACCCGCATCGAGGGCATGAAGGACCAGGTGAACCTCAAGGGTTTCCGCCCCGGCAAGGTCCCGGTCGCGCATCTGCGCAAGACGTTCGGTAAGTCGATGATGGGCGAAATCGTCCAGGAGGCAGTGGCCGAGTACAGCCAAAAGGCTGTGGAGGATCGCTCGCTACGCCCTGCCATGTCGCCGCAGATTCAGATGGTGAGCCCATTCGAGCAGGTGATCGCGGGCGCCGAGGACCTGATCTTCACGATGGGCATCGATCTGATGCCCGACTTCAAGCTCGCCGAGCTGTCGGCGATTTCGCTCGTTCGACCGACGACCGACGTAAGCGAAGAACAAGTGATGGAATCGCTGAAGCGGCTCGCCGCCCAGCAGCGTACCTACGAACCCAAGGGCGACGAAGCGCCGGCGCTGGAGGGCGATCAACTTTTGATCGACTTCGTCGGCAAGATCGACGGCATTCCCTTCGACGGCGGTACGGCGGACAACGCCGAACTCGTGATCGGCGCGGGCACGTTCATTCCGGGCTTCGAGGAGCAGCTCAAGGGCACGAAAGCGGGCGACGGAAAGCTCGTGTCGGTGACGTTCCCGAACGATTATCCGGCGGCGCAGCTCGCCGGCAAATTCGCGACGTTCGACGTCAAGGTGAAAGAAGTCCGCCGCGGCATCGAGGCCGAGGTCGACGAGAGCCTTGCGACGAAGCTGGGTCTCGACAGTCTCGACAAGTTGCGCGATGCGGCGCGTATGCAGCTCGCCGCCGAATTCGGCCGTGTCAGTCGTTCGCACCTCAAGCGTGCGCTGCTCGATGCGCTCGACGGCACGCATTCCTTCGAGCTGCCGCCCGGCATGGTCGACGCCGAGTTCAAGCAGATTTGGGCGCAGGTGGAGCAGGACATCAAAGGCGGCAATCTGGCCGACGAGGACAAGGGCAAGTCGGAAGCGGAACTTCAGGAAGAGTTCCGCCGTATCGCCGAGCGCCGCGTGCGGCTCGGCCTCGTGCTCTCCGAGTTCGGACGGGTGAACAATATTCAGGTGACGCAGGAGGAATTGAACCGCGCGGTCGTGGCTCAAGCCCGCCAGTACCCGGGCCAGGAGAAGCGGATTTTCGAGATCTACCGGAACAATCCGGATGCGGTCGCTCAGCTCCGCGCGCCGATCTTCGAGGACAAGGTCGTCGACTTTCTTTGCGGCCAGGTCAAGATCACCGACCAGCAGGTGAGTCGCGAAGACCTGTTCAAGGATCCCGACGACCTGGCCAAAATCCTGAAGGCGAATTAGGTCAACGAACGGGGTGCGCGAGGCGCCCCCAAGGACGAAAGCCCATGAAAGACGTGCGCGAGACTTACGCCAGCTATCTGATCCCGATGGTGGTCGAGCAGACCTCGCGGGGCGAGCGCTCCTACGACATCTACTCGCGCCTTCTGAAGGAGCGGATCATCTTCGTTTCGGGCCCGATCGACGATGCCGTCGCGACCCTCGTCACCGCCCAGCTCCTGTTCCTTGAGGCGGACAACCCGAAAAAGGAAGTCTCGATGTACATCAACTCGCCGGGCGGGTTGGTGACGGCCGGCATGGCGATCTACGACACGATGCAATACGTGCGTCCGGCGGTCGCGACGCTCTGCATCGGTCAAGCCGCGTCGGCGGCCTCCCTCCTCCTTTGCGCCGGGGAAAAGGGTCAACGCTACGCCCTGCCGAATTCGCGCGTGATGCTGCATCAACCATCCGGCGGCGCAGCGGGGCAGGCCACTGATATCGCCCGTCATGCACAGGAAATTGTAAAACTCAAAAAACGGCTCAATGACATCTACGCGAGGCACACCGGCCAACCCGTTGAGTCGATTGAAAAGGCGCTGGATCGGGACTATTTCCTGACCGCCGAGGAGGCCCGCACGTTCGGCCTCATCGACCAGGTATTCACCAAGCGCCCGATCGGGATGGACCCTGCCAGATCCGACTGATTCACGGCCTGATTGCGCGATTTCCCAGGTACACCCGCGATTAATGAATTCTTGATCCGTGGCCGCCTAGCATGCTCGAATTGCCTGGGTGGGCAGCGCGTAGGGGATTCGGCACGCGTTTGGCTACGCTTAAGGCAATCTCGGGCATTCTGGCCGGAATCGGCACGAATTCCGAGGCTGAAGGTTATCGGACTACCGGAGGGAAGCAGGCATGAGTAAGGGCGGCAGCGACTCCAAGAACACTCTCTACTGCTCCTTCTGCGGCAAGAGCCAGCATGAGGTACGAAAGCTTATCGCCGGCCCCACGGTGTTCATCTGCGACGAGTGCGTCGAACTCTGCATGGACATCATCCGTGAAGAGAACAAGACCTCGCTCGTCAAGTCGCGCGACGGTGTCCCCACGCCGTCCGACATCCGCAAGGTTCTCGACGACTACGTCATCGGTCAGGACCACGCGAAGAAGGTTCTCTCGGTCGCGGTGCACAATCACTACAAGCGGTTGAACCACCAGACGAAGAATTCGAACGACATCGAGATCGCGAAGTCGAACATTCTGCTGATCGGCCCGACGGGCTGCGGCAAGACGCTGCTCGCGCAGACGCTGGCCCGCATCCTCGACGTGCCGTTCACGATGGCGGACGCCACGACGCTGACCGAAGCCGGCTACGTCGGCGAAGACGTCGAGAATATCATCCTCAAGCTGCTGCAATCGGCCGACTACAATGTCGAGCGCGCGCAGCGCGGCATCGTCTATATCGACGAAGTCGACAAGATCAGCCGCAAATCCGACAACCCGTCGATCACGCGGGACGTTTCGGGCGAAGGCGTACAGCAGGCGCTGCTGAAGATCATGGAAGGCACGGTGGCAAGCGTTCCCCCGCAAGGCGGCCGCAAGCATCCGCAGCAGGAATTCCTGCAAGTCGACACGACGAACATCCTGTTCATCTGCGGCGGCGCGTTTGCGGGTCTCGAGCGCATCATCTCCGCGCGCGGCAAGGGCTCGTCGATTGGTTTCGGCGCGAACGTCCAGTCGCCCGACGACCGCGGTACGGGCGCCATCCTGCGCGAGATCGAACCGGAGGATCTGCTGAAGTTCGGCCTCATTCCGGAATTCGTCGGCCGTCTGCCCGTCTTGGCCACGCTCGAAGACCTCGACATCGACGCTTTGATGTCGATCCTCACGAAGCCGAAGAACGCGCTCGTGAAACAGTATCAGCGCCTGTTCGACATGGAAGGCATCTCGCTGACCTTTTCGGAAGACGCGCTCAAAACGATCTCGCGCAAGGCGATCGCGCGCAAGACCGGCGCGCGCGGGTTGCGTTCGATCATGGAGAGCATCCTGCTCGACACCATGTTCGACTTGCCCGGCATGCGCGGCGTTTCCGAAGTGGTCATCAACGGCGAAGTTGCGGAAGGGCGCGCGCGCCCGCTGTTCATCTACGCCGACAAGCGTGCAGAAGCGACGTCCGCGGCGTCTTGAGCGGCACTTGCCGCTAGAGCACCCGTCGTTTGTGGCAGCCACTTGAAGGGGGGACGCATCGCCTCCACTTCTTTCACTCGTTAATATTTCGGCGTAAAGCCGGATTCGGCGTCCCATGCGTCTTGGGCAGAGCCGGGCTCGACGAAGCGCCAAACGCCATCCGAAAGGCAGGTCCGAATGCAAAGTCAAAGCGACGAAGGCGGCAAAGGAACGCTGGTGTTTCCCGTCCTGCCGCTGCGCGACATCGTCGTCTTCCCGCACAAGATCGTTCCCTTGTTCGTGGGCCGCGAAAAGTCGGTGCGCGCGCTCGAAGACGTAGGGCTTGAAGAAAAACAGATCCTGCTGGTCACGCAGAAGAACCCCGCGCAGGACGATCCGGGCGAGGGTGACATCTATCGCATCGGCACGCTGGCGTCGGTCGTGCAGCTTTTGAAGCTGCCGGATCAGACCGTGCGCGTGCTCGTCGAAGGCAAGCAGCGCGCGCGTATCAAGCGCTTCGTGCCCAACCAAAACTTCTTCCAGGTCGAGACCGAACTTCTGCCCGACGACTACGGCGACGACCGCGAACTCGAAGCGCTGGTGCGCTCGGTCTCGGCGCAGTTCGAGAACTACCTGAAGCTCAACAAAAAGATCCCGCCGGAGTCGCAGGCCGAAGTTCAGCAGCTTAACGACCCGTCGAAACTTGCCGACGTGATCGCTTCGCACATCACGGTCAAGATTCCCGACAAGCAGACGCTGCTCGAAACCACGAATGTGGCGGAGCGTTTGGAGAAGGTGTTCGGTTTGATGGAGGGCGAAATGTCCGTCCTTCAGGTCGAGCGCAAGATCCGCACGCGCGTGAAGCGACAGATGGAGAAGACGCAGCGCGAGTACTATCTGAACGAGCAGCTGAAGGCGATTCAGAAGGAACTCGGCGAAGGCGAAGAGCAGCGCGACGAACTCGGCGAGCTCGAAGACCGCATCAAGAAGACGAAGCTGTCGAAGGAAGCGAACGACAAGGCGATGGCCGAGCTGAAGAAGCTGCGCCAGATGTCGCCGATGTCGGCCGAAGCGACCGTCGTGCGCAACTACCTCGACTGGATGCTCTCGTTGCCGTGGGGCAAGAAGAGCAAGATCAAGAAGGACATCGACGAGGCCGAAAAGGTTCTCGACGAGGACCACTACGGCCTTGAAAAGGTCAAGGAGCGCATCCTGGAATACCTCGCCGTGCAGCAGCGCGCCGGCCGTTTGCGCGGGCCCATCCTCTGCCTCGTCGGTCCGCCCGGCGTCGGCAAGACCTCGCTCGGCAAGTCGATCGCGAAGGCCACGGGGCGCGAGTTCGTGCGCATGTCCTTGGGCGGCGTGCGCGACGAAGCCGAAATCCGGGGACACCGCCGGACCTATATCGGCTCGATGCCCGGCAAGGTCATCCAGGGCATGAAGAAGGCGAAGTCGGCGAACCCGCTGTTCCTGCTCGACGAGATCGACAAGCTCGGCGCCGACTGGCGCGGCGATCCGTCCT
>CAZLRW010000171.1:0-6883 GCA_964561925.1 uncultured Flavobacteriaceae bacterium
TCGCAGGCTTCCCGATGGGCGAACGCATGGTGTTCCAAGCGCTCGTCGATCACGAAGCCGAGGCCGGCGTCTTCTACATCCGCAAGCCCAGCGAAAAGCGCGGCCGCATCATCTCGCTCACGCTGAAATACTTCCCCTATGTCCACGGCGACGGCGTTTCGACGCTGCGCCAACTCATCGAAAGCGATCCGCGCGCAGGCTCGCTGACGCACATCTATTTGCCGCGCCACAAAGACCGCCTCGATTGGGTCGTGCCCAAGGGTCAGCCGTTCCGCATCGCCTTCGCCGGCAGCCACAGCCGCGGCACGATCTTCCGCGACGGCAACCACCTGATCACCGAGGCGATGACAGACGCGTTCGACAAGATCGGCAAGGACATCAACGAGTTCTATTTCGGCCGCTTCGACGTGCGCTTCCCCGACATCGAAGATCTGCGCGCCGGCCGCAACTTTACGATCGTTGAGGTCAATGGCGCCGGCGCCGAGGCGACCCACATCTGGGACCGCAAGACGACGCTTCTCGACGCCTACCGCGCGCTGTTCCACCAGTACAGAAATCTGTGGGAAACCGGCGCCGAAAACGCCAAGCGCGGCTTCAAACCGGCCCGCCTCGCCGACTTCCTGAAGGCGTGGCGCCACGAGACGAACCTTTGGGCGCAATATCCGCTGACCGAATAGCGGTCAGTCGCGCGCCGGCCGCCACAACGGTCCCACAGCGGCAAGCAAGACAAGAACATTGATGACGGCGTTCGACGTGTTCCCGGACGCAATCGACCCCGCGCTATCAAGAACGAACCAGCTAAGAAGGCCGGCAAGAACCGTGCGTCGAACGCCTTCCGGCGCCGCGTCATAGACCCATGCGGAAAGGCACCAGATCGTGACACCCCAGCCGAGCAGAAACCCGCCGGTCAACGCCGACAGAAACCGCGTGTCGGGCGAATCATAAGTCGTCGCCCCGTCGATCGGCCAGCTGAGCAAATCCAACGTGAACCGCGCCGGTTCCAAAGTGGCCGCCATCGTCCCCAGAAAGAACACCGGCCCGAACGAGCCGATGATGATCGCGGCGATCTTGAGCCAGAACTTGTGAAACGCGCGCGACGCCATGGAACCCTCCGATCGAGGCAACAATCTATCTGACGGATGTAGGCCGCACGATTACCTCACGCGTAATGGCCCCGCGTCATCCATCCCTGTATGTTCTGCGAAAAGCTAGCAAACGGAGGGAACCCATGTCGGCATTCTGGCGCATTTGGCTCATCGTCTGGGCCTGGGGCGTGATCGTCTTCGGCATCGTCATCGCCGGTGGCGCATTCGAAGCGACATCGGGCCCGATCAGCTTCATCTACCAAACGCTCCAAGGCGGCATTGCACCCACCTTCGACCCGGCGCTCCGATTCAGCCTCGCCGTAATGGGCGCCGTCTCGATCGGCTGGGGCGTCACGACCCTCATGGTCATCCTCGCCGCGATCAAGATGGGTGACAACGCCCAACCGCTGTGGAACGCCGTCACTGCAGGCGTGTTCTCATGGTTCGTCATCGACAGCTTCCTCTCGGTCGCCACCGGCTTTGGCCTCAACGTGATCCCCAACATCGCCCTGCTGGTCGGCTACCTCATCGTCACACTTGCGACCGGAAAACTCGTGAAATCCGCCGCATAACGGTCCGTTTGATCCTATCGCCACGGGACCCAGCTTTGGGCACAATACCCGCTGACCGATTGATTTGTCCGTCAGCGGAACCAACATGGCGAAAGTCGACGAATTCTCCTACGCCTCTCCTGAAGATCCCGCCTTCAAACGTCTTGTCATCCAGATGATCGAGCGCATCTCGGGCCAACCCGAACTGAAGCGCATGTATCTCGAACACCAGAACCACCCAAAACCGGGCGAGAGTTTCTGGGACGCGGCAATCAGCAAGCTGAAGCTGAAGATCGACTTGAACGAAGACGCGCTCGGCGAGATCCCGCCAAAGGGCGCCGTGATCCTGGTCGCAAACCACCCGTTCGGCGTGCTCGACGGTCTGGTCATCTGCTGGCTCGCCGCACGCGTGCGCAAGGACTTCAAGGTGCTGACGAACGCGCTTCTGAGACGTGCGGAGGAGATCAAGCCGTTCCTGCTGCCGATCGACTTCGAGGAAACGAAGGCCGCGCTCGAAACGAACATCAAGACGCGCGCCGAAGCCAAAACGCTGCTCGAAAACGGCGGTGCGCTGATCATTTTCCCCGGTGGCACCGTCTCGACGACGCCCACGGTCCTAGCCCGCAAGGCGCGCGACCCCGAATGGAAGACATTCACTGCCCGCATGATCGTGCAGGGCAAGGCGCCCGTCGTGCCGGTGTTTTTCGCGGGGCAGAACTCGCGCCTGTTTCAGGTCGCAAGCCACGTTTCGATGACGTTGCGCCTCTCGTTGCTTTTCAAAGAAGTGCACGACCGCATCGGCAGCGACATGGTCCTGCGCATCGGCAAGCGCATTCCCTACGAAGACCTGAAGGCGATCAGCGACCGCAAGAAGCTGATGGAATTCCTGCGCGACAAAACCTACGCACTCGAAGACCTCGCGCCCAAACCCTCAAAGCGCCGCCGCCGCCGCGCGTAGCCCGGGAGCGCCGGCTTCCAGCCGGCACGCCGCGAAGCGGCGCTACCCCCGACCTTGCCACGCACTCGAGAACCGCCAGTCCCCAGGCACGCGACACAACCCAGCCTTCACCGGATTCCGCACGACATACGACACCGCATCCGCGAAGTGAGCATCGTCCCTGATCGCTCTATCGAAGTACTCCCGCGCCCAAAACGCACCGCTGCGCCCGAGCACCCGATTGGCCATCGTCGCCGTGAACGACTTCCAGCTGTGCGTTATTTCGCCCAAGTTCCAGTCGCCGAGCGGCGTAGCAACAACATGAACGTGGTTGGGCATCACCACCCACGCTTGCAAGCGATAGCGCTCGCCGTCGAAGTGCAACAACGCCCGCTCGACGATGTCGCCAACAACGGGATCGCTCAACCATGCAACGCCGTGACCAATGTCCAGCGCTCTTTCGATCCGCATGCGCCGATCCGAGCCCAGCGCCTCTTGTGGTGAAGCTCGAAGCTCCTTTTCGAGTTGGTCGAGAACGCTGGCAGGCAGACTGCCGGCCAACCGAAACGTAATCGACTGCGGCACCTCACCGGCATCCCAATGCGGAAGGTAACCTCGCGAACGCCATCGCTCCGTGGACATTGTTGCTCTCGCTTCGCGAGTGCCGGCTGGAAGCCGGCGCTCCCGGGCACTACAACGTCATCGCAGCTGCAGTCAGTTTATCCAACAACCTATCCAACTGCACCCGCTCGTTCACGCTCAAGCCCGCCGTCATCCGCCGCTCGTAGTCGCGCGCGAGCGGCACGATTTCGGTGTAGACCGCCTGCCCTTCACCGCTCAGGAAGAGATGCCGCGCGCGCCGGTCGCCCTCGACCGCGCGCAGCTCGATGCGGTGAGTCTTCTTGAGGCGCGCGACCGCGCGGCTCACTTGCACTTTGTCCATTGCCGTCCGCTCGGTGACCTCGGCCGCGGTCAGCCCCGGAAAGCGGCCGAGCACTGCCATCACCCGCCACTCGGGGATCGTGAGGCGAAACTGCTCCGCGTAAGATTTCGCGATGCGGCCGCTCACCGTGTTCGACAGCACGGAGAGCCGATACGGCAAGAAGTGCTCGAGATCGAGCGACCCGTCCTCTCGCCGTTTGAGCGCCTCAGATCGCATCGGGCTGCTTCTCGGGCGCGGCCGCCGCGAACGCCGGCAGCGCGCGGCAAGCCTTGTCGATGCGAACGAGCGTCGGGAACGCATCGACCGGCACCTTGAAGCGATAGGCGTTCGCCATCTGCGGCACGAGGCAGATGTCGGCGAGCGTCGGCGTATCGCCGTGGCAGAACGTGCCCGTCAGCTTCGACGTCGACAACTGTTTCTCCAGCGCCGCAAATCCGAGCGTTATCCAGTGCGCATACCACGTGCGCAAGATTTCATCTTCCGCATGCCCCATCGCCTTCAGTTGCGCCCGCACGCGCATGTTGTTGATCGGGTGAATGTCGCACGCGATCTCGTAGGCGATCTGGCGCACCCGCGCCTTCTCCGCCGGATAGCTCGGCAAGAGCGGCGGCGACGGATGGACTTCATCCAGATACTCGACGATCGCGAGTGACTGCCCGATCACATGCCCGCCGTCTTCCAGCGTCGGGATCAACGCCTGGGGGTTGACTGCTTTGTAGGCGTCCGATTGCTGATCCGACTTCAAGAGGTTGATCACCGCGCGATCGTAGGGGATGCCCTTCAAATTCAGCGCGATGCGCACGCGATACGCCGCCGACGAGAACGCATAGTCATATAGCTTCATTTCGGACCCTCATAGTGCGCGACTTTGTGGTCGATCGCGCCAAATATCGAATGGCCGTCGGGCAACTTCATCTCGATCCGCACCCGGTCGCCGAACTTCAAGAACGGCGTCTCGGGCTTTCCCTTCTCGATCGTCTCGAGCATGCGCCGTTCGGCGATGCAGGCCGAACCGCTCGCGCGGTCGGAATTCGAGACCGTGCCCGACCCGATGATCGATCCGGCTTCGAGCTCCCGCGTCTTCGCCGCATGCGCGATCAGCTGCGGAAACGAGAACGTCATATCGACGCCCGCGTTCGGCGAGCCGAACCGCGCCCCGTTCACGTCGATGAGGAGCGGCAGATGCACCTTCCCGTCCTTCCAATGCGCCGCCAACTCGTCCGGCGTGACGGCGACGGGCGAAAACGCCGTCGCGGGCTTCGACTGGAAGAAGCCGAACCCCTTCTCGAGCTCGCCCGGAATGAGGTTGCGCAAACTCACGTCATTCACGAGCATCAGAAGGCGGATGTGCGGCGCGGCCTGCGTGGGCGTAACACCCATCGGCACGTCGCCGGTGATGACCGCAACCTCGCCCTCCATGTCGATGCCCCACGCCTCGTCGGCGGCCAGAATGTCGTCGCATGGCCCGATGAAGCTGTCGGACCCGCCCTGATACATCAGCGGGTCTGTCCAGAACGACCCCGGCATCTTCGCCCCGCGCGCCTTGCGCACGAGTTCGACATGGGTGACATAGGCTGACCCGTCCGCCCACTGATAAGCGCGCGGCAGCGGCGACGCGCAATCGCCTGGCCGAAACGAAAACGACCCGATCGGCGAACCCTCATTCAACTCACGATAAAGCCGCTCGAGCCGCGGCGCCGAGCGATCCCACGTGTCCAGCGCCGCCTGCAACGACGGCGCGATCCCCTCGGCCGCCATCGCATGCGAAAGATCGCGCGACACCACTATAAGCTTGCCATCGCGGCCCTGTTTCAAAGAAGCGAGCTTCATAACAACACCCCCTCCCCCTTGCGGGGAGGGGCAGGGGTGGGGGTCCGCTGAACCGACAGCGAGCCGAACGTCGAAGTGAGATGAAGCGGCAACGCTGCTACCCCCACCCCTACCCCTCCCCGCAAGGGGGAGGGGGAGTGGTCACCGTGCCCCATCACCGCGCACCCCGCCAACTGTCAACGTACGAGCGATCCTCCACGCTCTCCGCCTCCGGCGTCGGATCGAGCGCGTCGCGCGTATCGATCATCACCGCAACCTCGTCCGTCTCCTTCCGCTCAGCCTTCGCCCCGGCCGCGAACGCCTTCGGATGCGGCCCATGCGTGAAGCCTGCCGGATGGAACGTCACCATCCCCGCCTTGATGTTGTCGCGGCTGAAGAAATTGCCGGCGTGATAGAAAATCACCTCGTCATAATCGTCGTTGTTGTGAAAGAACGGCACCTTGAGCGCGCCCGGATCGCTTTCGATCGGCCGCGGCACGAACGTGCACACGACGAAGCGGTCGGCCAGGAACGTAGTGTGCACCGACGGCGGCAAGTGATAGCGGTGGCTCACGATCGGGCGGATGTCGCGCCAGTTCAACTTCACCGGCGCGACCGTCCCCTTCCACCCTTGTGCGTCGAGCGGATTGAACGGATAAGTGATCGTCGAGAGTTGGCCCCGCCGCTTCAGCACGACCTTCCACTCGCTGTCGCTCTGCTGCATCAGGAAACGGTGGTTGATCTTCGGCGTCTCGAGCACCGCCGGATCGAACTGCGCGTGTTCGCCCAGCATGCCGCGATCGGGCAGCCGATAGGCGCTGTCCGTCGCCTCGATCATGAGCAGCGTGCAATCCTCCCGCGGCTCGATCCGCCACATCGTGTTGCGCGGCAGAACGATGTAGTCGCCGTCGCCGAACGTCATGTGTCCGAAGTCGCAGAAGAGATCGCCCGACCCCGCATGCACGAACAACAGCTCGTCGCCGTCGCCGTTGCGCGCGAGTTCGTGCATCGTCTCCGTCAGCCGCCACACGCGGATGCGCGTGCGCGCGTTGCCCAGCAGCGCCTTCGCCGACCACGGACTGGGCGAAAACCCTGAGAACTTCATCGCATCATAGGCGCGCGGCCGAAGCGGCCCCGTAAACGACGACCACGCCGTCGGCATGTGCTTGTGGTACATGTGCGTCGCCGGCCCGAAGAAGCCCTCGCGCCCAATCTCGCGCTCATACGTGCCCTCGGGCAGATCGGCATGCGCCTGACGCGACGCATGCCCTTCGATGCGCGGGAAGCTGATCCAGTTCTTGCTCATGCTTTCAAGACTCCGCGCCGGATTTGGTCGAGCTCGATCGATTCGAACAGCGCCTGGAAATTGCCTTCGCCGAAACCGTCGTTGCCTTTGCGCTGGATGATTTCGAAGAAGATCGGCCCGATCGCGTTCTGCGTGAAGATCTGCAGCAAGAGGCCGGACGACGGCCCGCCGTCGATCAAAATCTGATTGCGCTTGAGCCGCGCCAGATCCTCGCCATGGTTCGGCACGCGCTTGTCGATGCCTTCATAGTAG
>CAZLRW010000172.1:0-6746 GCA_964561925.1 uncultured Flavobacteriaceae bacterium
CTCCGACCAATGCCGAATGAACGGCGGGCGTTTTGCCATGCGTCACCTCCCGCGCCGGCCGCGGTCCTTTCCGCGCCGGGCGTGGTGCTGCTTGTCCTTATGCGCGCCGTCGCGCTTGCGATCGTTCGGCCGGTATTCGGCGACGCCGGCGGGTGTCTGCTTGTCCGGCTCGAAATTCTCGAACGGATCGCGCCGGTCATCCTTGTCGAACCCGAACATGTCCCAGACCTTCGCCATGTGCGGCGGAAGCGGTGCGCGGACATCGAGCCACGTGCCGTTCGGATGCCGGATGCGCAGCGAACGCGCGTGCAGCATCAGCTTGCGCGGAATCTCGCCGTGCGAACGCGCTGGCTCTTTGCCGTACTTGCCGTCGCCCACGATCGGCGTTTCGATCGCGGCCATGTGTGCGCGCAGCTGGTGCGTGCGCCCGGTCAGCGGCATCAGCGCGACCCACGCCATCGTGGTCACGTGTTCCAGCACGTCGAACAGCGTCACGGCGTTCTTCGCGTCGTCCTCGTCGCCTTCTTCGGCGATCCGCATCCGCTCACGCCCGTCGGCCGCCGCGCGCTTGATCAGCGCGCCGTCGATCTGGCCCCGCCGCGGCGTCGGCACGCCCGTCGTCAGCGCCCAATAAACCTTGCGCGTGTCGCGCCGGCGGAACGCCTGCGCCAGGGCCGCAGCCGCGCGCGCGTTCGCAGCCACGACCATCACGCCCGACGTGTCGCGGTCGAGCCGGTGGACGAGCCGCGGCCGGTCTTGCCCCGCCTCCGCCAGCGCCGGCAGCAAGCCGTCGAGGTGCCGCTCCGTCTTCGTGCCGCCTTGCACGGCAAGCCCCGCGGGCTTGTTCAACACGATCACGTCCCGGTCGCGATGGAGCACCAAGCTCTCGACGAACGCGCGGTCCTTCGCGTTGATCTTCGGTTTGGGCTTTTCGGCCTGCACCTCGGGCGCGGAAACGGGCAGCGGCGGCACGCGCACCGTCTGCCCCTGCTCGACGCGCTGGCCCGCCTTCGCGCGCGCCCCGTCAAGGCGAACTTGACCCGTGCGCAACAGCTTCTCCAGCCGCCCATGCGTCAGTTGCGGATAGTGCCGGTTGAACCAGCGGTCGAGGCGAAGCCCGTCCTCTTCCGGCTTGATCCTCCGCTGAACGACGCCCGTCATGATGCAAACGCCCGCACGACGTAGAGGCCGACGAACAAGGCCGCAACCGATCCCGCAACCGAGCCCACCACATAGAGCATGGTCGCGATCATGTCCCCGCGTTCGCTCAAGAGCGCCGTGTCGAGCGCGAAGGCGGAGAACGTCGTGAAGCCGCCCAACACGCCCGTCGTCAGAAACGCCCGCAACTCGGGCGTCAAGCTCCAACGCAACGCCGAGAGCTCCACGATCAGGCCCATCGCAAAGCAGCCGAGCACGTTGACGATCAGGATGCCCCACGGAAATCCCGGCCCAATCAGATGTGTGATCTGACTTGAGACGACGTAGCGGGCAAGCGCACCGATGGCGCCGCCCAAGCCGATAGCGAAAACCGTACCCATGGCGCCGGATATCGCACGACGGCCGGGCGCTTCAAAGCGGGATCTCTTCCGGCGCCGTCGTGCCGCGGCTCAGATAACGCTCGACCAAGTAACCAAACCGCGGCGGAAAGATCGTTTCGGACGTGCCGTGGAGTTCCGGCACGGTCCACCAGCGGTGGGCGCGCATGATCTCCCGCTCGAGGCTGGTCATCGCGCCCGTGTACAACGTGGTCGTCGGGCTGCGGACGAGGAAGAAGCGTTCCAGCGTCTTGAAGCGCTCCCCGTTGAACGTCAGTTCGTTCGAGCCGTACCAGAGTTCGGGCCCCGCTTCGAAGTCGACGATGCCCGTCTCTTCGCGCACCTCGCGAACGAGCGCATCGCGCACGTCTTCGCCCGGCTCGATCTCCCCGCCCGGCGTCGCCCAAAAGCGGCGCGGCTCGGGCTGCATCATGCCGGCCGGGATGTGGAACTCGAACAGCAGCACGCGGTTCGCCGGATCGAGCATGACGGCGCGCGCGGTGTTTCGGTTGCGCATCTTATCGCTTCGACTGCTCGCGCAGCTTCGCCCAGCGATCGAGACGCGCTTTGATTTCCTTCTCCAAGCCATACTCCGTCGGCTCGTAGAACGTGGCGCGCGGCATCTCGTCCGGGAAATAGTTCTGGCCCGAAAAACCTTCAGGCGTATCGGGGTCGTAGACGTAGTTCTTGCCGTAGCCCAAATCCTTCATCAACCGCGTCGGCGCGTTCAGAATGTGCATCGGCGGATTGAGCGAACCGGTTTGTTCGGCGGCCGCCTTCGCTGCGCCGAACGCGGCGTAGGCGGCGTTCGACTTCGGTGCGCTCGCGAGGAAAATGACCGCTTGCGCGATCGCGAGTTCGCCTTCGGGCGATCCCAGAAAGTCGTACGCGTCCTTCGCGGCGATCGAAAGCGTCAGTGCCCGCGGGTCGGCAAGGCCGATGTCCTCCACCGCCATGCGCACGACGCGCCGCGCAATGTAGAGCGGGTCTTCGCCGCCCGAGAACATGCGCGCGAGCCAATAGAGCGCCGCGTCGGGGTCCGAACCGCGCACCGACTTGTGCAGCGCGCTGATCAGGTTGTAGTGCCCTTCCCGCCCCTTGTCGTAAATCGGCGCGCGCTTCTGCACCGACCGCGCGAGATCGGCGGTCGTCAGCGGCTTCGTCGGCGTTTGCGCTTGTATTTCCTCGACGAGGTTGAGCAGGAAGCGGCCGTCGCCGTCAGCCATCGCCTTCAGCGCCGTACGCGCGTCGGCGTCGAGCGGCAACGGATCGCCGATGTGCTTCTCCGCGCGCTGCAGCAATTGCTCGAGATGATCCGTCGTCAGTCGATTGAGCACCAACACTTGCGCACGCGACAGAACGGCGGCGTTCAGCTCGAAGCTCGGGTTCTCCGTCGTCGCGCCGACCAGGATGACCGTGCCGTCCTCCATCACCGGCAGGAACGAATCCTGCTGCGCCCGGTTGAAGCGGTGGATCTCGTCGACGAAGAGCAGTGTGCCCTTGCCCTGCGCCCGCCGAGCCCGCGCCATGTCGAACACTTTGCGCAACTCCGCCACGCCGGAAAAGATCGCCGAGATCTGCTCGAAATGGAGGTTCAAACCTTGGCTGAGCAGCCGCGCGATCGTCGTCTTTCCCGTACCTGGCGGCCCCCACAAGATCATCGACGACAGCCGCTTGGCGGCCAGCATCCGCCCGACCGGCCCGTCGGGACCGAGCAAATGATCCTGCCCGATCACCTCTCTCAACGACTTCGGACGCAAACGGTCGGCGAGAGGGCGCGGGCCCGCGCCCTCGTCAAGACTGGCGGCTTCGAACAGCGACATGCCGCCACTATAGGCGAGGCAAGCTAGCGGATCGAGATCGTCTTCGTGCCTCTGGGGCCCACGGCGGTCACGCGCCAGCCGCCCTTGCCGTTCTTCAGCGCCTCTCTCAGCGCGTTGACGGAGGTCACGCGCCGGCCGTTGATGCTGACGATCAGGTCGCCCGGCACGAATCCGTAACGCGCCGCCAGAGAGTTCCGCGGCAGGTCCGTGATCAGCACGCCGGCATCGGCCTCGACGCCCAGATCGTCGGCCATCGCCGGCGTCAGGTTCGTGACGACCGCGCCCTGCAAGGGGTTCTTTCCTTCGATCTCGAGCCTGCTGCGCGGCGCATCTTCGGGCTCGCGCGCGAGACGCAGCGTCGTCGTGCGCGCTTGCCCGTCACGGAGGTAGTTCACCATCACCGTCCCGCCGACGCCCTTCGTCGCCGCGCGATACTCGAGCGACTGCGGATCGTTCACTTCGAAGTCGTCGACCTTCGTGATCACGTCGCCCTCGTCGAGCCCGGCCTGCGCCGCGGGGCTGCCCGGTGCCACATCGGTGACGACGACGCCGACAGGCCGCTCGAGCCTTAGCGACTGCGCGATGTCGGCGTCCACGATTTGCGTGTCGAGCCCGAGCCAAGGCCGCGTCACGGTCTTCGCGCCGCCGAGCGCGGTCGCGACCACCGTCTTGACCATGTTGGACGGTATGGCGAAGCCGATACCGATACTGCCGCCCGAGCGCGAGTAGATCGCCGTCGGAATCCCGATCAGCGCGCCGCCGACCGTGACCAGCGCGCCGCCCGAATTGCCCGGGTTGATCGCCGCATCCGTTTGAATGAAGAACTGATGGTCCGAGATACCGGCGCGCGTGCGCGCGAGCGCGGAGATGATGCCGCTCGTCACTGTCTGGCCGACGCCGAACGGGTTGCCGATCGCAAGAACCAAATCGCCGACCTCGGCCGCATCGCTGTCGTGGAACGCGATCGTCGGCAGCGGCCTGCCGCCGGTACTGACGCGCAGCACCGCCAGATCCGTGCGCTCGTCCGCGAGCAGCACCTTCGCCTCGAACTCGCGCCGGTCGGCCAGCACGACCACGATCTCATCCGCGCCGTCCACCACGTGGTTGTTCGTCACGATCACGCCGTCGCCGCGCACGATCACGCCGGAGCCCAGCGACGTCGTCGTCCGCCCGCCGCCCCGCGGCGCCCCGAAGAAGCGGCGAAACAAGGGATCGTCCGCGAACGGATTTCGCATCTGTCGCTTGGTGTAGATGTTCACGACCGCAGGCGCCGTCTTGCGCACGACCGGCGCAAACGACAGCTGCATCTGCTGGCTGGTCCCCGGCACGGCGCGGTTCTGTGCCGCGGCCGGAAAGATCGCCAACCCGGCGGCCAAGCCCGCCGCCGCCACCGAAAGAACGAAGTTGCGCATTTGCGTTGCTATTCCCTTGAACGTCCCAAGCCCTCACTGGAGCCGTCTTCAACGAAAAAAATAGGGCGCTGACAAGGCGGTGCAAGCGCGCGGTCAGATTGATAAATCTTCAGGTGTGACCGAACCCGCAAACCCGCCCGGCCCCATCCCGCGATTCGACGCCTGGCGGGCGGTCGCCAACGCCTATCTCAGCCTGGCCTTCGGGATGCCGCGCTTCGTGCCCCTCCTTCTTTTCTGGTCGGTCGCAGGCACGGCGACTGTCTGGATCGTGCCCGAAGCCGTCGTGCTGGGCCTGAGCCTCGAGACGGGCGCTTCAATGAGCGCGACGCGCGACCTGATCCGATCGTTCGTACACTGGGGTGTTGTTGACGTGGCTTCAATCTTTCTGGGCATCGCCACATTCCGGTGGATCATTCTCGGCGAACCCCTCCGGCGACTTTTCCCGCTCGATGTCGCGGACACCGCGGGGTACGGACTTCGTTGGTTTCTCGTCAGCGCAACGGCCTCGCTGGTCGCGATGCTGACCGGACGCTGGCTCATCGCCGGTGGTCAAGTTGACGTCGAGACCGCAACCATTATCGTCAACGTCACAGCTTCGGCGTGTCTTGCAGCGATCGGCGGTGCGTGCCTTGCATTGGCATCGAGCGCGGTCGCAAGAGGACGCCTGACGCTCCTCGGTGCGTGGAGACAAGCCGCCGGCAGCTGGCGGCCGTTGTTCTTCGGAACTCTCGCGTGCGATCTACCGTTTTTCATCGCGTTCATCGCATTGGACACGCTGACCGCAGGAATCGACACCGAGCCAACCCCTTTAGCACTGCTCGACCTGCCCTTTGCGTTGCTCGCTCTGTTGAACGAAGTCACGTGGTGCGCCTTCATCGCCTACGCCTATCTTCACTTCATGCGCGACGACCCGCACCACCAATCGCCGGCGGTGCATTTCACCTGAGAAGCCAATTAACTTAACGCGTCGGCATTGGTTTTTGGCACGATGTTGCGCCCCAGCACTTCATTTCAAGCGGGGACCGTCGAAGAATGACGTCTCTCAGGGGAGATTTGTCATGACAGACGTTGGGCCTCTGCCTATCGCTCAAACGGTTGGCGATGCCTACGGCGCACTGTTTCGTAACTTCGGAACGTTCTTCGTCATTGTTGCGGCCTGGAGCGCCCTTGTCTTTGCGACATTCGTCGCCGCAATCGCGGCTGGCCCCCACCTTGCCGACACCCTTCCGGCAATAAGGACCTGGCCCGACGAGGCGGCAGGCGCCCTCCTCATGACGCCCACGATCGCCCTCGCTCTTTTGGGCGTCGCGTCTCTGATCGTCGCATGGCACCGGTTGATCATCCAGGAAGCCGAACCGACGTCACCCTTTCCGACCGGCTTGGGTGCGGCGGTCGTCTACGGCTTCTGGCTGGTGGCGGTGTTTGCGTTGCCCATGCTGCCATTGCTGCTCTTTGGTTTTGCTGCGGCAAGCGCGTTGAATTTGTCGGTCGATAGCGATGCTACCAAGGCGGTGTCGGTCATCGCCATTTTCGTCGGCGCGTTTGCCGTCACGCTCGTGATCATGCGGCTCAGCCTTGTGCTGCCGGCGACCGCGGTTGGCGATCGCTCCATGACGCTCGCGCGCGCCTGGGCGCTCACTCGTGGGAATTCCTGGCGCCTGTTCTGGGGTGCATTCTTGTGCGCCGTCCCGTTCAACTTTGTCGAGAACATCGTCGACAGAGTCCTGACAGCAGGAGGGGATGAAATCTGGACGTCCGGCCCCGGCCTCACCGTGTTCGCCGTCGGCGTGGCTTCGGCGCTGATGGGTTACGTCGTAGCCGCCGGCTTCATCTCCCACGCCTACCTGCACTTCACCGGCGAGCGACAACTGACCAGCGACGCCCTGCGCGTGAGCCAGGAAATGTAACCGACCACCAGCTCCGTGTTCAGCTGACCCAAACCCCGCTCGCGTTCGACCGGTACCCGAGCGCCTTAT
>CAZLRW010000173.1:0-6578 GCA_964561925.1 uncultured Flavobacteriaceae bacterium
CGTGGCGGTTGATGTCGTCGGTGTAGCGGCCTTGGCCGGTGATGAAGCGGTGGTCTTCTTTCCGCTTAACCGCGGCCCCAATGATGGAAGCGGTCATGCGTGTGCCCCCTTCATCTCTTTCGCTGCCGCGTCGATCGCCTTGACGATGTTCTGATAGCCGGTGCAGCGGCAGAGATTGCCTTCAAGTTCCGCGCGGATCGTCTTTTCGTCGAGGTTCGGGATGCGGCGGATCATGTCGACCGCCGTCATGATCATGCCCGGCGTGCAGAAGCCGCATTGCAGGCCGTGGTGTTCCTTAAAGGCGGCCTGGACCGGGTGGAGCTTGCCGTCCTTCGCCAGACCCTCGATCGTGGTCACCTGCGCGCCTTCGGCCTGGACGGCGAGCATCGTACACGACTTCACCGCTTTGCCGTTCACGTGCACGACGCAGGCGCCGCATTGGCTGGTGTCGCAGCCGACATGCGTGCCGGTCAGGCGCAAATTCTCACGCAGGAAATGGACGAGCAGCGTGCGTGTTTCGACCTCACCGCTGACGGCCTTGCCGTTCACGGTCATGGCGACGGAGGGCATCGGAGTCTCTCCCTTGGCGTATATAGAGTGTGCGCGAGCGCGGGCGGGGCGCACGTTTTCACGCCGGACGGGCGAGCGTCAACCGCGCCCTAGGGTTGGAACAGGAACACGACCACAACGCCGATGATTGCGAGTGCAATGATGACGGCAGGCAGCCAGGCCGGCGGTTCGAAGACGCTCGACTGGCGGTTGTCGTTCGCCGGGGGCGGCGTCGGCGTCGCTTTGGCCTCGACCGCGGGCGGTGCCACTTTGCCGCCTGCGAGGTCGGCGAACTTGTCGAAGAAATCGTCGGCCATCTTCTTCGCGGCACCGTCGACGAGACGCTGACCCATCTGCGCGAGCTTGCCGCCGATCGTGGCCTTGACCGTGTAGCGCAACACCGTCGCGTCGCCGTCTTCGGTCAGGTGGACCTTCGCTTCGCCTTTCGCGAAGCCCGCCGCACCGCCCGAGCCTTCGCCCGTTAACGTGTAGCTCTCGGGCGGATTGAGATCCGACAGCGTGACCTTGCCTTTGAAGCGTGCGCTCACCGGGCCGATCTTCGCTCTCGCGGCGGCTTCAAGTT
The DNA here is from genome assembly GCA_964561925.1 of uncultured Flavobacteriaceae bacterium. Lineage (GTDB taxonomy): Bacteria > Pseudomonadota > Alphaproteobacteria > Micropepsales > Micropepsaceae > SZUA-430. The sequence goes on from CAZLRW010000173.1 coordinate 1,133, forward strand.
CGGTGTCGGAGAGTTTGTTAAGTTCCTCGCAGCCGGGGATCGCTTGGCGCAGCACGTCGGGATCGTTGAGCGCCGCCCACACGCGATCACGCGGCGCCTTGATCTTGTATTCGCCCGTCATGTCCATCTTCGAACCCGCCTTCGCCCCTTGGTGCTTTATCTCACGGCCGGCGCCCCGCGCGCGTCAACACTGATGGCAAAATTGCGGCGGCGGCGCGAGAGCAGGTTGTGTGTGCGCACGCGCACCACGCAACAGGTGCTTGTCATCCACACCTAAAGTCGCCTGTCGCGGGCGTGTTTACGAAATTGATTCCCTCGCAACCTTCCGTTGGCGACAGATTTGTGTAAAGTGCAATCGTGACACGTTGCAATTGAGCGAGCGAGTCAGTCGAAGGCAAGGAGAGCGGTCAGTTGGACACCATCATGACAGAACCGCCGGAGAATGGGGGTATCCGCGTTAAGGGCAGAGTGAAGTGGTTCGATCCGGTTAAGGGTTTCGGTTTCATCGTTTCGGACGAGGTCGACGGGGACGTCCTCATCCATCGTTCGGTGATCCAAGATTTCGGTTCGACGGTCGTGCTGCAAGAAGGCGCGACGGTGGAGTGCGACGTCATTCAAAAGGTGCGCGGTCTGCAAGCGCGCAAACTGCACAGCGTCGACAACAACACGGCTGCGCCCGTGAACGGACATGCGCAGAGCGCGAAACGGACGGCGCGCACGCGCGACATCGTGATGCCGGAAGCGATGGGACCGGCAATCGAGGCGCAGTGCAAGTGGTTCTCGCGGCCGAAGGGCTACGGGTTCGTGGTTGCCGTCGGCGGCGGCCCCGACATTTTCGTCCACATGGATACTTTGCGCCGCTGCAATATTCGCGAGCTGCGCCAGAACCAGCGGGTGCTGGTCAGGGTGGCCAAGGGCGGCAACGGGCTGATGGCGGTGGATCTCCACCTCGTCGCCGGGATCGTGCCGCCCGCGGACTTCGAACACTGAACACATCGACGTTCGCCAAGTCAAATGGGGCGCCCCCGCGAGGCGCCCTTTTTTGTTTCGGACGCGGCGGCTGATATGGTTGCGCCCATGCGTATTCTTCTTATCGCCGTTCTTTGTCTGCTTCCTGCCGCGACGAGCGCGGCCGCTTCCGCGGCGCCGCCCAAGAGCGAGGCCTTGTCGGTCCTGACCGCGAAGGGCGAGCGCCGCTTCACCGTCGAAGTGGTGCGCGAAGAGGCGGACCGGAACCGCGGGCTCATGTTCCGCAAGTCGCTGGCCGCGGATGCGGGGATGCTGTTCGACTACGACCCGCCGCAAGAGGTGTCGTTCTGGATGAAGAACACGCTGATCCCGCTCGACATCATCTTCATCGGGACGGACGGGCGCATCATCAAGATCGCGGCGCGCACCACACCGTTGAGCCTTGAGCCGATCCCGTCGGGCGGCGTCGTGCGCGGCGTGTTCGAGATCAAAGGCGGCGGCGCCGCGAAGCTCGGCATCAACGTGGGCGACCGCGTGCGCCATCCGATCTTCCCCGCCGAATGAACGAACGCGTGCAAGGCCGCGCTAGCGACTCCGCTCGCGCACGAGCGGCGCGATGCGGTCGATGCGGTTCGTCCAGATGCCGCCGGTGAAGTTCTCCGGAAGGCGTGCGACGTCGGCTTTGCTGTCGATGCCCGAGGTTCCGACCTCGCCGGGGCCGTAAGGGCCGGTGACGAAGACCTCACTTCCGGCGCCGTGCATGCGCTCGAAGAAGCGGTTCGGCCAGCCCCAGATCAGCCATCCCGCGTTCACCGGCACCATCATGATCGTGTTGCGGCAGGCTTCCGGCACGTGCCCGCTCCATCCGAGCGCGAGATAGCGCGTGCCGCACGCCATCACCTGCTTGCGCGACGTCGTCCGCATACCGGGTATGCGCTTGCGCAGTTCGGCCATCGGCCGGTCGCCGCCGTAGGACATGAGGCGTGCGCGATGCTCCGGCGGTAGTTGCAGCAAGCGCTCGGCAAGCTTCTCGCCTTCGCGCGGATCGTTGCTTTTGACGTTGATGAGGAAGCGGCGGTCGGGGAAGGCGGCGAGCACCTCGTCGAGCGAGGGCATTAGGCCGACGCCTTTGCCGCGGAACGGAAACGTCTTGCCGCCGTCGGCGGTGTAGCCGTAGCCGATGTCGAGCGCCTTCAGTTCGGCGAGCGTGTGCTTGCGCGTGACGCCGTTGCCTTCCGTGCGGCAGTCGACCGTCCAATCGTGGAAGACGGCGAACGCGCCGTCGGTCGTGGGGTGCACGTCGAACTCCACGATGTCGGCCCCGGCGGCGAACGCCGCTTGCATCGAGGCGATCGTGTTCTCGAGGTAGGGGTGTTCGGGCGGATAGATGCGCGTTGCGGTGCAGGTGTCGTTCGTCAAGCCGTCGCGATGATAGGTCTGTGCGAGGCCGCGATGGGCGAGCAGCGTCGTCGGCGCTTCATAAGACGACCAGAACGAGGCGTTGAAGACGACCGCGAGCGCCAAAGCGGCGAGCAGAACCGCGCCGAAGCGCCAAACGAAACGCCAAACCGCCCTCATCGCCCCGCCTCCCGATGTGTGGCGAACCTTAACGGCTGAAATCGGCGGCGCCACGTACGGCGGTCACGTTCTTGAGCCCCCCTCGGCCTTGCAGCGCGCCCGCAATGGCTCTATCTCCACCCCCCTCACCTTGAGATCGGGGCGTAGCGCAGTCTGGTAGCGCATCTGCTTTGGGAGCAGAGGGTCGCGTGTTCAAATCACGCCGCCCCGACCAATTCCTTTAAGTCACATCGCGCCCTTCGGGCACGATGTAGATGACGTGGCCAAGCTCGTCTTTTACGGGCGTGAGCGAGATGTCGATCTTGCGCACGTCGCCCTCGCCCCGGCGAAGGTCGGCCGTGTAGCGCACGCGTTCGCCGCGCGCGGCCTGGGCGATCGCCGCTTTCAGCCGCTGGCGCGCGCTGTCGTCCGGCTCCAGATCGCTTCCCGCCCACGGCAAATCCCATAACGGCAGGCCGACAAGCTGTGATTGCCCCTCCGTCATCAACCGCCCGGCGCGGTTGATCTCGAGCACCGTGCCGTCGGGCGCAAGCAGCCCCATCGCCTCGAACGCATGGTCGAAGATCGCGCGGAACCGCCGTTCGCTTTCGCGCAGCTTCTCTTCCTGGCGCTTCCTCTGCGTGATGTCGCGCAGATGCGCCGTGTAAGTCAGCGCCCCGCCGACGGAGACTTTCGTGATCGCGACCTCGATCGGAAACTCCTCGCCGTCTTTGCGCAAGCCCACGACATGGCCGCGCTCGTTCATCTGTCGCGAGGCGATCTTGCCGGCGCCGAAGCGCGCCACCTCCTCGCGATGGCGATAGCGGTAGCGCTCTGGCAGCAGGGTTGAGAGTTGCCGCCCCAAAACCTCTTCCGCGCGATAGCCGAAAATCTGCTCGGCCTTCAGATTGAAGAACGTGATCGTCTGCGTCGCATCGGTCGATACGATGCCGTCCTCGGCGATTTGCAAGATGCGCGAGGCTTTCAGGTGCGCTTCCTTGAACGCGGCCTGTTCCTGCCGCCGCGCCGTGTTGTCGCGCACCGTGATCAGATAGCGCCGCTCGCCTTCGATCTTGCGTTCGACCACGCGCACGTCGACGGGCATCTGCTTGCCCGCCTTCGTCTGCGCGATCAGGTCGAGGAAGCGCGACTGCGTCTCGTCCGGCTCGTGCGCCCAGCGCTCCAGCCACTTCATCGCGTCCGCGCGCCGGTCCGGCTGCTGCGGCACCAGCATCGCGATGTTGCGCCCGATGACTTCGGTCTGGCTGTAGCCGAGCAGGCGCTCCGAGGCCGCGTTGAAATAGGTGATCGTGCCGTCCGGCGTTGCCGCGACGATCGCCTCCGGCACGCCGTCGACCAGCGCCTTGAAGAAGCCGGGCGAGGCCTCGATCCGATCGCGGGTCAGGTTTGTCATGGGGCGTGCGCCTATCCCTGAAATGAAAGAACCGCCGGGCCGGTCGGAGGGAACGACCAGCCCGGCAGTTGTCGTCGAAGCGCCTATTCTGCCGCGGCTTCGATGTTCGGCGCGCCACCCTCCATCTGGTGGAGGATGCGCATGTCTTCGGAGACCTTGATCCCGGCCTCTTCGTATTTCTTGCGCACGCGCGGCGTGATCAAGCCGACGCGGGCGATCGCGGGCAGCATCAGATCGTCGAGCGAGTGGATCTGCCCGGGCGGCAGTTGCGTCATGACGCCCATGTCGGCGGCTTCTTCCAGACCCTTGAAGAAGTCGTCGGGATCGATCTCGGAATTCTTCAGCACCTCCATAAAGCCGGGGTCCGCGCGGCTGGCCAGCGTTTGACCACCGCCGACCTGCGTGCCTTGCACGATCAGATAGATCGCGTTGAATGCGAAATCCGCGAGCTCCTCGCGTGCCGCCTCGTCGAGCTTCTTGATGACGGGCCCCAAGAACACATGCCCGAACGACACGTGCCGCGACTCGTCGCGCATCACGTTGAAGGTCAGCTGCTTCAACAGCGGGCATTGCGTCGCGTGATACATGTTGTTGAACGCGCCGAGCGCGAGCCCCTCGACGATCATGTTCATGCCGATCATGACCTTCTCGTAGCGATCGGACTTCAACGTTGCGTCGATCAGCATCTTGAGCCACGGCGTCATCGGATAGACCATGGCGATCTTTTCGCAGTACTTCGCATAGACCTCGACGTGCCGCGCCTCGTCCATCGTCTGCGTCGCCGCATAAAGCTTCGCGTTCGTGTCGGGGACGGAGTGCGTGACGCACGCCGCCGTCATCAGCGCGCCCTGCTCGCCGTGCAGGAACTGCGACAGCAACTGCGCCGTCGAATGCGCGGTGAACGTCTCGCGCTGCGACTTCGACAGTTTGTTGAAGAACGGCATCTTGTGGTACACGGACGAACGGTCCGCGATCAGCGGGCTCGACGGGTCGACCTTCGTGTCCCAGGGCAGCGTTTCGTCCGCGTCCCACTGGTTCTGCTTCGCGCGCTTGTAGAGGTCTTCGACCTTGCCCTTGCCGAACAGGTAGTCGAACGACCACGCGATATCCATCGGATTGCGATAGAGATCGTCGGGCGTCATGGTGACTTCCCATTTGCCCTTCTTCACCACTCTGCCGGCCGCTTGTGCTGCCATCGTCATCCTCCGTCGATGCAGGTTACGCCACGAAGAATGACGCAGGCGTCAGCCTTCCGTTTTGACGCAGATCAATGGGCGTGCGGGATGTGATCGCCTGCGACTGAAACTCAGTACTGGCGCGCCGGCGTGCGGACGACGAGCCCCTCAAGCGCCGGCGACACCTTGATCTGGCAGGCCAGGCGGCTGTTGTCCTTCACGTCGAACGCGAAGTCGAGCATGTCGCGCTCGAGCTCGTTCATCGGCGCAAGCCTCTCCATCCAACCGTTCTCGACATAGACGTGGCAGGTCGCGCACGCGCAGGCCCCGC
>CAZLRW010000174.1:0-6551 GCA_964561925.1 uncultured Flavobacteriaceae bacterium
AGCATATGGCCGTGGTCGCGATAGGCGGTGATGACCTGATCGCCCTCGCCGATCGCCGCCTGCATGCCGACGACGACCGCTTCCTGGCCGATATAGAGATGGCAGAAACCGCCGATCAGACCCATGCCGTAAAGCTGACCCGCCTTCTCCTCGAAGCGGCGGATGAGCAGCATGTCGCGGTAATAGCGAAGCAGCTCGTCCTTGTTCGGTTTCGTCTTTGCGGGAGACGAGGCGCGGCTTGCCGCTTCGGCCTTGGCCATGTGTGGTCTTTGATCGCCGAAAAAATTGGTCCTGCGGGGCTTCGTGTAGCGTCCGTCAGGCGGGGGCGCAAGTTCGGCGCCCGATCCGCCGGTGCTGCACTGCAACAGCCCTAGCGTTTGTCCTTCATGATCACGACTTCGTCCGGCTCGCTCAAACCCAAACGGGCGCGCGCCTGCTCCTCGAGCAGGTCCGGATCGACGCTTTCCGGGCGCAGCAGCCGGACCCGATGTTCGAGTGCGATCCTTTCCGATCGCACGCGGGCGAGTTCGTTCTGCTTCAACTCGATCGCGTGATTGAGCCGGATCCAGTTCACCAGCCCGTGCTTGCCGTAGATCGCGAAGTAGCCGAAGTAGACGACGAGCGCGGAAACGATCAGCGGGAACGCAAGCCCGCGCGTGGTCCGTCGAAGCGTCGTGGTCTCTTCCATGCGTCTGATCGAATCATATCGGATTCCGCCGGGCAAGTTCGAATGCGTTAAGCCGCGTTAACTTGAGAGCCGTTTCAGAGCGTTGCGTATGCCGCGGCCGAGCCCAACGCCTCTTCGATGCGCAAGAGCTGATTGTACTTCGCGAGGCGATCGGAGCGCGACGCGGACCCCGTCTTGATGCGCCCGCAGTTCGTCGCGACCGCAAGGTCGGCGATCGTCGTGTCTTCGGTCTCGCCGGAGCGATGCGACATCACCGCGCGATAGCCGGCCTTGTGCGCGATCTCGACCGCATCGAGCGTTTCGCTCAGCGTGCCGATCTGGTTCACCTTGATCAGGATCGCGTTGGCGACGCCCTTCGCGATGCCTTCGCGCAAACGCTTCGGGTTGGTTACGAACAGATCGTCGCCGACGAGTTGCACTTTCTTGCCGACGAGGTCGGTCAGCGTTTTCCACCCCGCCCAATCGTCTTCGGCCATGCCGTCCTCGATCGAGACGATCGGGTAGCGCTTGCACAGGTCTTCGTAGAAGCGGGCCATCTGGCCGGAGTCGAGCTTCTTGCCCTCACCCTCCAAGTCATAGACGCCGTCCTTGTAGAACTCGGTCGAGGCCGGATCGAGCGCGAGCTTCACGTGGTCGCCGGGCTTGTAACCCGCCGCTTCGATCGCGCGCATGATGAAGGCGAGCGCCTCGTCGGCCGATTTCAGGTTCGGGGCGAAGCCACCTTCGTCGCCGACATTCGTATTGTGTCCCGCGTCCTTCAACGCCTTCTTCAGGGCGTGGAACACTTCCGTTCCCATGCGCAGCGCTTCGCGGAACGTCGGCGCGCCGACGGGCAGGATCATGAACTCCTGAAAGTCGATCGGGTTGTCGGCGTGCGCGCCGCCGTTGATGATGTTCATGAACGGCACCGGCAGGACGTGCGCCTGCGTCCCGCCGACATAGCGAAAGAGCCTCTGCCCGCGCGCCGCAGCTGCGGCATGCGCAACGGCAAGCGAAACGCCCAGCGTCGCGTTGGCACCAAGCCTGCCCTTGTTGGGCGTGCCGTCGAGATCGATCAGCGTGCGATCGATGCGCAGCTGCTCCTCGGCTTCCATGCCCGAGAGCGCCTCGAAAATTTCGCCGTTGACGGCCGCGACCGCCTTCTCGACGCCCTTGCCGCCATAGCGCTTGCCGCCATCGCGCTTCTCGACCGCCTCATGCGCGCCCGTGGAGGCACCTGACGGCACAGCGGCACGGCCGATATTGCCGTCGTCCAACTCGACCTCGACCTCGACCGTCGGATTGCCCCGGCTGTCCAGGATCTCGCGTCCGCGAATGTCGATGATGGCGGTCATGATGGGGCCTCGAAGAGTTGCGGCGCTTGCATAGCGAAAGGGCGCGAACGGCGGAAGGCCGCCGTTTGCGCGAAATTGCCGCTTTGCCGGTAGCAAGCGCCTAGAAGATACCGAGGTTGACCACGAGAACCACCGCGATCGCGACCGGCGAAACGACCGCGAAGAGTGCCCACAAGACCCGGTAGTACGGGCCATCCGCGATCTGCAACTCGTCGAGCACGGACTTTTTGCTCATCACCCAGCCTGCGAAAAGTCCGATCAGGATCCCGCCCAACGGCAGCATTACACTCGAAGTCAGATAGTCGATGAGGTCGAACACGGTCTTGCCCGCGAACGGACCGCCCAATTCCTGAAGCGGGAACCACTGCGCCCAGTCGTTGAAGGAATAGACGGTGCCGAGCCCCACGAACCAAGCGGCGATTCCGCCAAGCACGGTCGTGATCACGCGCCCCGCGCCGCCGTCATCCTCGGTACGCGCGACCAGGAGTTCGAGCAGCGAGATCGACGACGTCAGAGCCGCAAACAGGATCAGAACGAAGAAGAACGTCGCAAAGAAGTCGCCGTAAGGCATGTTCCCGAATGCGAGCGGCAACGTGTTGAACATCAACCCGGGACCGGATCCCGGATCCAAGTTGTTGATGAAGACAATCGGAAAGATCGCGCAGCCGGCAAGGATGGCAACCAGCGTATCGCTGCCCGCGATCATCACGGCGGAACCCGGAATCCGAGTACTTCGACCGAGATACGAACCGTAAGTGATGAAGACGCCGAAACCCACGCCGATGGAGAAGAAGGCCTGGCCCACGGCCTTCAAGGCGCCTTCCCAAGTCAGTTTGTCCCACTCGGGCGTGAACATGAAGGACATCCCGCGCTGGAAGTCGCCTTCGGCCCACGCGTAGCCGACCAGCACGACGAGCATCACGAACAAAAGCGGCATGAAGATCGCGTTGAACAGTTCCAAGCCCCGCTTCACGCCGCCAACGACGATCGCCACCGTCATCAGCATGAAAATGAGATGAAAAAACGCGAGCTTGTAGGGGTCGGCAAGCAACCCGCTGAACTTCGCGCCGACCGCCTCGGCCGTGCTCTGGTGGAAGGCGCCGTTAGCCGATTCGATAATGTAGGCGATCACCCAGCCACCGATCACCGAATAGAACGAGAGCACCAGAAACCCGCCCGTGATGCCCATCAGACCGATGATGCCCCAGGCGCGGCTCGAACCCTCGTCGCGCGCCACCTTCATGGTCGAGCCGATCGCCGAGAGCTTGCCCCGCCGCCCGATCATTACCTCAGCAATGAGCAGCGGCATGATCAGCACAAAACAGCACAACAGGTAGACCAGCACCCACGCACCACCGCCGTTCTCGCCGGCGAGGTAGGGAAACCGCCAGAAGTTGCCCAACCCCACGGATGAACCGATGCAGGCCATCAGAAAGCCGAATCGGCTCGACCAAGATGCGCGCGCCACGTCCGCCATTTGTTTCCCCTTCAATTCCCTGGCCCGACCTTTAGCCTATGACACTGCGAGTCGCCACCCAGCGCCGTCTGCGGTCTTGAGTGTTGCGACTGCGAAAACCGAGGGGGATTACGACATGTCAGCCTGGATCGTACTCGTCACCGTGGCCGCACTGTTGCTCTATTTCTACATGGGATTGCGCGTCGGCGCGGCGCGCGCCAAGCACAACGTTCCGGCGCCCGCCATCACCGGCGCTCCGGAGTTCGAGCGGACGTTCCGCGTGCAGATGAACACGCTTGAGTGGCTGCCGATCTTCCTGCCCACGCTGTGGATGGCGGCCGCCTATTGGGATGCGCGGATCGTCGCCGCCGTCGGCGTCGTGTGGATCGTCGGGCGCTTCATGTACATGGAAGGCTACATAAAGGCCGCCGACCAGCGGTCGATGGGCTTCATGATCCAGGCGTTGGCCGTGCTCGTGCTGATGATCGGTGCGGTTGCGGGCGCGGTTATGAGCTTGATCGGCTGAGCGTCAATTCTCGAACTCGAAGCGAAGCGGCACTTTCACGACGGCGCCGGCGGCTGGCGCGTCGTTCTTCAGGCGCGGCGCGGCGCGATACTTGGACAGTATCCGTTTGGTCGCATCTTCAAAGACCGTCAGCCCCGGCGGGTCGGTCTGAAAGCTGTCGCATGCGAGCGTGAGGTCGGGCTCGATCTTGCACGTTGCCACAACCCTGGCCTCGATGCCGTCGGCGAGGGCCTTCGCGGGATAGTGCCGCGAGAGCTCGGACGCGGACGCCGTCTGCGTCCATACGGGGTGCGCGGGAGCGGCGGCGGCCATCTTCGGGTTACGGTCGCCGGGCAAAAGCTTGATCGTGATTTCCGTCTTCAAGGTTACGTCGTTGTCGGGGTCGAGGCGTTTCGGGTCGTAGCGATATTCGCTGAGGCGCGCCCTGGCGGCGCGTTTCTCCAATGAGCCGTCGTTGACCGAATCCGGAATGAAGCACGCCTGGAGCTGTCCGGTCGCGCGGTTCACCTCGCAGCGGAAAACGAACGAGAGACCCTCCGGCGGCAATTCCAGGCCGTCGATCGAACGATGGCGTGTCGCGACTGACGGCGAGGCGATTGGTTTGACCTTGGTCGTATCGAGCGTGTCGAACATCGGAACGCCCGGCGGGTGCGAGCGAACGTTCACGGTGATGCTGCAAACACGCTTGTCCGAGAGGTCGTCGGGACGAAAGGAAGCGTCGGCGCCGATCGAATAGCGATAGTCCGCCGTCGGCAATTTGATGAAGTCCCAGGCCGCCGATCCATCCTCCCTCAGCACTTGCTGCAAGCGCGCGTTGCGCCCGGCCGTCAGAACCGATGGTTTGCGTTCATTCTCGTCGGCGGCGGCGTAGCTCGGCTGCGCCGTGACAAAGAGATTGCCATCAGGCGAACGTTGCGCCGTGACGGTCGTCGCGCGCCCTTGCTGCGGGAACTGACTGCCGATCGTCCAGCGCGGCTCCATCGCGTCGAAGTAGCGATCGAAATGGGTCGCGAGCGCGACGAACCGTGCGCGACAGGCGTCGACGTCGGGAACTTCGTGCGTGCCCTTCAACGACAGGATGGCTGCGCCGTACGCCATCGGGCGGAGCAGGACTTGATAAGCGTGACCCTCAAGCGTCCAGGCCGCGTCGCCTGTGATCGAAATCGTTCTGCCCGTGTGGGGCGAGATTTCATCCTTCCACGGCACCGACGGGGCGGCCGCCTTTGCGGCGGCAATCGACATGTCGACCGAGATCGGACCGGCGGCCGGCGGGGGCAACGGCTGTTCCGCCGCCCCGGCCGCGCCGGCTGCGATCAGCGACGCGCTCAGTGTCAGGACCAACCGCATACTCTGCCCCTACCCATGTTCCCAGCGGATTTCTGGCACCGAAGTTCGCGGTTGTCGACGCCGGTTTGTCCTTAACGCGCGACCCTAGCTTCCGGCGCGGCGCTGGTGCTACGCATGCGCTCTCCCACATCGCGAGAAATGTCATGGCCGCCGTTCATTTGAAGCGCTGGAACCTGTCGATGGGCGCGGGCCAGCCGCTCTTCGTGATCGCCGGGCTGAACGTGCTCGAGAGCCTCGAGTTGGCGCTCACCGTGGGGCGGCACCTGAAAGAAACGGCAGGGGCGCTTGGGCTTCCTTATGTGTTCAAGGCGAGTTTCGACAAGGCGAACCGCTCTTCGATCAAGAGCTATCGCGGGCCGGGCCTGAAGGCGGGCCTTGCCATGCTCGCCGAAGTGAAGCGCACGCTGAACGTGCCGATCGCGACCGACATCCACGAGGTCGATCAGGCGGAGCCCGTCGCGGCGGTCGCCGACATCGTGCAGATTCCGGCGTTCCTCTGCAGGCAGACCGATCTTGTCGTCGCGGCGGCGCGGGCGACGGCGGCGGCGGGCGGCTGGCTCCACGTGAAGAAGGCTCAGTTCCTGGCGCCGTGGGACTGCAAGAACATCATCACGAAGGCGCGCGAAGCGGCGCCCGGACTCGACATTGTTTTGTGCGAGCGCGGCAGTTCGTTCGGGTACAACAACCTTGTCGTCGACATGTTGGCCATCGGCGAGATGCAGAAGCTGGGCGTGCCGGTCACGATCGATGCGACACACGCCGTGCAGCTGCCCGGCGCCGATCCGCGCACGGCGGGCGCCTCAACGGGCGGGCGGCGCGAAGGCGTTTCGATCATAGCGAAGGCGGCTGTCGCGGCGGGTGCCGACGGCGTGTTCCTAGAGTTCCACACCGATCCCGACAAGGCGCTCTGCGATGGACCCAGCTGCCTGCCCCTCGACGGCGCGAAGGCGTTGCTGACGACGCTGAAGACCTTGCATCAGGTGGCGCGCGCCTGAGCGTTCACTCGGGCTTGATGGCGATACCGAGAGATTCGGAGAACGTCGTCGCGTCTCGGTTCCAGTCGATGAGTTTCGGCATCAGCGCGTCCCACTTCTCTTCCGTGCGGCAGGCGAGCGGCCAGATCAGTTTGTTCGCTTCCATATTCAGTTGCAGGAACGTCGTCGTCAGCTTCGTGTAGTCTTCACCGCGGTCGCGGTGATA
>CAZLRW010000175.1:0-6495 GCA_964561925.1 uncultured Flavobacteriaceae bacterium
CTAACGCCGCTCAGGCGGCTTCGAGCTTCGAGAGCTTCGCCAGCAGGTAGTCGAGGTCGGCCGCCTCGATCTGCTGGTACTTGGTCAGAATGCGTTCGATCACCCGCCGGGCGAAACGTTCGCGATCCTTCGGCCCGCCGTCGAGCTGCGTCTCGTGCACCATGTCGACCGCCACGCGGAAGGCCGGGTACATCGTCTCCGGAAAGTGGCACTTCTTGTAGATCGCCTTCAAGCCCAAGGGTCCGCCGTCGTGGATCAAGAGGCTCGCCCGCTCGGCACTGATGCCCGCGATTTCGGCCATCGCGTCTTCCGTGAAGCGAATGTCGCCCATGCAGAGCGCCCGCAGCACGAGCGACGGCGTCAGGCGCCCGCGTGCGTGCAACTGCGCAACCAGCGCCTGCGTGTCTTGCGCCGAGCCTTTGGTGAGCAAGCCGACCGTCGCGCGCTCGCGCGCTTCGAGCAGAATGTCGGCCGCGACGTCGGCGGGCAACGCGTGGCGCGCGGCCAGCACGACCTTCAGCCGGTCGGACACGATCGCGACCAGACGCTCGGAAATCGTCACCGGCAATTCGCTGCGGTGAACCATCGCGGCCTTCACCGTCTCGAAGCGGCTGTAGCGTTCGATCGTGCGGTTCAGCAAATCTTCGTTCAACACGGCGCCTTCGTTGCCGACAAGCGTCGTGACCGCCGCGGCATTGCCCGTTTCGATGACCGCCGCGGCGACGACCGTGCTGACCTCCGGGCGCTTTGCGATCGCGACTTGTTTCGTGCCGTTGCCTTCGGCGAGAACGCCGATCAAGTCGTCGTCGGTCAAGACCGGCGAACTCGACAGCACGGGCAGCGCCACCGCCGCGTCGTCGCGTGCGAGCGCCAGCGCGACGTCGCGCGGCAGATGCTTCGAGTGCTGGAGCGACGTGGCCAGCGCCTGACGCACGATCGTCTCGGCGTCGGCGGCCATCGTGCGTAGAATATCGAGCGCGAGCGTCCATTCGCCTTCGCTCAAGCGGTCGGCATTGATGTCGATCGCAAGCTGCTGCACCACCTTGGCGCGCCGCTGCGGCGCCGGATCCGCGAGCAAGGCTTCCACGTCCTGGAAGCGCAGGCCCTGGGGCGCCGCGGTCTTGCCGCTCGAATCTGAAGGTGACATGGAAGAGAGGGTAAGACCGCTTGGTTAAAGCGCCGTTATGATCGCAACTTTGCCGATTTCCTTGGCCGACGTCGTCGCGCGCGAAATCGCGGCCCAGCCCGCCGCCGCGGTGCGTTCGGCGTCCGAATCGCTGTCGCGCGCCTATCGCGGCGGCGCCGCACCGGCCGCGCTGTCGCCCGCCACCCGCGCCGCCTATCTCGCCGTTAGGTTTCCGGCAACCTTTGCGGTGGCACAAACCGTTTGGCGCGACGTCCTTCGCGCCGCGCCCGCCATCCGTTCCGTTCTCGATGCCGGCGCAGGTCCTGCCACCGCATCGCTTGCCGCGCACGACATCCTCGATGCGGGGACACATTACACGTGCCTCGAGCGCGACGCGGGCTGGGGTGCGACCGCCGCGGCGCTCGCCCGGGCTTGCGGTCAGCACCAAACCTTCCGCCACGGCACGATCGGCAGCGACGCCGGGACGCACGATGCCGCGATCGCCTGCTATTCGCTGAGCGAACTCGATCCGGGCGAGCGCATCGGTGCCGTCGACGCGCTCTGGCGTGCCAGCCGCGCGGCGTTGATCGTCATCGAACCCGGCACGCCCGCAGGCTTTGCCGTCGTGCGCGCCGCGCGCGAACGGGTTCTGGCGGCCGGCGGGCACGCCGCCGCCCCCTGCCCGCACGACGGCCCCTGCCCCATGAGCGAGGACGACTGGTGCCACCGGCCGGTGCGCGTTGCCCGCTCGGCGCTGCATCGCGCGGCAAAGCAAGCGGCGCTGGGCTTCGAGGACGAGAAGTTCTCCTATGTCGTTCTGACCCGCCGGGTGCCCGCCTGGCGCGGCGCCGGGCGCGTCGTCCGCAAACCGATGAAGAACGCGGGTCACGTGCATCTCGACCTGTGTACCGAGGCGGGGCTCGTGCGCGAGACCGTGACGCGCAGCGACAAGGCGAGCTACCGTGCGGCGCGCGATGTCGAATGGGGCGGCGTCTGGCCGCCGCCGGACCGCTGAGCCCACGCGGCCAGCGCGAACGCGAACTGCGGCAGCGCCAGCACGACGAAATAGAACGCCGGGCCGCCCAGTGCCGTCGCGTAGGACAGCAGCGGCGGCGCGACGATCGCGCCAACCTGGAAAAACACGATCATCGCCGCGCTCGCCGCCGTACGCTGGTTCTGCTCCAGCACTTCGTTCGTCAGCGCGACGGCGATGGCGTAGAGCGGAAACGTGGCTGCGCCGAACGCGAAGGCGAACACGTAGAGAAACCCATCGCCGCCCAAGCCCACCAAGGCGGCGAGACCTGCAAATCCCGCCAGGCCGGCAAGCACCAGGCGCCGGTTCCAGTGGTCGGCGGCATAGCCGCCCGGGATCTGCGCCGCCATCCCGCTGACGACGACAAGGACCATGAACATCGACTTGGCGAAGTCGTCGAGCCCGACGAGCTCGACGAGCGCAGGGCCCGACGCCATGATCCCCGCCCACGCGAAGCCCGCGAGCGCGACGCCCGCGATGCCGACAGGCGCGCGCCGCGCCAACGTCCACAACGCGAGCCGCTTCGGCGCCTCATACGTCGGATTGCGGACGGTTTCGAACCTCAGGCAAAGAACCGCGAGAAGGGAGAACGCGGCCGCGCTCAGGAACAGCGCGGCGTCCCCAAAGTCGCGCGCGTTCAACAGCAGCTGGCCCGCGGCGAGCCCGCCAAGCTGCACGAGGATGTAGATCGCGAAGACCCGAGCCCGCCATCCGTCCGCGGTGCCTAGATTGAGCCAGCTCTCGACCGTCACGAACACGCCGGAAATGCCGACACCGGCGACGAGGCGCAGCACGACCCACACGGCCGGATCGCTGCCGGCTGCAAATCCCGCGGTCGCCGCGGCGAGCAACGCCGCGAAAACGCCCAGACTCACGACATGGCCGAAGCGTTCGATCGCGGGCGGCGCGACCAATGCGCCCGCCAGGCTGCCCGCGTAGAACGCCGAGAGCACGAGGCCCTGCAGCCACGGCCCGAACGCGCGCACTTCGCTCGTCACGCTGACAAGCGTGCCGGTCACGCCGTTGCCCAGTTGGATCAACGCGATCGCTGCGAGCAGCGGCCACCAGAGCCGCAGAATGTTGGTCATCGAATCGCTCCCGCCGGAGCTTAGATCAGGTCGGCGGCGCTGCGGCGCAACTGCGGCTCTTCGTTGAACAGCGTGCTCGCAAGCGAAGGCAGCGGATCGAGCGAGGCCAGCAACTGCACCATGATCGGCGCCATCACGCGCACGCGCTCGCCGGCCAGCGCCAGCGCGACCGGACCCGGCGCCTCGGCCGGTACAGGCGCTGCAACAGGCCGTTCGCGTGCCGGGCCCTGCGCCAGTGCCGTCTCAGCCGGCGCCGCAGGCATCGTGTCCCCCGCCGGCAGGTCGCCGTGCTTCGACGTCAGCTGCGCCAACACCCGCTCGACCGAGCGCGCCGCCCCCGAGCGCTCGTAGAAGATCGACCGGTTCGCCCCGGCTGCCTGCGGGAACAGGCTTGCCGCGGAGGCTTGCGGCGACGTTTCGGCCGCCTTGATCAGCTTCGTCGCCGCCTTCGGCCCCAGGAAGTGGGCGACGTAAAGCTCCCCCGCCGACACCCCCCGCCCCAGCTCCGCTTCCATGCCCGCGCGGGTCTGGTTCGTCAGTTCCCCCGCCATCAAGGCCGCCGTTTCGGCGTCTTTGCGCAGGGAAAGAATTTCCTGGCGCATCGCCGGATCGGTCACTTTGTACCGGCCGTTGCTGCCCACCTCGATCGCGTCGGCGTAGGTCTTCAGCCCATGTTCCGCACCGTGCCGTTTGACCGTGCCGAGCCAGGTTTGCTCGATGAATTGGAAGAGGCCGGTGGCCGACGAGGTTGCCGCCTCAGCTTTCGGATTGAGGCTGGATTCCCGCATTGCGGTGCGCAGCAAATAGCTGAAATCCGACCCCGTTTCGTCCGCCGCGCGGCGCAGAACGGACACCACCCCTTCCGCGTGGGGCGGAATGGTGGGGCGCAGAAGTGCGTCGCCTGTGGCCGGGGTCGCATACATGACGGGAAGGAAGGTTCGCAAACCCCGTGCCAGCGCCGGCGTAACGCCTTGTTAATCCGTAGGCGGATGAAAGACATGGCGTAGGCGCGCGACCTCACGGTTAAGCGCGTCGGTCCCGAACCGTTCGGCGGCGCCCTTGCCCCAGACCGGACCCGGCCACGCGACGTCGCCGTCGTTGCGCGCCACGACGTGCACATGCAGCTGCGTGACGATGTTGCCCAGCGCGCCGACATTGACCTTGCGGCATCCGGTGTCGCGCTTCAGCAGCGCCGCCGCGTGCATCGTCTCTCGCCAAAGCAGCGCCTGATCGGCCGCGGGAAGATCGAACGGTTCCGACATCTCCGCCCGCCGCGGTACGAGCACGATCCAGACGTAGCGCCGGTCGTCCATGCGATAGAGGCCCGAGAGCGGCCAGTCGCAGACGAAGGCGGTGTCCTGGGCCAGTCGCGGATCGAGCGTGAAGGTCATTGAGGGTTCTCGCAGAAGCGCTGCAGACTAGAAAATCCCTTCGGCGAAGGCCACGGGGCGAAGCGGGATTGACCGGCCCCCTGCGCGAAGGCGAAGCTGGCCCAGCGAAAGGAACCCGCGATGCGTACGGCCATCCTGCTCCTCATCGTTCTCGTGTGCGCGGCGCAAGCGCGCGCCGACGTCGCCTACAGCGTCTTCGACGTGCGCCCGGGCGACACGTTGAACATGCGCCTGCAGCCGAATCCGCAGGCGCCCGTCGTGTTCGCGATTCCGCACAATGCGACCGGAATCGCGCTGACCGGCCGCACGGCGCAGGGCGGATGGGTCGAAGTGAATTTCTTGCGCAAGCGCGGCTGGGTGAACGGACGGTTCCTCGGCTTCGGCCAGGGCCGGTGGGGACTGCCCGCCTATCTGGATTGTTCGGGCACGGAGCCGTTCTGGTCGATCGCGGTCATGCCGGGCCTCGCGCGCGCGGAGCTTCTGTTCGCCGAGCGGCGCGCGTTCTTCAACCTGACGCGGGCGCAAAGCGCGATGAACCGCAACGACATCTGGCACCTGAAGGCGAGCGGCCGGCCGGGCGGCGATCTTTCGCTGATCGTGCGTCACGAAGTCTGCAGCGACGGCATGTCGGATACGCGCTATCCCTTCTCGGCGGTTGCGTTGATGTCGGGCCTCGACGTCATCGCAGGATGCTGCCGCCGCGGCACGCCGCGGTGACTTCCCTTCGAACCAACCGAGTGAGTTTATGACCCAAGCCCTCAACGGCATTCGCGTTCTCGACTTCGGCCGCTACATCGCGGGGCCCTATTGCGCGGCGCTGCTCGCCGACATGGGCGCCGAAGTCATCCGCATCGAAAAGCGCGAGGGCTCGGAAGACCGCACGCTGATCCCGGTGATGCACGATGCGGACGGCAACCCGGGCGAAGGTGCGCTGTTCCTGCAGATGAACCGGAACAAGAAAGGCCTGACGCTCGACCCCGCCCACCCGAAGGGGCGCGACGTGGTCAAGCGGTTGATCAAAACGGCGGACGTCGTCGTCGTGAACCTGCCGCCGCAGACGTTGCGGCACCTGGGACTCGATTGGTCGAGCGTGCACGCGTTGAACCCGCGCACCGTGCTGACCACCGCTTCCGCGTTCGGTTCGGGCGGGCCTTACGAAGAGCGCCTTGGATTCGACGGCGTGGCGCAAGCGATGTCGGGCGCGGTTTACATGTCAGGAACGCCGGAGCAACCCGTTCGCGCGGCGGCGTCGTGGGTCGATTTCGGGACCGCGTCGCTTGCGGCCTTCGGCACGATGACCGCTCTCTTCGCGCGCGAGCGCACCGGCCTCGGCCAACATGTGGAGGGCGCGCTGCTGCGCACGGCCGTCACGTTCTCCGGCCAGACGCTGGTCGAACAGGCCGTGATCAAGAAGGACCGCGTCGCGACGCTGAACCGCGGTCAGACCGCGGGGCCGTCCGACATCTGCAAGTGCAAGGACGGCTGGATCACGGTGCTGGTCAACGGCAACCCGCTGTTCCGGCGCTGGGCGAAGCTGATGGGCGAGGACCATTGGCTGACCGACAAGCGCTTCGCGACCGACGAAGCACGCGGCGACAACGGCGAGATCATCAGCGAGCGCACGCGCGCCTGGTGCGCCACGCGCACGGTCGCCGAGGCGCTTGCGGCGTTGGAGGAGGCGAAAGTGCCGGCCGGCCCGATCCTGTCCCCGCAACAGCTGCTCGACGACCCGCACGTTGCGGCGGCCACATACTTTGCGACGGTTTCTTATCCCGGCCTGAAGGCGCCGGCGCGTATTCCCGCGACGCCGGTCGTCCTGTCGGGTACGCCCGGCACGGTTCGTCACGCGCCGCCGAA
>CAZLRW010000176.1:0-6479 GCA_964561925.1 uncultured Flavobacteriaceae bacterium
TCGACCACGACGTCGGCCGCACCACGCCCGCATCCGAAAACGTCGCGTCGAGGCTCGACTGCACAGCGCCGATCGCCGCGTCGAAATAACGAGTGCGCACAACGTCGTCGACGTAGAACACGCCGGCCAGCGCCCCGGTCTGCGGGTCATAGATCGGCCCGCCGACCGGATCGCCAACGTCGACGGTCGGGTGCTGATAGAGCGCCTTGCCGACCGCACGCGTCGCGATGTTGTACTCGAAGAAGCCGAAGCGGTCGCCGCCGTTCCGCGTCACCGCGATCGCGATATTGTCGTCGCTCGTGAAGCCGACGATCTGCATGTTCGGAAACTCGCGCGTCCCGTATTCGGCGATCTTGTCGAAGTCTTCGCTGTCGCCTTTGCGCGCCCAAATCTCGACGAGGTCGCGCCGCGGCCGGAAGTCCCAGCGGATGCGCGGCACGCCTTTCGTGTCCGCCATCCATTGACGCGTGTTGACGTTGCCGCGCAGCACGATCTGAACTTTGCCGTCGACGACATTGACGCGATAGACGCTATAGCGCCCATCCCCGTCGTCTGCCGCCATGAGGACTGTTTCGGGCTCGTTCGGCAACCGGCTCAAAATGCCCGAAAGGTCAAAGTTCTGACGCAGCTTGCGTGCTGTCTGGAACAGGACCTTGTAATTGCTGCCGTCGCGGTTGAGCGCGATCACGCGCGACTGCGACGTGTCGTAGGTAACGCCGCGGAACCGCTCGGTCGTCGGTTTCGAAAAGCCGATCAGCAGCCTGTTGTCGTTCGCCCAATCGACCCAGTCGACTTCGACGTCCTTCGGCATGTCGTAGCCGACGAGCGTCGACTGTGGCGATGCCACGTCATAGATCAGAACCTTTTCCGCTTCGCCCTCGCGGCTGATCACCGCGACGTGCGCGCCATTCGGCGAAACGCGCGGCGAGGTCATCGCGGGCTTTGCCGCGAACGTCTCCAGCGGCACTCGGGCATTCGCAGATCCCGCGCAAACCAAGAAGATCGCCACCGCGATCGCCGCAAACGCACGCACGCCAACCATTTGTTGCGCTCCCCGCAATAAAGCCCTGCACTATGGCCAAGCTTCCTGCGTCGTCGCAAGCGGATGGAAGACGAACTGTTGCGCAGCGTGAGACAATTGGCCCCTAAACCACGGCCATGCTGCGTGCAATATCACGGCTGAATCCCCCCAAGGTCCTACGATGACACAAAACCTTCTCCTCCTCCCCGGCGACGGTATCGGCCCCGAAGTGATGGTCGAGGTCGAGCGTTTGATCGCTTGGTTCAACACCAAGTCCCGCACGAAATTCGAAACGGCCCAAGACCTCGTCGGTGGCGCGTCCTACGACAAACACGGCGCGCCGGTGACCGAGGCGGCGATGAAAAAGGCGCTCGAAGCCGACGCCGTGCTGTTCGGCGCCGTTGGCGGTCCGAAATACGCAAGCGTGCCGTACAACAAGCGTCCGGAGGCGGGCCTGCTCCGCCTGCGCAAGGACCTCGGCCTGTTCGCGAATCTCCGTCCCGCACTCTGCTTCGACGCGCTGAAAGAATCGTCCACGCTGAAGCCCGAGATCGTCTCCGGCCTCGACATCATGATCGTGCGCGAACTGACGGGCGGCGTCTATTTCGGCGAACCGCGCGGCATAACGAACTTAGCCAACGGCGAACGCCGCGCCGTCGACACGCAAGTCTATGCGACGCACGAAATCCACCGTATCGCGCGCGTCGCGTTCGAACTCGCGCGTCTGCGCCGGAACAAAGTCGCCTCCGCCGAAAAGCACAACGTGATGACCTCGGGCCTGCTTTGGAAGGAGGAGGTCACGAAACTCCACGCCGCCGAGTACAAGGACGTTGAGCTCACCCACATTCTCGCCGACAACTGCGCGATGCAGCTCGTGCGCAATCCGAAGCAATTCGATGTCATCGTCACCGACAATCTCTTCGGCGACATCCTCTCCGACGAAGCGGCCCAACTCACCGGCTCGATCGGCATGCTGCCCTCCGCCTCGCTCGGCGCCCGCGACGCGAGCGGAAAACAGCGCGCACTCTACGAACCGATCCACGGCTCCGCGCCGGATATCGCCGGCCAAGGCAAGGCAAACCCGATCGCGATGATCCTCTCCTTCGCGATGTGCCTGCGCTATTCCTTCGCCATGAAAAAGGAAGCCGAACTCGTCGAACGCGCAGTCTCAACCGTCCTCGACCAAGGCCTGCGCACCCCCGACATCATGCAACCGGGCATGCGCCAGATCGGTACAAGCGAAATGGGTTCGGCGATCTTGGCCGCCCTCGACAAACTCGTGAATTGAAGAATGGCTTCACACAATGAAACAATGACACAATGTGGGGCCACGCGCGCGCTTTAGCGCGCAGTCGGCCATTCGAGTGCGCTTCGCGCGAACGAAAACCCATTGTGTCATTGTTTCATTGTGTGAGATTTCTCTAACACCGAAAGTGAGTGCCGAATGTCCTGGAAAGTCGCAGTCGTGGGCGCCACCGGCAATGTCGGGCGCGAGATGCTGAACATCTTGGCCGAGCGCGAATTCCCCGCAAGCGAAGTCGTGCCCCTCGCCTCGCGCAAGAGCGTCGGCAAGGAGGTCTCCTACGGCGACCACACGCTGAAATGCAAAGCGCTCGAACATTTCGACTTCAAGGGCACGGACATCGTCCTCATGTCGGCGGGCGGCGCGATCTCCGGCGAATGGTCGCCGAAGATCGGCGCGATGGGTCCCGTCGTCATCGACAACTCCTCGAAGTGGCGCATGGACCCCGACGTGCCGCTCGTCGTACCGGAAGTGAACGCGACCGCGATCGGAAAGTTCGGCAAGAAGAACATCATCGCGAACCCGAACTGCTCGACCGCGCAGATGGTCGTGGCGCTGAAACCCTTGCACGATGTCGCGCGCATCAAGCGCGTGGTCGTGTCGACGTATCAGTCGGTCTCGGGCGCCGGCAAGGACGCGATGGACGAACTCTTCAACCAAACCCGCGCGATCTTCGTCACGGACTCGATCGAAGCGAAGAAGTTCACGAAGCAAATCGCCTTCAACGTCATCCCGCACATCGACGTCTTCATGGACGACGGTTTCACGAAGGAAGAGTGGAAGATGGCGGCCGAGACGCGAAAGATCCTGGACCCCGACATCAGGGTCACGGCGACCTGCGTGCGCGTGCCCGTCTTCGTCGGCCACTCGGAAGCGATCAACGTCGAATTCGAACGCCCGCTCTCGCCCGACCAGGCGCGCGATATCCTGCGCGAGGCCCCGGGCTGCATGGTCGTCGACAAGCGCGAGGACGGCGGCTACGTCACGCCGGTCGAATGCGTCGGCGACTACGCGACGTTCATCAGCCGCATCCGCAAAGACCCGACGGTCGAAAACGGCCTCGCCCTCTGGTGCGTCTCCGACAATCTCCGCAAGGGCGCCGCGCTGAACGCGATCCAAATCGCCGAAATCTTGATCAGCCGCCATTTGAAGAAGGCGGCGTAGTCTGGGAGCGCGGGCGTCCCGCCCGCTCTTGCTGACTTTCAAAGGCGACTGTGTTTGAAGCGCTGTGAAGAGCGGGCGGGACGCCCGCGCTCCCAGCCTATCTCTGCACCTGCTCCGGCCGCACGACGCGCGGCCCCACTTGCACCAGCACCTGCTGTGCATCGAACGCGCGCGCTTCGCCGTCCTGCACCGCGCCCTTGACCAGGATGATCTCCGCCGTCGCCGTATAGGTCGTGATCGGCTGCGCGTCATAGCTTCCCCACGGCCGGTGCCACGGATCGCGGTACCAGCCGGGGAAGCCGTGATAGAACCAGCCGCGCCCGCCGTAAGAATCGATCCAATAGCGATAGGACGTCTTCGCCTCCGTATCGCGCCCGACGATCAGGAAATGCGAAAATCCATTCTGCAGCGTGAGCTCCGCGGCGCGATAGAGCAGGTAGTCTTCGACCGTTTCGCGCGGCGTGAGCGAGTTCCCGCGGAACGTGACGCGGAACTTGTTCTGATCGAGCCGCACTTCCGAATAGCCGAACCCGCGCGGCGGCGCCGGTTGATAGGGCGTCGGCGTCACGCATGCGGCAAGCAGGCCGGCCAACGCAACGACGATCAGGGTTCGCGCAAAGCGGATCATGGCACCCTCCGGCGGAAATCGAAGAGAGAGTATCACCGAACGAACGCCCGGTGAAATTGATCTAGCGCACAGGCTGGGCGGCCAGCATGGCGCTCGGTCGGGCCAGTTCCGCCTGTGCGTGAACGAGCCTCAGTTCGTCCGCGCCCTCGCTCGCCCGGAGCACGCCGTCGACCGCCGAGCAGGCCAGCGAAAGCGCCGCCGCCACATCACGGCCTTCCAGCCGGCCGGCGAGATAGAGCGCTGCAAGCAAATCGCCGGACCCGTTCGGCACCTGCGCAATCCGCGGCGCGGAGACCGCCCAAGCGCCGTCGCGCGTGACGGCGACCGTGCCGATGCGGTTCTGATCGAAAGGCACTGAGGTGACAAGGGTCTCTTCCTTCCCCAACGCCCGCGCCGCGGCGACGGCGTCCAAGGCGCCATCGATTTTCTTTGACGTCAGGCTCGAAAGTTCGAACCGGTTCGGCGTCACGATGTCGGCAAGCGGGATCAGATCGCGCGCCATCGACTCCGCGACGCCCAGCCGCGCGTAAGCCCCGTCGTCGTCGCCGAACACCGGATCGCAGAGATAAAGCGCGCGCGCGTTCTGGGCTTTGAGCCGCCGCACCGCGTCGGCGACCGCCCGCGCCTGCTTCGGCGCGCCCAGGTAACCGGAGATCACGCCGTCGCAACGCTTCAGCCACCCATGCGAGTCCAGCCCATCAATCAGCGCCGTGATCGCCTCTGCACTCGTCGTCTCGCCGCGAAACCGCCCGTGCCCCGGGTGGTTCGAGAGCAGCACCGTCGGCACAGCCCACACGTCGATGCCGACGCGTTGCATCGCAAAGCGCGCGGCGCTGTTGCCGACATGCCCGCGCACGACCTCCGACTGGAAGGAAAGAACAATCCGCTCAGGCATCGCTCGCCCGGGTGAGTTTCGTCTCGACGAGTCTGCGCTCCGGCGCCGACATCGGCAACGTCAAAGCATGCGCAAACGCCGCCCGTGCCGCCGCGCGCGCCCCGCGCCTCAGCTCAAGATCGCCGATCGCCATATGATAGGGCAGGTAGCGCTTCATAGTCTTCTCGGCCGCGAGCGGCCTTAAGGCTTCAAGCCCTGCCTCCGCACTCTGCGCCATGGCGAGCGCGATCGCCCGATTGATCGTCACCACAGGCGACGGCTGCACCTCGGCCAACCCATCGTAGTACGAAACGAGCGCGCGCCAATCCGTCCGCTCCCACGACGCCGCCGCCGCGTGCACCGAGGCGATCCCCGCTTCGAGATGCAGCGCCGTCAGAGCCCGCTCATTCCGCGACGCCGCCAAATGCTGAAACCCGCGCGCGATCATCGCATGATCCCACAGCCGCCGATCCTGCTCCTCGAGCACGACGGGCGTGCCGTCCGCCGCAACGCGCGCCCGGTACCGCGCATGTTGAAAGAGAATGAGTGCGGCCAGCGCATGCGCTTCCGGCGACGAAGCGACCGGATGCCACGCCACCACTTCCGCAAGGCGCAGCGCCTCTTCGCACACGTCTTGCCGGATCAACCGATCTCCTTCGCTCGCCGAGTACCCTTCGTTGAACAACAGATAGATCGTGCGCAGCACCGAAGGGATGCGCTCGCCAAGCTTCGCACCAGCCGGAATCGCGAACTCGACGTCGAGCTCCCGCAGCCGCGCCTTCGCCCGCACCAAACGCTGCGCAATCGCGTCGGGCGTCGCCAGAAACGCGCGCGCGATCTCCTCGACGGAAAAGCCGCACACGCTTTTCAACGTCAGCGCCAGACGCGCCTCCTGCTCCAGCGCAGGGTCGCAGCACAACACGATCAACGACAGTTCTTCATCGCCGAGCCCGTCTTTGGGCGGCGCCTGCAGATGCTCGATCCATTCGCCGACCTTGGGTTCGAGTGCGCTCATCATCGCGTGCCGGCGAAGCCGGTCGAGCGCCCGGTTGCGCGCCGTTGTGAGCAACCAGGCGAACGGATTGTCCGGCACGCCGCGCTCAGCCCACGTGTTCAAGGCGGCGACGAACGCGTCCTGCACGCAGTCTTCGGCGAGCGACAGCGCGGACGCGCCCAGCGCCCGCGTCAACGCGCCGGTTAGCCGCCCGCTCTCGCGCCGCGACAGGCGATCGATCAAAAGCCTGAGCTCGGCCGCCGCAACGCCCATGGTTCAAAGTTCGTGGATCGCGCGCACTTCGACGCGCCCGCCATATTTCAGGTGCGGACATTCCTTCGCGACTTCGCACGCCTCCGCATAGTCCTTGGCCGTGATCGCGAAATACCCCCCGACAACCTCTTTGCTCTCGGCATACGGTCCGTCAGTGACGACGATCTTTCCTTGCTTGTTGCGCAGCACCTTGCCCGCATCGTCGGTCAGTTTCTCGCCGCC
>CAZLRW010000177.1:0-6449 GCA_964561925.1 uncultured Flavobacteriaceae bacterium
GGATGGAAATCGTGAGGCCGGGCTCGCCGCGCAGGGTTACGGTTTGCCAAGCGTCTTTCGCGATCGAGGCGGTGGCAAGCGATAGGGCGACGGCGGCAATCGCGAAACGCAAGCGGGTCATCGGCGGCTCTCTCGT
Organism: uncultured Flavobacteriaceae bacterium; assembly: GCA_964561925.1. Classification (GTDB taxonomy): domain Bacteria; phylum Pseudomonadota; class Alphaproteobacteria; order Micropepsales; family Micropepsaceae; genus SZUA-430. The sequence goes on from CAZLRW010000177.1 coordinate 137, forward strand.
GGGCGGCGACTCTGGTCGCGTTGTGGCGTAGCTCGCGCCAAAGCCGTACCATGCGCAAGAGGGTCAGGGGCTGTCCCCCTGTTTGGGCGCTTCTTCCCGACATGAACAGGTTCGCGGGCGGCAGAATATAGCTCTTGACCTATTATAGGTAATAGGCTATATGAACCGCAATGCCGTGGACCGTGCTCTTTCAGGACGACTTTGCGGAGGAGTTCGCCACGTTTGACGAAGACGTGCGGGTTGAGATGCGCGCGATGGTCGGACACTTAGCGGCGTTCGGGCCGGCGGCAAAGCGCCCGCACGTCGACACGCTGAAGGGATCGAAGCTCGCCAACCTGAAAGAGTTTCGCTTCAACGCCTCGGGCGGCGTATGGCGGGTCGCCTTTGCCTTCGACGCCAAGCGCCGGGCGATCGTCTTGGCGGCGGGCGACAAGGCCGGAACGAGTTCCGACGCGTTCTACAAACGTCTGATCAAGACGGCCGAGAAGCGGATGGCGACGTACGAAGCGGCGCAAAAAGAGGACGAGAAGTGAGCAGAATGACCAAGCGCGTGGCCGGCGCAAAGACGCTGGCGGAAATCGACGCGACGTTCACGCCGGCGCAACGCGCCGCGATCAAACGGCGCATGAAGGCGCTTGCGCAGGAGGAATTGACGCTGGCCGATCTGCGCAAGGCCTACCGGATAACGCAAGTCGACCTGGCGAAGAGACTGGGCGTCAGGCAGGCGACCGTCTCGCAAGTCGAGAACTCGACCGATCTCTACCTTTCGACCCTGCGCAAGCACATCGAAGCCATGGGCGGCGAACTCGAACTGACGGCAAAGTTTCCGAACCGCCCGCCCGTGGCGATCGCACTCAAGGAGAATGAGAGAGCGTGATTCGTGCGGCGGTCGCGCTGAATTGAGGTTGATGAAGTACGCAAGTGAAGCGCGATAAGCGAAGCCGTTCCACGCGTGACGAGAGCGAGGCGCAGCTGTCGCTCGCGCGACGGACGCGCGTTCGTGCGCGTGCGGCGGAAATGGCCGCGGAGGAGAGGAGTCTCGCCCGATTCCACAAGGCGCCGGTAGAGAAGGCGAGAACGTGAAGGTGGAAGAACTGCCATAGCGACGTTCGGCAACTGGAGCAACCGCTGCCCACTTTCCCGGACCTAGCCGACGCGCTCAGTCGTTGCCGCGGCGTGGCCTCGCCGGGCGCGGCTGTGTTTGAGCCGTCAGTTCGCGCAGCACTGCCTTCATGCGCAGCAGCCCGAGAAAGTCGATCATCAGGCGGATGGCGGTGCGCGCCAGTTCTGCCGCGTGAGGCTCGTTCATTCGGCCCTGTACGATCGAAAGGAAGCGTCGCACCTCGACGTGCGCGAGCGCGTTGGCCGACTGCACATACATGTCGACAACTTCCGGATTGAAGCCATTGGCCTCGCTGAACCCTGCCGCACGCATCTGACTCCACAGCGCAAGCAATTGCATGTCTGTCCGGCTGAGATGAACTTGGCCCTCGCGTCGGCGCAGCGTGATCGCGCCCACGCGCGCGAAGACCCTGGCATCGCGCGCGGCACCCGGGATCTGCGCTTCGACCTGCGACAGCGGGATCAGCGCATCGCCCGTGTCGATCCGCGTCGCCACAAGCGACTCGAGATGCGTGAACACGGCCGCATCGCCTGGCAGGGCCGAGGCATCGCCTTCCATCGCGCGGCGGATTTGCGCAAGCCCGATACGCCGGCCCCGATGCAGGTTGCGCACCGCAAGGATCGCCTGCACATGCGCGTCGGAATAGTGAGCGACGTTGAGCTTCGGCCTCTCGGGGCGCGGCAAAAGCCCTGCGCGGAAATAGACCCGGATGGTCTCGCGATTCACGCCTGTCAGCCGCTCTAGATCCCGCATCTTTAGCACGCCGCCGGGCGGCATGACGGGACGGGCAGGGCGTGACTTGCGGCGCATGGTGGCTCTCCCGATTACTTACGCAAAAAATGCGTATAACAAAAACGCGTATCTTTGTAACGCAAAAATCCCTATGCTGCCCGTCAGCGCGGGCGAATACGCCCCCGACCAGCAAGCGAGGCTGCAAATGACCAAGACTGCCGCTGACACCGAGTTCCAGTCCCTGCGCACCTGCCCGACGATCGCCTGGCCCACGGTCGCGCTCTTCATCGTCTGCTGCAGCATCATCGGCACTGTCTGGTACCTCGGCATCAACGGCGAGATCGCGCTTTGGCTCGGCGCGATCATCAACGGCATCACCGCCTATTTCCTGTTCTCCGTCGTCCACGACAGCTCGCACAACGCCTTGAGCCGCATCAAGCTCCTGAACGAAGCACTCGGCCGCATCGGCCTCGTCTATTTCGCGCCGCTCGCGCCGATGGATGTCGCGCGCTTCATTCACATGTCGCACCATCGCTACACGAACGACCCGGAGCGCGATCCGGACGCCTACAGCCACAAGCTCGATTGGCTGTTTCCGATCCGCTGGGCGAACTTCGACTATTTCTACACGAAGTGGTTCTTCCAAAAGGGCGGCGAGTTCGCGCGCCGCAAATACGTGCCCCTCGCGCTTTACGTTGCGACCATCGTCACCGGCGCCGGCGCCATCGTCTATGCCGGCTACGGCTGGGAGCTTCTGATGCTCTGGATCGTGCCCACGCGCATCAGCTCATTCCTCTTCGTGTTCGTCTTCAGCTACCTGACGCACCAACCGTTCGAAACCTTGGCGCGAGAGAACGAATACAAAGCAACCGCACTGCGCCTCGGCGCGGACTGGTTCTGGTCGCCGGTCATGGCGAACCACAACTACCACCTGCTCCACCACCTCTACCCCAGCGCGCCGTTCTACGTGTACCAACGCATGTGGAAGCTGAAGGGCGAAGAGATTCTACGCGAACACCCGTTGATGCCGCCAACATGGGGCCTTTCAAAGCCTGTGGAGACCGCGCACGCCTGACGCGCGGGCGTCCATCTCCGCTGTCGCTGCAGCGGGTGCGGGCGAGGACGCCCGCGGTCCCAGGCTGCGCTTGCGTGATTGCCCGCGTGGTGTGTGCGTGACAAAAACGCTGGCCATGCTGCCTCACGCCACCATCGCCGACATTCCATCCGACGTTCGCGCGCTAATCCTCGCGCGGCTTGATGAGCTCGCGCGGGCCGAGCGGGTGCGGATTGTGCTCGCGGTCGAGTCGGGGTCGCGGGCTTGGGGGTTTGCTTCGGCCGACAGTGATTATGACGTGCGCTTTCTCTATGTGCGGCGGGTGGAGGATTATGCGGCTCTAAGCGTGCCGCGCGACGTGATCGAGCGGCCGATCGAGGGCGATCTCGATCTCAACGGGTGGGATTTGCGCAAGGCGCTCACGCTCGGGCTGCGCTGGAACCCGGCGCTCGTCGAGTGGCTGACCTCGCCCATCGTCTACATGCAAGCGGGGTGGGAGGCGCAAGCGTTGCGCGGGCTCTTCGCCGTGCCTCAGGGGCGCGTTGAACAAGGGACACGATTACCTGTCGCCGCACTTTTGTAGTAGCTCGCCTTCACGCGGTGAGGAGTCCGCTCCGCTCGACGTATTGGACGCCGGGCGGGAGAAGGGTCGCCTTGCCGTCCGATTGGTGGATGAGCGCCTCTTTGTGCAGGCCTGCGAGAACGCTCGAACGGAAGACAGAAGGATTGCTGTGCTCCGTCCAATGCAGGAGCTGGTCCACCGTCGCGGTGTTGCCTGACGCGTAGAGCAACACGAGCACCTTGTCGCGCATCGACATCTTCGGGTTCAGCACCCGCTTCGCGTCGCCCTCTGACCAGACGACCTGGAACGAGCGCTCGGTCACGCTCTCGACCATCGCGCGGGCGTCGTCTTCCGAAAGCTTCGCGAACACGCGCACGAGTTCGGCGACGAGCCACTTCGCGCACCGGATCAAGAACTCGGCGTCCATGTGGTTCGGGTCGACGCCGCTGCCGACGTGCCCTATGTCGCGATTATTCCGGAGCTCGTAGGCGGCGATCAGGATGCGCGGTATCTGAATGCAGAGCGAGCGCCCGTGCTTCGCCGTGTGCTTCTCGAGGGCGCGGCCGTCGTCCACCATGTTCTTCGGCTTGCTCGGGCCCGCGGGCCACACGCCAGACGTCGCTCCGGCGGCGATCGAATAGACCACCTCGCACAGCTTTCCAACTTTGGTGCCGGTCGCTTCCCACCGCGAGGCGCGGTACTCCGACAGAGCGCCCTCGAACAGCTCGATGAGCGGGTCGCGCAGGCCGTCCGGTATCGCGGCCAACGCGGCCTTCAACGACGTCGTCATGAGTCTGCGCTATGCCGCCTTCTTCACGTCCCAGAAGTACTTGAAGCCTTTGCCGTTGGACGTGCGCTTTAGCTGCCCTGCCTCGAACATCGTCGTGAGAGCCGCGGTGACTTGGTTGTGGCTGTTCGTCCAGCCCTTCGCCGCGAGCCCCTTAACGATCTCCGCGGGCGTCTGTTGCTGACCAAAGAAGCCGTCTTCCTTCAGCTTGAGAATACGGTCGCGACAGCCGTCGCCAGCCACCAGCTTAGCGCGACGACGCTTGACCTTCGTCTCCTTGCCGTTCGACGACTCGTCTGCGACGGGGGCGTCCTCATCGTCGGGCTCCGACTTTTGCCCGCGCTGGGCCATTAGCTCCCGGAACTTGTCGAGGTTGGATTGGACGAAGTCCTTGTCGCCTTCCAGCTCGATTTGGCCTGCCCGGATATCAACGCGGGCTTTGACTGCTGACATTGTTCTCTCCTTCGGGTCCTGCACTATTCGTCGTTGCCGTCTGCCGACTCCGCGTCACCCCTCCTTCGGAATCGGCGGTCCTGCGGTTTCTGCACATCCCTTGAAAATTTCGCGTCGATCGCGGCCCGCCCCTTCTTGGTGACGAAGAAGGTGCCGGCGTTCTGCGGGTCTTCGGCGATCCAGCCGCTCTGCATCGCCCACGAGAAGTCTCGTCCGTAGTTGCCCGGCGCCGACTCGCCGGCGCTGCGAAACTTCAACCTGACGTCGTCCCTCGTGAAGCCGTCCTTTCCCTCGACTTGCTCAAGGTAGGCACCTATCGCTGTGATCTTGTCGGGGTTTCGCGTGGCTTCGTGGTCGTCCAGAAATTCGCGGAGCGACGTGCGTCGCGTGTGGGCGGCCGCCCCATTGCTCGACCCGACGGGAGAATTCGATCCCCCGGCGGCGGTGGCGGGCGCGCTCGACGGTGCCTTGCCGGTCATGAGGAAGTTGATGATCTCACTGGCCTGCGTCTGCGAGACCTTTTTCTCGATCGTGACCCCGGGGCCCACTACACTGACGGAGAATGCCTCCCCGCCCTCACTCGATTGCTGCACGTAACCGTCTCCTTTGAGCCCAACTGCGTTCCCAAAGTAAGCGCGGCGCAGCGGAAGTTCAAGGGTGTTGTGGACGATGTTGTCTGTCGCGTAATGACCCTATCCAAGTAGATCAATGCTACGTATTATGTAACATATTGTTTTTACTATATTATTTGTTGTCCACAACAATCATGTATGCGTTCAAGACATGCCATTCCACGGCATGCGCCAGCATCTCAGCAAGATTGGCTGTTTCTGTTGGATTTTTTGCGATTTTCGATGTTTCAAGGCGCTTCGTGTTGCTGCGCGTCCCGCATGTATGACCTCCCGACAACGAGCGTTGGCTGCCGCCGCGGCACCCAATACCACCGTACCACCGCGCACTCGGTCAGAAGATCGTAGAACACGGTGACATGTTACCTATTCCCGTGAGTTGGAGGCGCTGACGACGGAGGGCGCGCGCGGCGTTCGCGTGCGGCATGTTTGCGTGGCTGAAACGGGTGAGCGCAGATGACTCTAGGTGATGTGCTCTTAGGCCTCGGCTTCATTGTGGAGTTTGGGCTGATCTTCTTCTTCGTCGGGCGCTCGTTAAAACTCGACGGACACTTGCGCGAGCACCACAATGAGACCTGGAAGAAGCTGCACCGGCATCCGTTTGATCCACGCGGTGTGATCTTCTTCTTTCAGTTCTTCTTGTTCTTCGGCTGGAGGAAGCTCGGTCCCGACCCGAAACTGCGCTCTGCCTTGCGCGACATGGCTATCGCATATGGCATTGGCATGGGTCTTATCGTGGTTATCGTGGCATTGGGGGCGCTCCTACCGCTCAAGGTCTTCCATTACATTCCAGCCAAAGACGGTGCTGGCGGCACGGTGGTGCTCGACACGGACGGCCGCTGAGTGCCGTTTGTTTTGTGTGAGCGACTTTCGCGCTTGTGTCTCCGCCTCCGCTGGCGCTCCGGCGGATGCAGGCGAGGACGCCCGCGGTCCCAGGCGCTTTCAATTACCCATAATTTTCGCCCCGGCAATC
>CAZLRW010000178.1:0-6436 GCA_964561925.1 uncultured Flavobacteriaceae bacterium
TCGAGCGACTCGCGCAACGAACCGCACACCTGCGGCACGTCCTTCAGCTCTTCCGGCGGCAGCGCGTAGAGGTCCTTGTCCATCGGCTGGCCCGGATGGATCTTGTTCTGGATGCCGTCGAGACCGGCCATCAGCATCGCCGCATAGGCGAGGTAGGGGTTCGCGCCCGGATCGGGGAAGCGCACTTCAATGCGCTTCGCCTTCGGGCCCGCGCCGAACGGAATGCGGATCGACGCCGAACGGTTGCGCGAGGAGTAGGCGAGCAGCACCGGCGCTTCGAAGCCCGGGATCAGACGCTTGTACGAGTTCGTCAGCGGGTTCGTGAGCGCGTTGATCGCCTTTGCGTGCTTGATGATGCCGCCGATATAGTAGAGGCACATCTCGCTGAGGTCGGCATAGCCCGAACCCGCGAACAGCGGCTGGCCGCTCTTCCAGATCGACTGGTGCACGTGCATGCCCGAGCCGTTGTCGCCCTTGACCGGCTTCGGCATGAACGTCGCCGACTTGCCGTAGGCGGCGGCGACCTGGTGCACGACGTACTTGTAGATCTGCATGCGGTCGGCGGTCTTCACCAGCGTCGAGTACTTGAACCCGAGCTCATGCTGCGCCGGCGCCACTTCGTGGTGGTGCTTCTCGGGCTCGATGCCCATGTCGCCCATGATCGAGAGCATCTCGGAGCGGATGTCCTGGCAGCTGTCGACCGGCGGGACCGGGAAGTAGCCGCCCTTGATCGGCGGACGGTGGCCGAGATTGCCTTGCTCGTACTCCGTGCCGGTGTTGTAGGGACCTTCGGCGGAGTCGATCTCGACCGAGCATTTGTTCATCGACACCGTGTGACGCACGTCGTCGAAGATGAAGAACTCGGCTTCGGGGCCGAACATCGCCGTGTCGCCGACGCCGGCCGACTTCATATAGTTCTCCGCCGCCTTCGCGATCGAGCGCGGGCAGCGGCCATAGGGCTGATGCGTCGACGGCTCGAGCACGTCGCAGAACAGGATCAGCGTCTTCTGTGCGAAGAACGGATCGATCACCGCGCTCGACGGATCGGGCAAGAGCGTCATGTCGCTCTCGTTGATCGCCTTCCAGCCGGCGATCGACGAGCCGTCGAACATCGTGCCCGTTTCGAAAATGTCCTTGTCGATGAGCGACAGGTCGAACGTCACGTGCTGCCACTTGCCGCGCGGGTCGGTGAAGCGCAAGTCGACGAACTTGACCTCTTCGTCCTTGATCTTCTTCAGGACGGTGTCTGCATTTGCCATGTGTTCCTTCGCCTTTCTGCTGAAGCGCCGCTCCCACGCGGCATGTAAGAGTGATCCGAACTAAATCGCGTCTTGTCCGGTCTCGCCGGTGCGGATGCGAATGACCTCCTCGACGGAGGAAATGAAAATCTTGCCGTCGCCGATGCGTCCCGTCCGGGCCGCCTTCTGAATGGCGTCCACCGCGCGCTCGACCTGTTCTTCGGGCAGCACAATTTCAACCTTCACCTTGGGGAGAAAGTCGACGACGTATTCCGCACCGCGGTAGAGTTCAGTGTGTCCCTTCTGGCGGCCGAAACCCTTTGCTTCCGTGACGGTGATTCCCTGGACGCCGACCTCTTGCAGGGCCTCCTTCACCTCGTCGAGTTTGAACGGTTTGATGATCGCTTCGATCTTCTTCATCGGCCTCGGGCTCCGCGGGAGTTGGGGGTCCATATAGCGTGGCGGTTTTGGCCCGAACATCCATGAATCTGCCGAGCCGCTAGGCAGATGTGCACAAGTTCTGGGCAGCGTTCGGCCGCCTTGCGGGGGAGGGTGCGCTTTGCCAAGGTGCCGCGGATTTCTGCAGGCCCCGATCGATGAAACCCCTCAATCCCACGTTTGCCGGTGCCGGAACGACGATTTTCACGGTCATGTCCGGGCTCGCGAACCAGCATGGCGCGGTCAATCTCGGCCAAGGCTTCCCCGACACCGACGGACCGCTCGCGCTGCGCGAGCGTGCCGCACAAGCGCTGATTGAAGGGCCGAACCAGTATCCGCCGATGTTGGGGGTGGAATCGCTGCGCCAGGCGCTCGCCGCGCACGCCAAGCGCTTCTACGACCTGAATTACGACTGGCGCAGTGAAATCGTCGTGACGTCCGGCGGCACAGAGGCGCTGACCGCCTCGATTATGGGCCTGGTGAAGCCGGGCGACGAAGTCGTGCTGATCGAACCCGCCTACGACTCCTATCGCCCGATCGTCGAAGCCGTCGGCGGTGTCGCGAAACCGATCCGCCTTGCGGCGCCCGGCTGGCAACTGACGGAGGCCGCCCTCGCCGCCGCATTCGGTCCGAAGACGAAGGCGATCCTGCTGAACTCGCCCATGAACCCGGCGGGCAAGGTGTTTTCGCCGGATGAGCTGAAACTGCTGGCTTCGTTCCTGACGCGCTTCGACGCGATCGCGATTTGCGACGAGGTTTACGAGCACCTGACGTTCGACGGTATCCGTCACGCGCCGCTGGCGACGCTGCCCGGGATGTATGAGCGCTGCGTGCGCGTCGGCTCGGCCGGGAAGATCTTTTCGCTGACCGGCTGGAAGGTCGGCTGGGTCGAAGGTCCGGCTTCATTGCTTGGCGCCGTCGCCAAGGCGCATCAGTACATCACGTTCACGACACCGACGGCTTTGCAGATCGCCGTCGCGCACGGTTTGAACACGGCCGAGGACTACTACCTCGCTCTCGCGAAAGAGCTTGAAGGCAATCGCGACTATCTCGCGCGCGAATTGGCACGGATCGGTTTCGAGCCGCTGCCCGCGCAGGGCACGTATTTCTTGACGACGGACATCCGCAAGCTCCGCTTCAACGGATCGGACGTCGATTTCTGCAAACACATCACCGAGCACGCGCGCGTCGCCGCGATCCCGCTCTCGGTCTTTTTCACGGGCGACGCCCCACAGCACCTCGTGCGCTTTGCGTTCTGCAAGCAGCGCCGCGTGCTGGAAGAGGCGGTCACGCGCCTCGCCACCCATTTCAAGCGCAACTGACGTACCCAAGGGCCTGACATGACCGACGACAGAATGCCGATCTTGATCGGCGGCGGACAACTGACTCAACGGACCGCCCAGACCGGCAAGCTCGAAGACAGCCTCGACCCGCTGCAATTGCTCACCGAAGCATCGAACCGCGCACTTGCCGATACGGGCGCGGCCGCGAAGCTCACGCCGCTCATCGACAACATCTCCGTCGTGCGCTTCACGGCGGACTCGTCCGAGGCGGGCCGGCTTCCGATCGGGCAATACACGAACGCCCCGCGATCGCTGGGCAACCGCATCGGCGCGAAGGCCAAGCGCGAGTACTACACCGCCGCCGGCGGCAACACCCCGCAATACCTCGTCAACCGGACCGCGGAGGAGATCGCGAACGGCGAAACGACGGTCGCCCTGCTCGCGGGCTCCGAAGACCTCGCGACGCTGCTCGGCGCGCTGAACAAAGGGATCGCGCTCAAATGGGGCGACGATCCGGGCGGCGAGCCGATCCACATCGGCGACAACCGGCGCGGCGTGAACGATGCCGAACGGGCGCACGCGCTCTACTTCCCGGTCAATGCCTATCCGCTGTTCGAGAACGGCATTCGGGCCCAGAAGAAACGCAGCGTGCGCGAACACCAGCTCGCGCTTGGAAAACTGTTCTCTCCGTTCTCGAAAGTCGCCGCCGCCAACCCTCACGCGTGGTTTCCGAAGTTTCGCACGCCCGAGGAAATCGCAACGCCCGCCGACAACAACCGCTACGTGGGTTTTCCGTACACGAAGTACATGAATGCGGTGATCCAGGTCGACATGGCGGCCGCCGTCGTGATGACAAACGTCAAGACCGCGCGCGAACTCGGCGTGCCGGCTGAGAAGTGGGTCTATCTGCACGGCTGCGCCGACGCGAACGACATTTGGCATGTGAGCGAGCGCGTGAATTACTATTCCTCGCCCGCGATTCGCACGATGGGCCAGAAGGCTTTCGCGATGGCGGGCAAGAGCGCGGCCGAGATGGATTTCATCGACCTCTATTCCTGTTTCCCCTCCGCCGTCGAGATCGGCTGCGCCGAACTCGGCATCGCCGAAGACGACCCGCGCGGGCTCACCGTCACGGGCGGACTGCCCTATTTCGGCGGCGCGGGGAACAACTACGTCATGCACTCGATCGTCACGATGATGGAAAAGGTTCGCGCCAAGCCCGGATCGTTTGGTCTCGTCACCGCGAACGGCTGGTATGTGACGAAGCACGCGCTTGGCATCTACTCGACGACGCCGGTGAAGGGCGCATGGCGACGCGAAGACCCAAAGACCTATCAGCGCGACATCGACGCGATGGCCCACCCGGAGGTCGATCCGAAGCCGGACGGCGAAGGCACGATCGAAACATACACCGTCATGCACGACCGCGCCGGTCCGAAGATCGGCATCGTCATCGGCAGGCTCGGCAACGGCAAGCGCTTCCTCGCCCACACCCCCGACGATCCGGCGACGCTGAATGATTTGATGGAGCGCGAGGCGCTCGGCCGCCGCGGCCGCGTGACGCCGGGCGAAAAGATCAACCGCTTCGTGCCGCAATAGATGGCCAGGCTTTACCTCATACGCCACGGCGAGCCTTCGGGCACTTGGGCAGATGCCCACGATCCGGGCTTGACCGAGCTTGGCCACCGCCAAGCGAAAGAGGCGGCCGATAGGCTGCGGCTTTATACGCCGAAGCGCGTGGTGACGAGCCCGCTCAGGCGCGCGATCGAAACGTCGATGCCGCTGGCGCAGATGATGGAGGTCGAACCGACCGTCGCTTACGAGGTGGCGGAGATTCCGACGCCCGCCGGTCTCAGCCTCGCCAACCGCGCGCCTTGGCTGCAGGCAGTGATGTCGCGCGAATGGGGCGAACTCGACCCCGCGCACAAGGGTTGGCGCGACGGTGTGGTCACTTATTTGACCGGGTTGCAGACCGACACGGTGATCTACTCCCACTTCGTTGCCATCAACGCCGCGCTTGGCGCATCGATTGGCGACGACCGGGTCGTTTGCTTCAAACCCACGCACGCGTCGATCACGATTCTCGAGACCAAGGGGCGAGCGTTGTCACTGGTCGAACTTGGAGCGACGGCCGACACGAGCATCAGATAGCGGGGCACGACATGAGCGACGACGTGCATTGGATGACGGCGACCCAGCTGATCGCGGCCTATCGTTCGAAGACGCTCTCGCCCGTCGAAGTCGCCGAATACCTTCTCGGCCGGATCGAGGCTCTCGACGCGAAGTTCAACGCATTCTGTCTCACGGACGCCGACACGACGCTGGGCCAGGCGCGTGCGTCGGAAGAGCGCTGGATGAACGGCGAACCGCAAGGTCTGCTGGACGGTGTTCCCGTCGCGATCAAGGACCTGGTCGTGTCGAAGGCTTGGCCCACGCTGCGCGGCTCGAAGACGGTCGACCGCAATCAGTCGGCCGAGCATGACGCGCCGTCGGTGGCGCGGCTGCGCGAACATGGCGCGGTCTTCATCGGCAAGACGACGACGCCGGAGTTCGGCTGGAAGGGCACGAACGACAGTCCGCTGACCGGCGTCACCAGCAATCCGTGGAACCCAACGAAGACGCCCGGTGGATCGAGCGGCGGGGCAGGGGCCGCGCTTGCCGCCGGTTTCTGCCCGCTTGCGATCGGCACCGATGCGGGCGGTTCGATCCGCATTCCGGCGAGCTTCTCGGGCGTGTTCGGGTTGAAGCCGACGTTCGGCCGCGTCGCCGCGTGGCCGCTCAGCCCGTTCACGACGCTCGCCCATGTGGGGCCGATGTCGCGCACGGTCGCGGACAGCGCGTTGTTCCTGAACGTTATCTCCGAGCCCGACGTACGCGATTGGTACCAGCAGCCGTTTCCGCAAATCGACTTCACCTGGGACATCGGCAAGGGCGTTCGCGGTGCGAAAATCGCGTTCAGCCCGCGGCTTGGATGGATCGAACGCGTCGATCCCGAGGTCGACGACGCGGTGACGACGGCGGTTCAGCGGTTCAAAGAGGCCGGGGCCAGCGTCACGAACGCCGATCCGCCGATGGACGATCCGAGCGGCTTCTTCCGCACCTTGTATTTCTCGAGCGCGGGCTTCCTGCTCGGCGAGTATCCGCCGGAGAAACTCGACCTGCTGGACCCGAACCTGCGCGCGATCGTGGACGAGGCGCGCTACATCAGCCGCAAGGACTTTCAGCAGGCGATGGCCGAGCGCGCCAACTACGGCGCGGCGATGAAGGCGTTCATGGCCGACTACGACTTCTTGGTGACGCCGACGGTGGCCGTGCCCGCGTTCGACACGCCGCACGTGACGCCCTTCGACCCGAACGGCAAGCTCTGGATGGAGTGGACTCCCTTCACCTATCCGTTCAATCTGACACAGCAACCGGCGGCCAGCATCAATTGCGGCTTTACCAAGGACGGCCTGCCGATCGGTCTGCAAATCGTCG
>CAZLRW010000179.1:0-6394 GCA_964561925.1 uncultured Flavobacteriaceae bacterium
AGCCACTCCTGCCGCGCCGACAGCATGCGCCCTTGCGCCTTCGCCTTCGCCGTACCGCCGGCCTCGCGCCGCTCGGCCGCAGCCGCCTCCAGCAATTCGCCGATCGTGCGCGCCAAAATCTCGATCGTCGGTTTCTGCAGGAACTTGCCGACAGGCACGCTGATGCCGATGTCGCTTTCGATCCGGTTCTTCAGTTGGAACGACGTCAGCGAGTCGAGGCCGAATTCGTTGAGCGGCCGGTCGCTCTGAAGCTGCTTCGCGTCGACCTTGAGCACGCGTGCGATCTGCTGGCCCAGATAATCCTTCAACAGCCGCTCGCGGTCCGCACCCTTCGCCGCCAGCAATTCGGCCCGCACACGCCCGCCGCCGCCGCCGCTGCTCGATGTCGCCGCGACTTCCGAGAAACGTGGAATGGTGCGCATCGAACTGTTCACGCGCGCCATCGTGCGCCAATCGATTTTGCAGAAGCCGACGCCCGGCACGTCCTTGCGCAGCATGACGCCGAGCCCGGTGAACGCCTCGCCCTGATCGACCGGCTGCATGCCCATCGACTTCAGATACTCGCGGATCTTCTTGTTGCGCTGAACCTCGCCCGCCCCGCCCAGCGCGCCCCAGTTCACGGCCAGCGCGGGCAGCCCCATCGCCCGGCGATGCTGCGCCAGGAAGTCGAGGAAGCGGTTGCCCGCCGAGTAATTCGCCTGCCCCGCGCCGCCGAAGATCGACGCGAGCGACGAGTACATGACGAAGAAGTCGAGCTTCATCTTCGCCGTCGCTTCGTGCAGGTTCCAGGCGCCGGCCGCCTTCGGCGTGATAGCGGTCAGCATCCGTTCCGGGTTCAGCTGCGTGACGAGCGCGTCATCGAGCACCATCGCGCTGTGCACGACACCCTTGAGCGCAAGCCGGTGCTTCTTGATCAAGGCAAGCGCCGCATCCAGGTCCGCGCGCCTCGCGACGTCGGCCGCGATCGCGTGCGCCTTGACCTTTTTGCGCGTCAGCTCCGCGATCAACGCCTTGGCTTCCGGTTTCGCAAGCCCCGACCGGCCGAGAAGATAAAGATGCTTCGCCCCGCGGCTCGCCAGCCAGCGCGCCGTTTCCGCGCCGAACCCGCCGAGACCGCCGGTGATCAGATAGGCGCCGGCCGGATCGACCGCGAGCGGATGACGCGTGGCGAGATCGACCTGAAGCGCCGGGTCGTCGAAATCGACAACGACCTTGCCGATGTGCTTCGCCTTCGCCATCAGCTTGAACGCGTCGATCATCTGCGAGGCGGGGAACGCCATGCTGTGCAGCGGCTTGAACTTCCGCTTGTGCATGAGCTCCAGAATCTCGTCGAAGATTTCCTTCAAGCCCTGCGGGTCGTCCTCGTGAATGCGCGCCATGTCGAGCACATGGAACGACCCGTTCAGCCGGAATCCGCGCATGCCCATCGCGCTGTCGCCGTAGAGGTCGCGCTTGCCGATCTCGATGAAGCGCCCGAGGGGGGCCAGCACCGAAATCCCGAGCGGAATGGCCTCGCCCGCCAGTGCGTTGATCACCACGTCGACGCCGCGCCCGCCGGTGACCCGCCGGACTTGCGCGGCAAAGGCGAGCGCGCGCGAGTCGAACACGTGCTCGATGCCGAGCTTCTTGAGAAACGCGCGCTTCTCGGGACTGCCCGCGGTCGCGATGACCTTCGCCCCGAAGTGGCGCGCGATCTGAATCGCCGCAAGCCCCACGCCACCCGACGCGAGGTGAACGAGCACCGTCTCACCCGCCTTCAAATGCGCCTGGCGCGTGAGCGCGTAATAGGCGGTCGAAAACGCCGAGGGGATCGTCGCCGCGCCCGCAAACGACACGTGATCGGGCAGCTTGTGCGCACCGTCCGCGTCGATGACGAGTTCGCTGCGGAAGCAGCCTGTCGCCATCGCCATCACGCGATCGCCGACGCGCTTGTCCTTCACGCCCGGGCCGACCTCGATAATCGTACCCGCGCACTCGAGGCCCAGATGGTCGGCCGGATTGCCCGCCTCCGCATCGGCGGGCAACACGGCGGTTGCGCCCAGAATGTCGTGGAAGTTCAGCGCACCCGCGCGAACCGCGATCTTCACCTGCCCCTTGCCCGGCTTCTGCGGATCGACCTCGACCATGCGCAGATTGTCGAGATCGCCGAGCTCGCTCATCGTAAGCTTGTAAAGCCGCGCGCTGTCCGCCGCCGCTTTGACGGGAACCGTCATCGGCTTCAGCGCTGCCTGATCCGCCTGCCGCACGCGCGGCGCCAACGTCACCTTGCCGCGCAGCACAAGTTCCGTCTCCGCAGTGCCGGCCAGCATCAGCGACGCGAGGTCGCCCGCCTGCGCCTGCGCAAGCTTCACCGCCGGATCGAGATCGATCGTCGAGCAAAGAAGGTCCGCATGCTCGCTGAGCGCGGTGCGCGCAAACCCGCCGAGCGTCGCGCCCGCAAGACGCGACGCAAGACTCATCGCCTTCACGTCACCGCCCGCATAAGCACCCCGCGTCAGCATCCAAAGCCGCGGCTTCAGATCCTGCCGCCGCGCCAACGCCTGAACGAGCGCCAGCGCCGCGTTCGAAGACAACGCCTCGTGCCGCGCCAACTCTTCGGGCGAGAAGCCCTTCGCAGCAGCAGCGGCGGCCAAACCCCAACCGAACACGATGCCGTCGACCTTGCGCGGCGCCTTCGCCCCCGCCGGCGCAAGCGCCGACAACAGCTCGTCGAACTGCGCCGGGTCGCGCGGGTTCAGCCGGAATCCGGCATCGCCGCGCCTCTTGAAGGCCTCGCCGGGTGCAACCGTAACGACGGCCGCCCCCGCCTTCGCCAACGACAGCGCCGCCTTCGCCGCGAGATCCCCCGCACCGCCCGTTGCGAACGCAAGCCAGGTCTGCCCTCTCGCTGCGCCCGCCTTCGTCGCGCGTTCGATCTCGACTTCGGTCAGTTCCTCGGTCACGAACAGCGGCTTCAGCACTTTCGTTTCGACGGCGGCCTTGCGCACCGGAATCGCCCGCGCGCGGAATCCTTCCATCGTGAGCAGCGTCCGCCCCTTGGCGTCGGCGATCGCCGTATCGCTGACCGCCGCGTTGTGATCGACGCTGACCGACCGGCAGCGCGACCAGAACCCTTCGCGTCCCGGCGAACGATGCAGCGTCACCCGGTCGATGCGCACCGGCAGATAGATGCGGTCCGACCCTTCGCCCGTCGCGCCCAAACCGAAACCGGTCGCAAGCCCGAAGCCCGCGTGCAACGACGCGTCGAGCAGCGCCGGATGGAAGTGATAGTGCGCCGTCTCGACGCCTTTGCCCTGCACCCACGCCGTCGCTTCGGCCGAACCCGGCCAAATCTTGCGCGCGCCTTGGAATGTCGGACCATAGGCATAACCGCGCGCCGCGATCTTCTTGTAGATCGACGACCCCGCGATCGGCTTGCCCTTCGGCTTCGCCACGCGGTCGGAGGCATCGGGAACGGCACCGGTCAGCAGGCGCACCGTCGCCCGCGACCGCATCGCCCAATCGAGATTGCCGCCGCGCGGCCGGCTCATGATCGAGATGCGCCCGCGCGAAGGCTCGAACGTCGTCTGCACCATCTCGCTGCGATCGTTCGACAGGATCATCGCCTCGAGAATCTCGACGTTCTCGAGCTCGATCGCGCCCTCGCCGAAGAGTTCGCGCCCCGCCGCGAACATCATTTCGAGATAGCCCGCGCCCGGGAAGATCACGCTGCCGTCGACCGCGTGATCTTGCAGCCAGGGCAATTCCTCGAGCGAAAGCTCGCTCGTCCAAGACGGCGCCGGCCCGAACGCGCGCGCGCCCAACAGCGCATGCGCCCGCGACCCGTGCAGCGCCGCGTGCATCTCTTCCGTCTCGACCCAGAACGTCTTGTTTTCCCACGGATAGCGCGGCAGTTCGATCCGCCGCGGCGCCTCGCCGTAGAAACGCGTCCAATCGGGCTCGGCCCCGGCGACGTAAAGCGCCGACGCCGCCGCCATCAGCGACGTGTCGTGCGGCTCCTCGCGCTTGAGCGACGGCACAACGACCGCCGACTTCCCGCTCTCCGCGAGCACGCCCGACACCATCGGCGCCAAATTGGCATGCGGCCCGATCTCAACGAAGATGTTCGCGCCCAGCCTCAGCGCCTCGCGCAAGCCTTGCTCGAAGACCACCGGATCGCGAATGTTGCGCCACCAATACATGCCGTCGGCCATCTGCCCGGCGATCGGATGACCGGTGACGGTCGAGATCATCGGCACGTTGCCCGCCATCGGCTTCAGGCCTTGAAGCACGTCCAGCAACTCGGCGCGGAGCGGGTCCATGTGATGGCAATGCGGCGCGAAGTCGACTTTCAACACGCGCGCGAACAAGTCCTCGCCGTGCTTTTCCTTCAGCCGCTTCACGACCTCGTGCAGCGACGCGTTATCGCCCGCGATGTTGACCATCGACGGCCCGTTCACGGCCGCGATATCGACGGTCGTCATGCCCCATTCGGTCAGATGCCGCTCGACCTCGTGCCGCGCCAGCGCGATCGCGGCGATGCCGCCGCGCCCTTCCTGCGTCGCCTGCAGGCGCGAGCGGTGATGCACGACCTTCGCCGCATCGGCCATGGAAAGCATCCCCGCCGCGTGCGCCGTCGCAAGTTCGCCCGACGAATGGCCCATCACCATGTGCGGCGTGATCCCCCACGCCCGCCACCGCGCGACCAAACCCGTCTGCAAAGCGAAGAGACACGGCAGCGTATAGGTCGTGCTCGGGTGGAACTCGTGCTCCGGCCGCAGCAGTTCTTCGCGCACCGACCAGCCCGAGTGCTTCTGGAATTCCCGGTCGAACGCATCGACGGTCTCGGAGAACACCTCGTCCTCGCGCAGCAGGCCGTGCGCCATGCCCCACCACGTGCCGCCCTGCCCCGCGAAGATGAACGCGATGCGCGGCTCGTCGAACCGCTTGCCGGTCACGAGACCGGGAACGGCCTTCTTCGCCTCGATGTGGCGCTTCGTGTCCCTGAGAAGCTTCTCGATCTCGACCGGCGTATCGGCCACCGCCGCCGCGCGGAACGTCAGATGCGAACGCCGAAGCGCCAAATTCGCCGCGACGTCCTCGAACGTCGCTTCGGCGCCGTTGCCGTTCGTATGCCCGTTCGACGCCGTCAGCGTCTCCTTCATCGCCTTGGCGGTTTGCGAGGCGACCTGACCCAGCGCCTTTTCCGACCGCGCGCCGATCGGCACGAACCAAGCGCGCCGCGCCGGACGTTCGTGACGGCCGTTCGCGCCGTTCGCCCCGTTGCGCGGCGCTTCTTCGAGAACCGCACAGGCATTCGTCCCGCCGATGCCGAACGAGTTCACCGCCGCACGCCGCGGCCGCCCCTCGTCCGCGCGCCACTCCATGTGCTCGAGCGGCAACGCGAGCCCCAGATCGTCGAGCGGGATGTTCGGATTGGCCGACTTGAAATTCAGATTGCGCGGGATTTCGCGGTGATGGAGCGAGAGCGCCGTCTTGATGAGACCGGTGACGCCCGCCCCCGCCTCCAGGTGGCCCGTGTTCGTCTTGACCGCGCCCACATAGACGCGCGCCTTGCGGTTGCGCTCGCGCCCGAAGACGTTGCCGATCGCCCGCGCCTCGATCGGATCGCCGACCGGCGTGCCGGTGCCATGCGCCTCGACGAAGTCGATGTCGGCGGGCGAAAGCCCGGCATCGCGGCAAGCGGTGGAAAGCATCTCGCATTGCGCTTCGGCGCTCGGGACCGAGATCGTGCTCGTGTGGCCGTCTTGATTGACGGCGGTGCCCCGGATCACCGCATAGACCCGGTCGTGATCGGCGATCGCCTGCGACAGCCGCTTCAGCAGTACGGCCCCCGCGCCCTCCGCGCGCACGAACCCGTCGGCGGCCGCATCGAACGTGCGCACGCGGCCCGTCTTCGACAGCATGTTCGCCTTGGAGAACGAAATGAAGATCGAAGGATCGAGCAACACGTTGACGCCGCCGACGATGGCGAGATCGCTCGCCCCGCGCCAAAGCGCGTTGCAGGCGAGATCGGTCGCCGTCAGCGACGACGAGCAGGCCGTGTCGACCGTCGCCGACGGCCCGTGGAAGTCGTACTTGTGCGACACGCGGTTCGACACGATCGACAGCGCGCTGCCGGTGCCGGCATGTAAGTCGGCACCGCTGCGGCGCCAGCGCTGGATCTGCCCATAGTCGATCGACGACGCACCGACGAAGACGGCGGTGTTCGAGCCCTTGAGCCGGTCGGCGGGAATCCCCGCGTCTTCGAACGCCTCCCAAACGACGGTCAGAATCAACCGCTGCTGCGGGTCCATCGCTTCGGCTTCGCGGGGGCTGATGCCGAAGAACTGCGCGTCGAACTCGCGGATGTTGTCGACGAAACCGCCGTACTTCGTGTTGATCTTGCCGTTGA
>CAZLRW010000180.1:0-6323 GCA_964561925.1 uncultured Flavobacteriaceae bacterium
CACACGAAGGCGACGCGCAGCCGCACCGCGCTCACGATCACGACCTGGACCGCAATCTGGCTCGCACCGGTCGCCGTTCTCGTCCTCGCGCTCGGACCCGACAACGTGTTCACGAAGCTCTCTGTCTTCTTCAGCACGATGTCAGTCGTGACGTTCGGCGGCGCTTACGCGGTCCTGGCTTACGTCGCACAGGAAGCGGTCGCGACCTATGGCTGGCTCACCGCCCCCGAAATGCTCGAGGGCTTGGCGCTCGCCGAAACCACGCCCGGCCCACTGATCCTGGTGCTGCAGCACGTGGGCTTCCTCGCCGCGTTCCGCCAAGCGGGCATCGATCCCCTACTTGCAGGCATCCTGGGCGCCGCCATCACGCTTTGGGTAACGTTCGCGCCCTCGTTCCTTTGGATCTTCGCCGGCGCACCCTATGCCGAACGCGTGCGCGAGAACCGCCACGCCTCGGCAGCGCTCGCCGCGATCACGGCCGCGGTCGTGGGCGTCATCCTGAACCTCGCGATCTGGTTCGCGCTCCACGTCATCTTCGCCAAGGTCGAGACCCGCGACATCGGCCCCCTGCATCTGCAGATCCCAGACATCGCGACGCTCGACCCCATCGCGCTCGCCATCGCGGCGATCGCCCTCGTCGCACTCTTGTGGCTCAAGATGCCGGTGCTGGCGCTGCTTACCCTCTGCGCCGCGCTCGGCCTCGCAACTATGCTCGCCGGCGCCGCCTGATCAGCCACCGAACCGCAAAGATCAGGGCAAGCACGCCCACCGCGATCAAACCGAAGTTCGCCCACATCCGCCCGCCGGGCCGGTCGATCGTGCGCGACCAGAGCGAAGGTCCCGCCTCGCCCGGCTTCGGAAGCGCGAACGCGACGAAGCTGTCGCCTTGCCCCGCCACACCGACGTCGCCGTGACCGCCCGCCGCAATGACGACGATCTGGCGTCCCTTCCATTCGAACGTCATAGGCGTCGCGGCACCCGGCGCCGGCAAGCGGCCTTGCCAAAGCTCAGCCCCGCTCGCCGCGTCGAACGCACGCAAGTACTTGTCCATCGAAGCGCCGATGAAGACGAGCCCGCCCCCCGTCACCAGCGGCCCCCCCAGCGTCGGCGTGCCGGTCGCCAGCGCCACGCTCAGCGGCGCAAGCTCCTCCGTCGTCCCGATCGTCGATTCCCAAACGATCTTGCCCGCCTTGAGATCGACCGCTGCCAGCACGCCCCACGGCGGTGGATTGCAAGGCAGCCCCAAAGGCGACAGCAATGTCTCCCTGATCATGCCGAACGGCGCGCCCACCTGCGGCGACACTTCGAGGTCGGGAAACTGTTCATCGAGTTTCTCGAACTCTGACGCGCGAAACAGCGTGATCCGGTGCAGCGCGCGGTTGGTGTTCGCGTAGACGATCTGCTTGGCCGGATCGTACGCGATCCCGCCCCAGTTCATCCCGCCGCCGGTGAACGGAAACATCAGCGTCCCCTTCTCCGAGGGCGGCGTGTAGAGTCCCTCGTGCCGCGAGGTGGCGATCGCCTCGCGACACGCCCCGCGGTCCCACGGCGTGAAACCGTAAGCATCCTCCGGCTTGATCGTGTGCGGCACCAGCGCGGGAATGTGCACTGGAAACGGCTGCGTCGGCGACAGGACCTCCCCCTCGGCCCCGCCTTGCGGAA
Source organism: uncultured Flavobacteriaceae bacterium (assembly GCA_964561925.1). Taxonomy (GTDB): domain Bacteria; phylum Pseudomonadota; class Alphaproteobacteria; order Micropepsales; family Micropepsaceae; genus SZUA-430. The sequence continues at coordinate 1,663 of CAZLRW010000180.1, forward strand.
CCGGCCGCTCTTCGACCGGAAACACGGGGACACCCGTGTCGCGGTCGAGCACGAACAGAAACCCTTGCTTTGTCGGCTGAATAACGACGTCGCGCTTCGCGCCGTCGATGTCGACCGCCGCAAGCGTGGGCTGCGCGGGCGTATCGTAGTCCCAAACGTCGTGATGCACGATCTGATACGCCCAGACGAGTTCGCCCGTCTCGCCTTTGAGCGCCACGACCGAATTGGCGTGTCGATTGTCGCCAGGCCGCAAGCCGCCGAAGAAGTCGGGACTGGCCGACGATGTCGGCATGAAAACGAGCCCGCGCTGCGTATCGACCGACATCGGCGCCCAGACGTTCGCGTGGCCGACGTCTTTCCAGCCGTCGCCCCACGTCTTCGCCGCCGGATCGCTCGGGTCGCGCGGCACCGGATCCCAAGACCACTTCGCAGCACCGCTCCGCACGTCGAACGCGCGCACCGTGCCATGCGGCGCCTTAACCCGCGCATTGTCGCTGATCGCCGAGCCCACGATTACCACGTCGCCGATCACGACGGGGGCGGACGTGATCTGAAACTCGCCCGGCCACTCGAGCTCCATCCCCACGTCGATCTTCACCTCCCCCTTCGCGCCGAACTCGGTGCACGGCTTGCCGGTCGAAAGGTCGAGCGCGATCACCCGACCGTCGTTCGTCGCCGCGAACACGCGCGCGGCGCAAGCGACGGCGCGCCGATTCGGCTCGGCGGAGAACCACGTGGCGACACCGCGGCAATTGAACTTGTTTGCCGGGTAAACCTTGTCGGTCGCAATCTGCGGATCGAAGCGCCAGACCTCCCGCCCCGTGCCCGGCTCAAGCGCAATTACCTCGTTGAAGGGCGAACAAACCAGAAGCTTGTCGTCGACGAGGATCGGCGTCGACTGGAACTTCGTCCGCCGTATGGTGCGCGCGTCGCGCCGCGCCACATCCCCGGTCGAGAAGGTCCAAATCGGCACAAGATCGTCGACGTTCGAGGGCGTGATCTCGGAGAGCGAGCTGTAGCGCATGCCCCCTTCGCCGCCGCCATAGTGTCCCCACGCCGAATCGTCCGCAGCCGCGACGGACGTCGCGAACACGCTTAGGACTGCAAAGGCTCCGACACGCATGAATTCCCTCCCCGCCGAACCGCCACATTACTGTGGATATCGGCAGAGCGGAAATGCACCCCTTCGTGGCCTTATTTCGTGGACGTGATCTGCTCGACGGCCTTGGCCATCAGCTCTTCCATTTCGCGGCGGATTTGGTGGTCGGAGACCGCCACTTTCTTGGCGTCGAAGTCGCCGCGCACCTTGCGGAAAACGTCGTCGTCGCCCGCTTCTTCGAAGTCGGCCTTCACCACTTCCTTCGCGTAAGCCTCGGCCGCTTCGCCGGCAAGTCCCATCTTCTCCGCCGCCCACAGGCCCAGCAGTTTGTTCCGCCGCGCCGTCGCCTTGAACTTCAGGTCCTGATCGTGGGCGAACTTGCTTTCGTATCCTTCGCGGCGCTTGTCGAAACCGGACATCGGCCAAAATCCTCCAAGAGAAAAACGTCGATTTTCGCGGGGACCCTAGGCGATGCCCTGCGCCTGCGCAACGGCGGCGCATTGTGCGCCTGAGCCCCCATGCGCTAACCTAATGTGGCGCTCGCGGACACGGGATCAACACCTGATGACGCGAGCGTCTGCCTTTTTGAGAGGCAAAGGGTCGGCAGCGGAATCCCTCCGCCTCAAGACCCGCAATCAAGCCGGATATTCATCGATGAAAAGCCGCAAGCTCGTTTACGAGGGCAAAGCGAAGATCCTTTACGAAGGACCCGAGCCCGGAACGCTGGTTCAGTATTTCAAGGACGATGCGACCGCGTTCGACGGGAAGAAGAAGGCCGTGCTCGAAGGCAAAGGCGTTCTGAACAACCGCATCTGCGAGTATCTGATGACGCAGCTGAACGGGATCGGCGTGCCGACGCATTTCTTGCGGCGCTTGAATATGCGCGAGCAGCTCATCCGGGAGGTTGAAATCATTCCACTCGAAGTTGTGGTTCGAAACGTCTCTGCGGGGAACTTTTCTCAGCGCCTCGGGATCGAGGAGGGAACGACTCTCCCACGATCAATCATCGAACTGTTCCTCAAAGACGACAAGTTGCACGACCCTTTGGTTACCGAGGAGCACATCACGGCATTCGGTTGGGCGACGCCGCAAGAGCTTGACGACATGACTGCGCTGGCGATTCGAATCAACGACTTCCTCTCAGGGTTGTTCCTCGGAGTCGGAGTCAGACTTGTGGATTTCAAAATAGAATTCGGAAGGCTCTGGGAAGGAGACATGATGCGTGTCATTCTCGCCGACGAGATTAGCCCGGACTCGATGCGTTTGTGGGACATCCGCACGAACGAAAAATTGGACAAGGATCGGTTCCGGCGTGACTTGGGCGGCGTGACGGAAGCCTACGGCGAAGTCGCAAAGCGATTGGGAATTCTGACGGAAGTGCACAACACGGAACGCAAGGGACCTGTGCTCGTAAAATGAAAATGAAAGCGCGCGTCACGGTGATGTTGAAGTCGGGCGTGCTCGATCCGCAAGGCAAGGCGATCGGGCAGGCGCTGGGACGTTTGGGTTTTGCGGGCGTGGGCGACGTGCGTCAGGGCAAGGTGATCGAACTCGACATCGACGAGACCGATCAGACCCGTGCGCGCGCCAAGCTGTCGGAGATGTGCGAGAAGCTGCTCGCGAACACCGTTATCGAAAACTATGCGATCGAGTTGAGATAGGGAGGACGAACGGAATACGACGTACACGGACGGACCTGGGAAGCCGCCTTGGTATGATCGTTGGGGGATTGGGTGATCGGCAGTCGCGGTTCTGGGAAGTCCACGCGACCGCCGGTTGGGAAGAATGGGTCTGTAGCCAAAGGGGTTTCGAGCCGATGACGCGCTCCATTTCGGTCGTGAAGCTGACGTGCCTTGCCTTGTTGATGTTGCCGTTCGCGGCCTTCGCCGCAAAGGCGCAAAGCGTGCCCGTCGATTTCGAGGCCCGCGTCGCCGCCGCGCATGAACTCTTGGATGCGATGGGCGGCCGCCAATCCGTCTTGGCGCAAATCGACCGCGTCGTGCCCGCCCAGATGCAGGCGCTGCAGGCGCAGTTCCCTACGCTGACGGACGAAACGCGCCGCCTGATCGAACGCTCGATGCGCGAAGAGATGACGAAGGGCGTCAACCAGCTGATGGCGAAGATGGCCTCGGCCTGGGCCCGCCGCTTCACCGTCACCGATCTGCGCCAAATCACGGCCTTCCACCGCTCGCCCGCCGGCCAGCGTCTGCGCGCCCAGCAGGAAGACCTGCAGCGCGAGATCGCCGAAATCGGCCGCCAATGGGGCGCCGACGTCGGCCGCCGCATCCAGCAGCGTCTGCAAGAACACCTGTCGAAGCCGCCCGCTTTGACGAGCTGACCTCCTCCTTCTTTTGGCGCTGGTGCCCTCCCGCCGCCTCCCTGCGCCTTGACAAAGGCGCGGGGAGCGGCGGGCTTGAGTCCCCGATTTTCTCTGTGCGCGACGCGACGTAGCAGGCGCCACAGCCTCGCCTTTGCCCCTTCGAGTCGTTATGTAGGGCCCGAATTTCGAACGCGATGTCCGCGGTCGGAATCGGCTTGGGTGGGAAGCGGCAACGACCACCCCAAAGGAGAATCGCGCCCGTGAAAGCGGCTGTCGTCGTCTTCCCCGCCTCCAACTGCGATCGCGACGTTCACGACGCGCTCGAACGTTCCAACGGCTCGCCGCCCAAGATGGTCTGGCATCAGGAGGCGAGCCTGCCCGACGGCCTAGACCTGATCGTCCTGCCCGGCGGCTTCTCCTACGGCGACTATCTGCGCTGCGGCGCGATGGCCGCGCACTCGCCGATCATGCGCGACGTGATCGCCCGCGCGAAGAAGGGCACCCCCGTGCTCGGCATCTGCAACGGCTTCCAGATCCTGTGCGAGACGCAGCTTCTGCCCGGCGTCCTGATGCGCAACGCGAGCCTGAAGTTCGTCTCCCGCGACGTGAACATGGCGGTCGAAGGCGCGAACACGATGTTCACCGCGCGCTACAAGCCCGGCCAGGTGATCAACATTCCCGTCGCCCACGGCGACGGCAACTATTTCGCCGACGAAGCGACGCTCGACCGCATCGAAGGCGAAGGCCGCGTCGCCTTCCGCTATGTCGAAGGCGACAACCCGAACGGCGCCGCGCGCAACATCGCCGGCATCTTCAACGAAAGCCGAACGATCCTCGGCATGATGCCCCACCCCGAACGCCACGCCGACCCGCTGTTGGGATCGACCGACGGCAAAGCGATCTTCGACAGCCTGGTGAGCGCCCTCTCATGACCGACGCGACCCTCGCCCAAGCGCTCGAACACGGCCTTTCCGAAGACGAGTGGAAGCACATTCTGCGCGTCATGAACCGCGCGCCGAACCTGACCGAACTCGGCATCTTCTCCGTGATGTGGAGCGAGCACTGCTCCTACAAATCTTCGCGCGTCCATCTGAAGAAGCTGCCGACGAGCGCACCGTGGGTGATCCAAGGCCCGGGCGAAAACGCCGGCGTCATCGACATCGGCGACGGCCAGGCGATCATCTTCAAGATGGAAAGCCACAACCACCCGTCGTTCATCGAGCCGTATCAGGGCGCGGCGAC
>CAZLRW010000181.1:0-6321 GCA_964561925.1 uncultured Flavobacteriaceae bacterium
AAGATAGAACCAGTAGCGTTATCGCTGCCTGTGTTCGGGCCTGCACATCGGGTTTTGACAGCGTTATTTTTTCGCGCTTGGCGTTAAAGCTGTGTCACGACATTTGTTGCGAATTCAACACACATGTCGAGCCTTGTCGAACCCATCGCACGACCCACATGAACGGGGACAGTGTGAGCGACGGCGACGCCCATGTTCGATGACGATGACTTCGAGCCTAAACTTGGCAAGCCGCGATCGCGCGACGGCAAGCGCCTCCAGCGTCTGAATGAGCTGCTGCAGGCGACCACCACGGCAGGCACGCGCACCCTCGACCGCACCGCGCGCCGCTTCGATGGTAGCCGCATCGGCCGCGGGGCCGGTGTGGGCCGCGTGCTCGCCGACCGCCACGCCGCATTTCGCGCGCGCCGGGTCGTGGTCAAGGCCCGCATCGCCAAGATCGCGCCGCGCGGGTTCAAGGCGGCCGGGTTGCATCTGCGCTACCTGCAACGCGATGGGGTCACGCGGGATGGGTCGCCTGGCCAGCTCTACGACACGACCGAGGACCGCGCCGACGGCAAGGCATTCCTCGACCGGTCGCGCAAGGATCGGCACCAGTTCCGCTTCATCATCGCGGCCGAGGATGGCGAAGAGTACGAAGACCTCAAGGTCTTCACGCGCCAACTCATGGCCCAGATGGAGCAAGACCTCGGGACCAAGCTCGATTGGGTTGCGGTGGATCACTTCAACACCGGCCATCCCCACACCCACGTGATCCTGCGGGGAAAGGACGAGCAGGGCAGGGACCTGATTATCGCCCGCGAATACATCGCCCACGGCATGCGGGAGCGGGCGGTCGAGATCGCGACACTGGACTTAGGGCCCCGGACCGATCTTGAGATCGAGACGAAGCTGCGCCAGGAGGTGACCCAGGACCGGTTCACCAGCATCGACCGCGGGCTTGTCCGGGACGCGGGCGACGGGCTTGTATCGACCGCGCTGAGCGCTACCCAAGACCGGTTCCGCCATGCCTTGAAGATCAGTCGCCTGAACCATCTGCAGCGGCTCGGGCTTGCCGAGCAAGTTTCAGAGACGACGTGGCGTCTTCAGCCGGGCCTTGACGCGACGCTCCGGCGGATGGGTGAGCGCGACGACATCATCCGGATTATGCAACGCGCTTTGACAGACGCGAGACTGGAGCGGGGAGCGGCGGGCTATTCGATCGTTCGTCCGGATGACCTTGAGAAACCCCTGGTCGGCCGGCTCATCGCACGCGGCCTGCACGATGCGAACGACCGTCACTACATGGTCGTCGATGGGCTCGACGGCCGGTCGCACTGGGTCGATATCGGCCGCGGGGACGCTACGGAGTTCCTGAAGCGGGGCGCCGTGGTCTCGATCGAACGGCGGCCGGCTGAGCCGCTTCCGTCGGATCGCACCATTGCTGCGGTCTCCGACCTGAACGGCGGTGTCTACACCAGGGAGCTGCATCAAGCTCGTGATCCGACAGCGAGCGACGAATTCATAACCGCGCATGTGCGACGCTTGGAGGCGCTGCGCCGCGTGGGGATCGGCGAACGTGATGCCGACGGCACCTGGCACCTGCCTGAGAACTTTCTCGAAGCGACAAGCGCCCACGAGGCGAAGATCGGCCGGCAAGCGCCGGTGCGTGTCGAAGTGTTTGTGGCGGGTTCATTGCAACGATTGGCCACGGCCGACTCTGCGACGTGGTTGGACCAGCAGCTTATCGGCGACGATGCGCCGGCCGTTCGCGACGCCGGATTCGGACGCGAAGTGAAAGCCGCGCTCGCGCAACGCCGACAGTGGTTGATCGAGCAGGGGCTTGCCGAGGAGCGGCAGACACGAATTGTCTATCGCGCCGGGATGCTGGCGATCCTGCGGCGGCGCGAACTGACTCGGGTGGCCGCGCAGGTGGCTGAGGAGCTCAAGCTCCCCTATGCAGAGTTCGGTGGGGCAGGGCGGGTTGAGGGAAAGTATCTCAAGCATCTCGATCTTGTTGCCGGACGCTTTGCTGTGATCGGGCGCGGGCGGGATTTCACACTCGTGCCGTGGCGGCCTGTGCTGGAGCGAAGCCTGGGCAAAACGGTCGCGGGCATCGCGAAGGGTGGCAGGATATCATGGGACATCGGGAGAAAGCGAGGGCCGGAGATTTCCTAGCGGACGCGAATGATTGGTCCTGTTCGCAACACGAAATTCGCGCGGGTGAAGCCAAGCGCATTCGAGCGCAGCTGCACGCACATAAGCGCGATTTCTGATTCCAAACACCTCCGTCACTACTTGACGCACATCACGGAGCGCAGCGATGACGCCCCCAGATTGTTGATTGGCCAGATCGCAATCACCGTCTAGCGCCGTGGCTCGCCCATGTCACGTCAGTCGGCAAGAGACCGCGCCGCCTTTGGTGACGCAGGGCAACGCGGTGCGATGCAGCTGCGGGCGAGTGTCGATCTTGATTTCTGGGCCGCCACCGATCCGCGCCAAGAAGCTGCGTCATTTAAAGATAGGAATTTCCTGGAACGCATGGAACAGCTCGGCTCGACTCCACCGATCGGCTGCGTTTGACAGCGAAGGCGGCTGAGGGTTGAGGCCTTTGCCGATCTCGCCGCGCTCTTGGCCCGGTGCCCCGTGGCACGTCGCGCACATGGCGCCGAAGTCGCCGCCGCCGGTGAGAACTTGCTGCTCCGTGAGTGCTGCAGGCGCATCCCGTGAGCACGCGCGGGCGATCGCTCCATGGTCGAGTGCCGAAGCCAATCGGCGAGCGAGTGTCGCCTCTGTCGCCGCGATGTTGTTCAGACTGCCATACGAGACGGCGAGTGCCGCAACGGCCGCAAACAATGGCGCAGCGATGATCCAGGACATGAACAGTAAGAGCTTCGATGTCCATGCAGGCATGTCGAGGCCTCTACGCTTCCATCAATGAAACGGACAGATTCATGAAGCGGATGCGGTTGGGCCGCCCTCGCGGCTCTTCCATCTACGGCTATCGTGTCCGATGGCTCCGGTTTCGCCTGGAGGCATGCGCGAAGCGGACAAGAATGCAACTGTTAGAGGAAAACCCGCAACACCGATCGGTTGCATTGTGGAAAACTGCCTTCTATGATCATTCTCCTGGTCGCAAGGAATGGGGTTGCGGCCGACGAGGGCGTTGGTCTTGAAGGGTAGGGCATTCCTGGTCATTGCGGTCTACGTTGCGAGCCTCGCGCTCGTCGCGTTCGGACATTGCGCGCCAACCTTCGGCCTTGTGTCTGTTGCGCAAGCCGAGCACCACATCGACGATCATCACGATTGCCAGCACCACGGCCACGACGGCTGCGACCACGAACAGACGGGGACCGGCGAAGACTGTGCGGCCGATTTGCTCGCGAAGGGTTATCCGCCGCCGCGCGCCGACGGTATTGATGTTGCACCCGCAAAGATTTTCGCGGTCGTTCTGGTGGTCGACCTATGGCGGCAGCTTGAACCGCTCGTCGCCATAACACCCGAGCGCCCGCCTGACATCGTTCCGCGAACCCGCTCCGGCTATGCGCAAACCTTTGCTCGCACAGGCCGTCTGATCGTTTAGCCGCGTCCCAGTGTTGGCGGCGCGCACTTCTGCGCGCCCGAAGGCTCGGGAGGGAAGGCATGCGGGTCGCGTTTCAGCCATTTCTGTTGTCTTTGCTGCACTGGGAGCGCGGATCGCCGCGCGACCGCGGCCGGCGATCGCGCGCGTGCGCGTGGAGCGTGTCGCTCCCTGCCAGCACATTCATGGCCGCCACATTTGTGCTGCTGCTCTGGCCTACCACGAGCATGGCCGCGGAAACGGTGACGCTCGACCAGTTGATCCAGGAGGCTTTGACGAAGAGCGCGGGCGTGAATCGCGTCCAGCAGGAATACGCAGAGCGCGTGGCGAGCGCCATCGATGTGCGAACTCTCGACAATCCCGAGCTCTCGATCGACGCGACGCGCGGACGCGGCGTCTCGGGAACGGGCACAGAAGTCGAGCTCGTGCAGCCCTTCAAGCTTTCGCAGGTGTCGGGAGCTCGCGCGCATTACGGCGGCGCGCTGATGGAAGCGGCGACCATCGAGCAGCGCTTTGAGATCATCAAAGTCGTCAACGAAACGACAGGGCTCTACGCGCAGGCGTGGCTGCTCAGCGAGCGCAAGCGCTTGTTCGAGAAATATGCTGCCGAAGCCGAGCGGACGAAGAAGATCGTCGACCTGTCGGCGGGACAGGGCCAAACGAGCCCCGCCGCAGCCTATCTCTTTGCCTCGGACGCCGCAAAGCTGCGAACGGACGCCGCGGCGATCGAAGCGGAGATGCGCCGCACGCGCAACGAGCTTTCAAAGCTCACCGGCCGAGACCTCCTGGCGGCAAGCTTTGAGAAGCCTAGATTCTCGCCGGTCGCGCACGACGTCGAGCGGCTCGTCGCCTTCGCCGAGCGCCGGGCGAACCTTCGCAACCTGCTAAAGGCGCGCATCAAGGCTGCCGAGAAGCGTGTCAACGTCGCGGAGCAGGATGCGATCCTGCCCGAGATCGGCCCTCGCATCGTTTACTCGCAATCGCCGGACGGCGCTGACGAATCCTACGGCATCGGTATCGTGCTGCGCATTCCGCTGTGGAACCAGAACGACGCCGAGCAAAAACGTGCCAGCGCGGAGCTTCAACGCTTTCGCTCGGATGCTGGCTTGTTATCTGACGTGCCGTTGCGCGAATCCCTCACGCAGTTGATGCAGAGCGCCATCGCGCTCACCGACCGCGCCGACACCTATTTCACAACCGTATTGCCCGGTTATCGGAAGTCCTACGAGCTGAGCAGCGCGATGTTCCGGCAAGGCCAGATCGATGCGTTGGCGCTCTGGCAGGTCCGAGAAAAGCTCTTGTCGTCCGAGAGCGAGGCGCTCGAAGCGGTCGCGCTCGCCTTGAACGCTCGCGGGGTGTTGGAGCTCGAGTTGGGCGGAAAGCTTGAGGAAATCCAATGAAGTGGAAAATCATCTCGGCCATTGTGACCGTCTTCAGCGTCGCAGCTGCGCTGGCGCATGAAGGTGAGGAGCATGCTGAGCCGCCCGGGCAAGAGACGCAGTCAGGTCCTGCAGGAACGATTGTCCTCAGCGACGCGGCGATCCAGAACCTCGGCATACGGACGGCGAAAGCGGCCTTAGGACCGCGCGCCCAGTCCATCAGCGTGAACGGCGTCGTGGAGCTTCTGCCGGAACGGCAAGCCATCGTCACGTCGCCGGCGACGGGGCGCGTGGCGGCCATCGCGGTGAAGATCGGCGAGAAAGTCGAGAAGGGGAAGGTTCTCTTGACCGTGCAGCCGATCTTCGTCGGCAGCTCGCCCGTGCTCATCGCGTCGCCGCTCGGCGGTCACGTCACGAAACAGAATGTCGTCCTCGGTCAGGCGATCACGCCCGACACCGCGCTCATGGAGATCGGGGACATGTCGCAGGTCCTGGTCCGGGGCGTGCTCTACGAGACCGCCGATGTCGGAAAGATCAAAGTTGGGCAAACCGTCCGCGTATCGAGCTCGCTGATCGGGACGGGTTCGATTGGCGGTGTTGTCCAGCGCATCGATAGCGTTTTCGAGCGCGGCAGCCGCACGTTCAACGTCTACGCCTTGATCGACAATGCGGAGCGAAAGCTCCTTGCGCACATGTATGTCCTGCTGTCGATCGACATCTCGCCCCCGACCGACGTTCTGACAGTGCCTTCGCGAGCGATCCTCGGTGAGGACGGGGCCTACTTCCTCTTCGTCAGGGACCGCAATGTCTTCGAGCGCCGCAACGTCAAGCTCGGTGCCCGCTTCGGTGTCGATCGCGAGATTCTCGAGGGTGTGTTTCCGGACGAAGACGTCGTCATCGTCGGAAATTATCAGCTCCAGTTTGCGCGCTCCCAAGCGCCCGCGGCCAAGAAGGACGCAGGTGCGCGATGATTAATGCGGTCCTTCGCTTCTCGCTCCAGAACCGCATGCTCATCGTGGCGGCGGCGGTGTTGGTGTCCGTCTATGGCGCCTTTATCATCGCGCAGCTACCGGTCGACGTGTTTCCGGACCTGAACCGCCCCACCGTCACGATCTTCACCGAGGCGGAGGGGCTTGCGCCGGAGGAAGTCGAAGCACTCGTCACCTGGCCGATCGAGACCGTCGTGAACGGCTCCACAGGCGTCGAGCGCGTTCGCTCCGCGTCCGGGATCGGTCTCTCGATCGTCTGGGTCGAGTTCGGCTGGGACACCGACATCTATCTCGCACGCCAGGTGGTCGCGGAAAAGCTGCAGCAGGCACAGGAGCGTCTGCCCGAGAATGCCCGGCCGGTCATGGGGCCGATCTCCTCGATCATGGGCGAGAT
>CAZLRW010000182.1:0-6204 GCA_964561925.1 uncultured Flavobacteriaceae bacterium
GGCCGATATAACCTGCGCCGATGACAAGCAGGCGTTTCGGCACCTCGCCCAGCGTCAGAGCGCCGGTCGACGAGACGACGTCCTTTTCGTTGACCGTGACGCCGGGCAGCGGCGTCGGTTCCGAACCGGTCGCGATGATGATCGCCTTTGCTTCGACCGTGCGGGTCGTGCCGTCGTTCGCTTTGATCTCGACGCGGTTGCCGCCGGCGAACGCGCCCGCGCCGTAGACGTGTTCGACCTTGTTCTTCTTGAACAGGAATTCGACGCCCTTCGTCAGGCCGTCGACGGTCTTGTCCTTGTGCGCCATCATCGCGGGCAGATCGTAGGCGACGCCGTTCGTCTTGATGCCGAGCGCGCCGTAGTGCGTTTTCGTTTCCTCGAACAGCTCGGAGACGCGCAGCAGCGCCTTCGACGGGATGCAGCCGATGTTCAGGCACGTGCCGCCGAGCTTGCCCCGCTTCTCGACGCAGAGCGTGCGCTTGCCGAGTTGGCCGAGGCGGATCGCAGCGTTGTACCCGCCGGGGCCGCCGCCGATGACGACGACGTCGTAGAGGTCGGTCACAGTTCCAGCACCAGCCGTTCGGGGGCTTCGAGGCATTCTTTTACGCGGACCAGGAACGTCACGGCTTCTTTGCCGTCGACGATGCGGTGGTCGTAGGAGAGGGCGAGGTACATCATCGGGCGGATTTCGACTTTGCCGTCGATGGCGACGGGACGCTGTTCGATCTTGTGCATCCCTAAAATACCCGACTGGGGCACGTTCAGGATCGGCGTCGACATCAGCGAGCCGTAGACGCCGCCGTTCGAGATCGTGAACGTGCCGCCTTGCAGTTCCTCGAGCTTCAGCTTGTTGTCGCGCGCGCGCAGGCCGAAATCGTTGATGCGCTTTTCGATGTCGGCGAAGTTCAGATGATCGGCGTCGCGCAGCACCGGCACGACGAGGCCGCGCTCCGTGCCGACCGCCACGCCGATGTCGTAGTGGTTCTTGTAGATGATGTCGTCGCCTTCGATCTCGGCGTTGACGGAGGGGATCTCCCTCAGCGCAATGATGCAGGCCTTGACGAAGAAGCTCATGAAGCCGAGGCGCACGCCGTGGCGCTTCTCGAAACCGTCCTTGTGGGCCGCGCGCAGATGCATGATCTGCGACATGTCGACCTCGTTGAAGGTCGTGAGCATGGCGGCGGTGTTCTGCGCTTCCTTCAGACGCAGCGCAATCGTGCGGCGCAAGCGCGACATCGCCACGCGCTCTTCGCGCGCAGCCTGGGGGCGCGGGCCCGCGGGCGGCATGTAGACGGGCTTCGGGTCGTTCGCACGCGCCTCGATGGCGGCGAGCACGTCGCCCTTCGTCACGCGACCGTCGCGGCCGGAGGCCAGGATCGTGGTCGGTGGCAGTTTGTTTTCTTCCGCGATCTTGCGCGCGGCGGGGCTTAAGACCGGCGCGGCAGCGGGTTGGGCTGCGGGTGCGGGTTTCGGCGCGGGCGCGGCAGCTTGCGGCAAGGGCTTCGGTTTCGGCGGCGGAGCTGCGACGCCTGCGCCGTCACCGATCATGCCGAGCAGCGCGCCTACGGCGATCGTGCCGCCGGGCTGCACCAGGATTTCGGAGAGCACGCCGGCCGAGGGCGCGGGCACTTCGACCGTCACCTTGTCGGTTTCGAGTTCGACGAGCGGTTCGTCGGCGCGCACGGCGTCGCCCTGATTCTTCAACCATTTCGCGACGGTCGCTTCCGTCACGGATTCGCCGAGGCCCGGCACGCGGATTTCGATGGTCATCTCAATTCATCCAATGAAGTTGGCGCGCAGCGGCGCAGTCTGGGAGCGCGGCGGGGTCGTGTCGCGTCACCATCATACAGTCAGCGCTTCGTCGAGGAGCGCTTTTAGTTCGGCTTGGTGGCGGCTCGCCTGGCCGGCGGCGGGCGAGGCCGAGGCGTGGCGGCCGACGTAGCGCGCGCGCTGCGTCTTGGCGCCGATGCGGTTCAGCACCCACTCGATGTTCGGTTCCATGAACGTCCAGGCGCCCATGTTCTTCGGTTCTTCCTGCGCCCAGACGATGTCGGCCTTCAGGAAGCGGCCGAGTTCGGTGACGAAGGAGCGCGCGGGGAACGGATAGAACTGCTCGACGCGCAGGAGATAGATGTCGGCGATGCCGCGCTTTTCGCGCTCTTCGAGCAGGTCGTAATAGACCTTCCCCGAGCAGAGCACAACGCGGCGAATCTTGTCGTCGCCGGCGATGGCGACGGTCGAACCCGGATAGGTTTGCGCGTCGTCGTGCAGCAGGCGGTGGAACGACGTGCCCGGACCCATTTCGTCGAGGCGCGACACGCAGCGCTTGTGACGCAGAAGCGACTTCGGCGTCATCAGGATCAGCGGCTTTCTGAAGTTGCGGTGGATCTGACGGCGCAGCGCGTGGAAATAGTTCGACGGCGTCGAGATATTGCCGACCTGAATGTTGTCTTCGGCGCAGAGCTGGAGAAAGCGTTCGAGGCGGGCGGAGGAATGTTCCGGCCCCTGCCCCTCATAGCCGTGCGGCAGCAGCATCACGAGGCCCGACATGCGCAGCCATTTGCGTTCGCCCGACGTGATGAATTGATCGATCAACACCTGCGCGCCGTTCGCGAAGTCGCCGAACTGCGCCTCCCACAGCACGAGCGCCTTCGGTTCGGCGAGCGTGTAGCCGTATTCGAAACCCAAGGCCGCCTCTTCGGAGAGGAACGAGTCCACGACTTCGAACTCGCCTTGGGCGGGCGAGACGTTCTGCAGCGGGTGATAGCGTTCTTCGGTTTCCTGATCGACGAGGGCGGCGTGACGCTGGCTGAACGTGCCGCGGCTTGCGTCTTGGCCTTGCAAGCGGACGTGGAAGCCTTCTTCGAGCAGCGTGCCGAAGGCGAGCGCTTCGGCCGTCGCCCAATCGATGCCGGCGCCCGTTTCGATCATCTGCGCCTTTTGCTGCAGCTGGCGCTGGATCGTCTTGTGCAGGTTCAACCGCGCGGGCGCAGTGGAGAGCGCCTTGCCCACGCGCTTCAGCTTGTCCATCGCGACGGCGGTGTCGCCGCGGCGCTCTTCGCCCTCGGCCTGACCCATGCCGGCCCAGGCGCCGTCGAGCCAGTCGGCACGGTTCGCCTTGAAGCCCGCGGCCGCTTCGAGCGCGTTCGAGAGGCGCGTCTCGAATGCCTTTTTCATTTCGGCAAGCTCTTCGGCCGTGATCGTGCCTTCTTCGAGCAGGCGCTTTTCGTAGAGCGAGAGCGTCGAGCCGTGCGCCTTGATGGCCTTGTACATCAGGGGCTGCGTGAACATCGGCTCGTCCGTTTCGTTGTGACCGAAACGGCGGTAACAGAACATGTCGATGACGACGTCTTTGTGGAACTTCTGACGGAACTCCGTCGCCACGCGCGCGCAATAGACGACCGCTTCCGGATCGTCGCCGTTCACGTGGAAGATCGGCGCCTGCACCATCAGCGCCACGTCCGACGGATACGGCGAAGAGCGCGAGTGCATCGGCGCGGTCGTGAAGCCGATCTGATTGTTCACGACGACGTGGATCGTGCCGCCGGTGCGGAAACCCTTCGTGCCCGACATGGCGAAGCATTCCGCCACGACGCCCTGGCCCGCGAACGCCGCGTCGCCGTGCATCAGGACCGGGATCACCGACGTGCGGTCGACCTTGTCCTTATGCTGATGTTGCTTCGCGCGCACCTTGCCCAGCACGACCGGGTTCACGGCTTCCAAGTGCGAGGGGTTGGCGGCGAGCGAGAGGTGGACCTTGTTGCCGTCGAACTCGCGGTCGGACGAAGCGCCCAAGTGATACTTCACGTCGCCCGAGCCGCCGACGTCGTCGGGGCTGGACGAGCCGCCTTGGAATTCGTGGAAGATCGCGCGGTAGGGTTTGGCCATCACGTTCGCGAGCACGTTGAGGCGCCCGCGATGCGGCATGCCGAGCGAGATTTCCTTCGCGCCCAGTTTGCCGCCAACTTTGATGATCTGTTCCAGCGCCGGGATCAGCGACTCGCCGCCGTCGAGGCCGAAGCGCTTCGTGCCGACGAACTTGACCGCGCAAAAGCGTTCGAAGCCTTCGCCCTCGATCAGTTTCTGCAGGATCGCCTTTTTGCCCTCGGGCGTGAACGTGATTTCCTTGTCGGCGCCTTCCATGCGCTGCTGCAGCCACGCCTTTTCTTCCGGATCGGCGATGTGCATGAACTGGATGCCGATCTTGCCGCAGTAGGTTTTGCGCAAGATGTCCAGGATCTGGCGCACGGTCGCGGACTCGAGGCCCAGCATCTTGTCGATGTAGATCGGCCGGTCCATGTCCTCCGGCTTGAAGCCGTAGCTTTCGGGGTGAAGTTCTGGGTGCGGCTTCGGGTCCGACAGTTTGAGCGGATCGAGGTCGGCCTCAAGATGGCCGCGCACACGGTAGGCGCGGATCATCTGAATCGCGCGCACGGTGTCGACGACCGCGCCGCGCGCGTCTGCCGAGGCAACCGCGGGGGCTGCGATCGCGGTCAGCTTTTGCTGCAGTTCGTGGACGGTCGCGGACTTCGCGCTCTTGGTCTCGGCGCGCGGCGCCGGCGCGCCGGTCAGCGCGCGCGTGACGTCGTCGGCTGGTTCGGGCCAATCGGTGCGCGCCCACGACGGGCGATGCGCGCCGTCGCGCGCGCCGATGCTGGCGAAGAAGGCGCGCCAGCTTTCGTCGACGCTTGCGGGGTCGGCCAGGTACTGCGCGAGCTGGGCTTCGATGAAAGCGGCGTTCGCGCCGTCGAGAAACGACGTCGCTTCAAAGACGTCGTTCGAGCGGTCGTCTTTGGCTGGAAGAGTCGACATTGGCGTTCCGTGATCCTATCGCGCCGGCGAGAGTGCGCGAGAGAAGTTTCAATGACCTTTCAATACGCGCGTGAGCGTTGTGCCCAACGCTGCGGGCGAGTCGGCGACCGTGATGCCGGCCGAGCGCATCGCTTCGATCTTGCCTTCCGCGGTGCCCTTGCCGCCCGAGACGATCGCGCCGGCGTGACCCATGCGGCGCCCCGGCGGCGCGGTGACGCCTGCGATGAAGCCCACGACAGGCTTCTTCACCTTGGAACGCTTCAGGAAATCCGACGCGTCTTCTTCGGCCGAGCCGCCGATTTCGCCGATCATAATGATGGATGTCGTTTCGGGATCGGCAAGGAACATCTCGAGCACGTCGATGAAGTTCGTGCCGTTGACCGGGTCGCCGCCGATGCCGACGCACGTCGTCTGGCCGAGCTTTGCGGCCGTGGTTTGCGCGACGGCCTCGTAGGTCAGCGTGCCGGAGCGCGACACAATGCCCACGCTGCCGCGCTGATGGATGTGGCCGGGCATGATGCCGATCTTGCACTCGCCCGGTGTGATGACGCCGGGGCAGTTCGGGCCGACGAGCCTGGTCTTCGAACCCTGCAGCGCGCGTTTGACCTTGACCATGTCGAGGACCGGGATGCCCTCGGTGATGCAGACGGCGAGCGCGATGCCCGCGTCGATCGCCTCAAGGATCGCATCGGCCGCGAACGGCGGGGGGACGTAGATCGCGCTTGCGGTCGCGCCGGTTTTCTCAACCGCCTCAGCCACCGTGTCGAAGACCGGCAGGTTCAGATGCGTCGTGCCGCCTTTGCCGGGCGAGATGCCGCCCACCATCTTCGTGCCGTAAGCAATCGCCTGCTCCGAGTGGAACGTGCCTTGGTTGCCGGTGAAGCCCTGGCAGATGACTTTCGTGTTCTTGTCGACGAGGACGGCCATGAGAAATGCGAAGTCCTATTTGCGAATGGAGCTGACGGAGAGCGACAGGCCGTCGAGCGTGGGGCCTGCGACCAGGTAGTGGTACGAGAGGTTCGACGAATCCTGGATCGACCAGGTGTAGGTCGTCGTGCCTTCGACGGTTTCTTCGGTGCCGACCGCGCGCTTCAGGAACGCCCCATAGGCTTTGGCGGCGGCTTTGTGGTCGGCCTTCGGCGTGAGCATGCTGCAGGAGGCGACGGTCGAGCCTGAACGGTCGCCGGCGCCGCCGCCCGCGGTGCTGCCCGAGATCGAGACCAGATAGCGGGCGTTGTCCTTCACGATCGCCCAGCCTTCGAGCGCGTTCGAGCCGGGCGCGAGGCGATCGCGTTCGGCTTCGGTCAGCTTCTCCCATTTTTGCGCGGCGGCGAGCGCGCGCACCTTCGCGCCGTCGGCGCCGGTGTCGAGGCACGCGCCGCGATAGACGTC
>CAZLRW010000183.1:0-3081 GCA_964561925.1 uncultured Flavobacteriaceae bacterium
CGACACACATTTGTTCCGCACGCTCGTCGATCTCGACGATCCCATTCACATGAAGTTGCGCGGGTTGACGCAAAGCTGGTTCATGCCGCCGAACCTGAAAAAGCTCGAGGCGAGGATCGCGCAGATCGCCAAGGACCATGTCGACCGGATGGCGGCCCTCGGTGGCGCGTGCGACTTCGTGAAGGAGGTGGCGCTTTGGTATCCGTTGCGCGTCATCATGATGCTCCTCGGTGTGCCGCCCGAGGACGAACCCTTCATGCTGAAGATGACGCAGGAGATTTTCGGGCCCGGCGACCCGGACGTCGCGGCGCAGACGGAGCACAAGGCCGACACGGCCGCGTTCTCGTCCGCGGGCGAGCAGTCGGTCGATCTGATGCAGACGGCGATGCAGCTCTATCAGTATTTCGGCGCGATCACGGCGGACCGGCGGGCGAAGCCGAAGGACGACGTCGCTTCGATCATCGCGAACGGCATGATCGACGGGCAGCCGATCGGCGATCGCGAGGCGATGAGCTATTACATCATCGTGGCGACCGCGGGACACGACACGACGAGTTCGACGGTCGCGGGCGGGCTGCTTCAACTCATGAAGAACCCGGAGCAGATGGCGAAGCTCAAGGCCGATATGAGCCTCGTGCCCAATTTCGTCGAGGAATCCATTCGCTGGGTGACGCCGGTGAAGCACTTCATGCGCACGGCAATGCAGGACACCAAACTGCGCGACAAGACGATCAAAGAGGGCGACGGTTTGTGTCTCTTCTATTGGTCGGGCAACCGCGACGACGAGGTGTTCGAGGAGCCTTATCGGTTCAAGGTCGATCGCAACGTGTCGCGGCACGTCGCGTTCGGGTACGGCGTGCATCTCTGCTTGGGCATGCATCTCGCGCGGATGGAGATCAAGGCGCTCTACAACGAGTTGCTGCCGCGGTTGAAGTCGATCGAACTGAACGGCACGCCGAAGAATACGCTCGCGAATTTCGTCAGCGGGCTGAAGACGCTGCCGGTTCGCTACATGATGGCGTGAGTGGCGTCAGCCGATCTGCACGCCTTCGCTGCGGAGGAGTTTGAGCAGCGCGTCGGCGTTCGGGCTTGTTTCCGGCACGGCGATGCCCGGGCGCAGCGGCGGGCCGTTTAGACCGAGGATCGTCTCCGTCGCGTGGACGGCGCCAAGCGCGGTCAGGTGCGCTTGACCGGCCGGGTCCAACAGCGTGATGCGGCGGCCGGCAGGTCGGCCGTCGCGCTTGCCCGAAATCTCGATGACGAGTTCATGCAGTGCGCCTTTGGCCTTCGGATTGTGCGCCGGCGATTTGCTGGCGGGCAGCGCCTGCATGAGGTTCCAAAGGCCGGTTCGCAGCAGGAAGCGCATCGATTTCGCGGCCGCGTCGGAGTCGAGCCCGATGCGCACGGCGACGTCTTTCGCGCGCGTCGCTTGGGCGATCGTCATGACGTCGGCCATGTTCATGCGGAAAACGGTGCGCGTGCGGCCCGAGGGGAACGTGACGGAGGCGGGTGCGCTCATCGGGCCGACGGTGCGCCAGGCGCCGCCTTCGCGAACGGTCATGGGTTGGCTGAGGCCGCCGCCGGCGTCGGCCGAATCGGGACCCGTTTCGTCGTTGCGGTCGAACAGGATCGAGAGGTCGATCCGATCGACGTCGTCGAAATCGCGCGCGGCGTTCACGGCGAGAATGGCGGGCACACCTGCCATCCAATTCGACGCGAACAAGACCGGCGCGCGCGGGGTTTCGAGGGCGGCGGTCACGAAGGCGCGCGACAGGGCGGCGTTGCCGCGCGTGATGTCTGCGTAAGGGATCCCGCGGCGGATGGCGCTGGGCAGCACGTTGTCGTCGTTGTCGTGGACGAGGCCGAGGACGGCGTCGATCGGGCCGCCGACACTGGCGAGCGGGTCGGCGTCGCCGGTTCGCACGATCGCGCCTTCGGCGTGGCCGAGCTTCGCGGCCAGCGCGTCGGCTTTTTCCTTGTTGCGGCCAGCGATGATGAGCGCGCTTTGCGGGTGATGGCGGCGGAGTAGTGCCGCGACGCGGCTGCCGACGACGCCGGTGCCGCCGACCAGCAGAATGCGTTGTTGAGCCGCCATCGGATCTCCTTCTTCCGACTCATCTTGGTCGTATGACCTAATTTTGTCAAGTGACCAAGATCGGGTATTCTCAGCTCATGAGTCGCGCGAAGACACGGGAAGAGGCGACGCCGCGCGGGCAGGCGCGGCGCGAGCAGATTCTGCAGGCGGCCTCGGCGTTGTTGCTCGACGTCGGCTACGCGGGATTTTCCGTGCGTGGGGTTGCGGCGCGGGCCGGGGTCGCGCTCAGTCACGTGCAGTATTATTTCCCCGACCCGGCCGACATCGTCGCCGCGCTGCTCGATCGCTTCGTGGCGCAGTATGCGGGCGAGGTGATGAAGCGGTTTCGCACCGGGGGCGATGCCGCGGCTTTGCGCCTCGTGCGCGGGCTCGAGTGGCTGCTGAACGACGAGGCCTACCGCCGCGATTGCACCGTCTTCATGCTGGAGGTCGCGAGCGCCGCCTCACGCAATCCGAAGATCGCCGACGCCTTGCGGCGATACTACGCGACCTATCTCGATGCGATGGCGGCGATTCTCGCGGAGCTGAACCCGAAGCTCACGCCCGGTCAGCGGCGCCAGTGCGCGGTGCAGTGCATCGCGCTGATTGAAGGCATCGCCGTCACGCGCGCGCCGCTTGGCAGCGACGCCGCTGTGACGTTCACCGCGCGCGCCACGGCGCGAGCAATCGAGCGGTTGGCGACGATGGCTTGATCGCAGAGCGGTGTTTCTTCAGGTGGTCGCTTGTCCTGGGAGCGCAGGCGTCCCGCCTGCTCTTCGCAGCTCTTCAACGCGCCATCCTTCATCCAGGCAGCAAGAGCAGGCGGGACGCCTGCGCTCCCAGGGCGAGTGCATTCTTGTTGGCGCTCAGACTTTCGATGGGCTCAGCGTGACCAGCGTCTGACGGATTGCGACTTGGTCGCCGGGTTTTGCCGTGACAGTGTCGACGATGCCGTCGGCGGCGGCGCGGAGTTCGTGTTCCATCTTCATCGCTTCGAGGATGACGAG
>CAZLRW010000183.1:3181-6194 GCA_964561925.1 uncultured Flavobacteriaceae bacterium
CGTCGGCGGCGGCGCGGAGTTCGTGTTCCATCTTCATCGCTTCGAGGATGACGAGAATGTCGTTCTTTGCAACGGTTTGGCCGGGCTCGGCCATCACTTTGACAATGCGGCCCGCCATCGGGGCGCGGATGGCGTTTGCGCCGCCCGCGCCCTTCGGTTCGGCGGGGGCGTAGGTGACGTCTTCGAAGAGGGCGTCTTTGCCGTCGTAGAAGAGGTGAATCGTTCCGCCGGTGACACGCGCGATAAATTGACGATTCGCGCCGATTGCGTCGGTGAAGCGCAACGTCACCCAGGCTGGGTCATCATCCCGAATGACATTCGTGAGTTTCAGGCCGTCGATCGCGCCATCTTCTACGGCGATTGTCTTTGTTCGCCCGCGTTCGCGTAGCATCACCAAGGCGCGGGGCGCTCCTGTTGAGCGCCACGATAAACCGTTGCCCTGCGCGGCCAGGAGAGCGGCCAAGTGTCCAAGGCGACCATCAAGATTGTCGTCTTTGAACGAATTTCTACGGGCGAGCCAAGCGATGTCGGTATTGCCGTCGACGAAGTCTGTGTCCGCCAAGATCGTTGTAAGATACCCACGGTTCGTTCGGATGCCGACAACAGGATTGCGCTGCAACCCGCTCAGCAGAGCGGCCCGCGCTACCTCGCGGTTCGAGCCTTTCGCAATTAGTTTGGCGAGCATCGAATCGTAATGTCCGGATGCGTCAATTGCGCGGTCCGTTGATGTGTCGACTCTCACGCTGACGGGTCGCGCCTGATCTTTTGCACTCCATTCGGTGAACCGCCCATTGCTGAACAGGAAATCTCCCTTGCCAGTTTGCGGTCGAAAATCGCTTGCCGGATCTTCAAGGCAAAGTCGCGCTTCAATCGCGTGGCCCGTGATCTTCACCTCGCTCTGTTTCAGTGGCAGCGGATCGCCCTTCGCGACGGTGAACTGCCATTGGATCAGGTTTGTGCCGGTCACTTCCTCCGTCACCGGGTGTTCGACCTGGATGCGGGTGTTCATTTCGAGGAAGTAGAAATGGCCGTCGCGGTCGAGGAGGTATTCGACGGTGCCGGCGTTCGTGTAGTTCACGGCTTTGGCGAGGGCGACGGCGGCGTTGCCCATGCGTTGGCGAAGGTCTTCGCTGACGCCGGGGGCCGGGGCTTCTTCGATGATCTTTTGGTTGCGGCGTTGGACGGAGCAGTCGCGTTCGCCGAGGTGGATGACGTTTCCGTGCGCGTCGCCGAAGATTTGGATTTCGATGTGGCGGACGTCGTCGAGGGCCTTTTCCAGAATCACGCGATCGCTGGCGAAGGCGGAGAGGGCCTCGCGTTTCGCTGAGGCGAGCGCGTCGGCGAAGTCGGCCTCTTGCGTGACGCGGCGTTGGCCGCGGCCGCCGCCGCCGAGCGCCGCTTTGATCAGGACGGGCCAGCCGATTTTCTTGGCTTCTGTGAGCAGGCGGGCGTCGGATTGGTCGTCGCCGTCATAGCCGGGGATGACGGGGACGTTCGCTTTGCGCGCGATGTCCTTGGCGTTGCCTTTGTCGCCCATGGCGCGGATCGCTTCGGGCGAGGGGCCGATCCAGACGAGGCCGGCGTCGATCACGCTTTGCGCGAAGTCCGGGTTTTCGGAGAGGAAGCCGTAGCCGGGGTGGATGGCTTCGGCGTTCGTTTGCTTGGCGGCGGCGAGGATCGAATCGACGTTCAGGTAGGAGTCGCGCGCGGGCGGTGGGCCGATGCGGACGGCGGCGTCGGCTTCTTCGACCTGGAGCGCGCGTTTGTCGGCGTCGGAGTAGACGGCGATTGCGCGCAGGCCCAGCGTCTTCGCTTCGCGGACGATGCGGACCGCGATCTCGCCGCGGTTGGCGACGAGGACGGAGGTGAACGGGCGGTGCGGGTTCATGGCTTCGACGCAGTCTGGGAGCGCGGGCGTCCCGCCCGCTCTTTGTGATTGCGAACGTCGGTTGCATCGGCAGAAAAGTAAGAGCCGGCTGGAAGCCGGCGCTCCCAGGAAGGAAGAGCGGGCGGGACGCCCGCGCTCCCGGACTGCGTTGGTGCTCTCATTGGCCGCGTCCCGGGAGCGTGCCCATGTGTTTGGCGATGATCGAGAGCATCACTTCGTCGGCGCCGCCGCCGATGGAGGCTAACCTTCCGTCGCGGTAACGGCGGCTGACCGGCGTTTCGGCCATGAAGCCCATGCCGCCCCAGTATTGCAGGCAGGCGTCGTTGATCTCGCGTTGCAGGCGGGCGGCCTTCAGTTTCGCCATTGACGCCAGTTTCGTCATGTCTTCACCGGCGACATAGCGTTCGACCGCCGTCCAGGTGAGCGCGCGCAACGCTTCGAGTTCGGTCTGCAGTTCCGCCAGGCGGAAGTGGACGACTTGGTTGTCGAGCACCGACTTGCCGAAGATCTTGCGTTCGCGGGTGTAGGCGATCGTTTCGTCGATCGTGCGCTGCAGGCCGGTGAGCGCGGCGAGCGCGGCGTACATCCGTTCTTCCTGGAACTGCACCATTTGGTAGGTGAAGCCGAGGCCTTCCTCGCCGATGCGATAGCGCTGCGGCACGCGCACGTCGTCGAAGTGGATTTGGGCGGTATCGCTCGAATGCATGCCGAGTTTCTTCAGCGTGCGGGCGACGGTCACGCCCTTCGTCTTCATCGGCACGCAGATCATCGTCTTGTTGCGGTGGACGGGGCCTGAGCCCGTGTTCGCGAGCAGGCAGATCCAATCGGCTTGCGCGCCGTTCGTCGTCCACATCTTTCCGCCGTTGATGACGTAATCGGCGCCGTCGTGCTTCGCGTTCGTCTTGATCGCGGCGACGTCGGAGCCGGCGCCGACTTCCGAGACGCCGAGGCAGGCGACGTATTCGCCCGTGATCGACGGGCGGAGGAACTGCTCGCGGACCTCGTCACTGCCGAAACGGGCGAGCGCGGGCGTCGCCATCTCCGTTTGCACCGCGATCGCCATCGGGATCGCGCCGCAATTGATGTGGCCCAAGGCCTCGCAATAGACGGCGGCGTAGGAGTAAT
>CAZLRW010000184.1:0-1207 GCA_964561925.1 uncultured Flavobacteriaceae bacterium
TTCGGTTTCATGAGAGGGTTCCCCTTGGGCGACGGGTCCATGTCGTCGCTTGCGGGGACACGTTGCGCGGCGATCGCGCCGTGATTGCGATGCGATTAGGGCCTTGTTGCAGCGATCATGGCGGATTGATGTTCGCGTGCGGCAGACGTCACGTCGGCGACAAGTCTGTTGCAATGCGTGAACGGGGGCGGCGGGCTATCTGGTGCGCCGGCGTGCTTTCAACAGATCCTTGGATTTGGCGATCTTCGGCAGGGCGGCAAACACGATCGTCATGATGAATTGTTCGAGGCGGTCGATGTCTTCGCCGCCGCGGGCCAGCACCTGGCCCGCCGCCCCCGTCACCCCCATCAGCAATTCGGTCGCGATCAGGGCGACGTCGGCCGGCAAGTTATAGTTTTTCGTGATCGCCTTGGCGAGGAAGTGGGTCGTCACCGTGCGTTCGCGCTTGTCGATGTCGCGAACTGAGGCCGCGACCGACGGTTCGTGCATCAGCCTTTGAATCAGGAGGCCGCGCTCCTTCACGTGTTCCAGGTACGCCCGGGATGTGCGGCGCACCATGTCCTCGAAGGAGGTCGACGCTTCGACCGCAGCGCGGCCTTCGTGTTGGAACCGCTTGACCTCCCGTTTCAGCAGTTCGCTGAGCAGGTCCGTCCGGTTGGGGAAGTAGTTGTAGACCAAGGCCTTCGAGATGCCGGCATCCCGGCCGAGGCGTTCCATGGAGATCGAACTGACGCCGGACGAAATCACAAGCCTTGCCGTCTCATCCATGATGAGTTCGCGGCGAAGCTCCGGCGGCAGACGGCGGCGGGGTTTGGTCATGGGGCGGGGAAGATGATGCTACCGGCGGATGAAGGCAATCAGCCCGTGCTTGCGATTTACTGTTGACGGATATTGCAATAGTGTCTTCGTTCGAGCTTTAGAGCGAGCGGCGAATGCAGTTAACCTTCACGGCCGACGAGATCGCGTTTCGAGACGAGGTCCGGCGCTTCGTGCACGCGCATTTTCCGCCCGACCGGCCCTATCGCGGGACCAAGGCAGACAAGGATCGTTGGGCGGCGGCGCTCTACGACCGGGGGTGGGCAGCGTACAAGTGGCCGGTCGAGCACGGCGGCACCGGCTGGAACGTTACGCAGAAGTTCATCTGGGAACGCGAGACGGCGTCGCGCGGGATCCCGGCGCAGCTTGGCGGCATGGGCATGTTCATGCT
>CAZLRW010000184.1:1307-6004 GCA_964561925.1 uncultured Flavobacteriaceae bacterium
GGCAAGGGCTGGACCTATGCCAAGGGTCTGCTGACGCATGAACGCACGGGACTTGCCTATGTGTCGGAATCCTTGCGGCTGACGGGCCTCCTGCGGCGCGCCGCGATGGAGGAAGGCGCCGACCCTGCGCTCATCCGCAAGATCGCAGAGACGGAGGTCGATTTGACCGCGCTCGCCATGACCGAACTGCGCACGCTGGCGGAGACGGCGGTCGGTTCGGCGCCCGGCGCGCAATCCTCGATCCTCAAACTGAAAGGCAGTTCGGTGATTCAGCGGGTCACCGAACTCCTTGTCGAGTGCGCCGGCAACTTCGCGCTGCCTTGGCTGCCGGAGCGCGCGGTCCCCGGCACGAATGTCGAGCCGGTCGGGCCCGATTGGGCGCAAGAGGAGCTCTGCCGCTACATGAGCGGGCGCGCCGCCAGCATCGCCGGCGGCACCGACGAAGTTCAGCGCAACATCATCGCAAAGCACGTGTTGCACCTATGACAAATCCAATCACAGGCCCCTGGCGGGCGCCGGTCAATATCTCGCTCGATGCGGCGGGCAGCATTCACGACGACCGGACGGCGCAACAGCTCGGCCTTCGGGGCGGTACGGTTGCGGGATCGATCCATATGGAGCAGTTCCCGCCGCTGCTGATCGAACTGTTCGGTGAGGGTTGGCTGAAGAGCGGCGGCCTGTCGCTCTACTTCAAGCACGCAACGACGAACGGCGAGCGCGTGCGTTGTCATGCCGACCCGCCGGTGCGCGTGCGCGAAATCTCTCGCGCACGCGTTTGGATGGAAACCGAGGCGGGCGACCTTGTGTGCGAGGGGACGGCAAACGGCGGCGGTGGCGACCCGAACTCCACGCTGCGCCAGCGCCTCGCCGCAGCGACACCGCCGCGTGAACTCAGGATTCTGAAGCATCTGCAAATCGGTGCGTCCGTCGACGGTGAACCCGTGCGCATTTCAGGCGCAGCGCTCGACAAACACTTGCACGTCATTACCGAGCCGCTTCCGTGCTACCGCGACGCAAGCTTGCTTGGCGGACGCGCGTTACCTGCGAACCTCACCATCGACGCATTGCGGGCGTGCGAGAAGCGGCTTGCGCCGTTGCCGTCGCCTTCCGTCGGTCTCTACGGCGCGATCGAAGTTCAGATGTTCGCCGGTCCTGTGTTCGCCGAGCGCGACTATGTCGTCCGCAGCCGGATCGTGGGCCTTGGCGAGTCACCGCAGACCGAGGTCATCTGGACGGAGTCCGTGCTTTCCGACCCGAAAGACATGCGCGACATCGCTTCGTTGTTGCTGATGTCACGATTGATGAAAGCGTCGAGCCCTCTCTGGTCGGATCGGCGCTAGCATCGGTGCTGCGACGCACAATGTGTTGGAGTTCTCCGCTTTTGAACGATTCTTTCGTAGAGACTTCGCGCTCGGCAACGTATTGACGGATTGTCCAACTACAAGTAGCGTAACGTCACCGCACCATCTGAGATTGCGGTCGTTAGCGACCAAAAAATTGGCGCTTAAGGGGGAAACAGGGGGGACAGAGTATGACGCACCGCAAAGCGGTGTGTCGCGGAGCTGTATCGCTCGCGGCACTCATGATGGCAGCGGCCTTCGCAGGCGGCTCGAACGCACAAGACACCGGATCGGCGCCTCCATCGGCCGACAAGATCGAAAAGGTCACTGTCACCGGTTCGCACATCAAGCGACGCCGCGAGAGCACCTCCCTCCCGGTCGACGTGGTCACTTCTGAAGACCTCGAAAAGGACGGCGCGCCCACCATCGTCGAAGTGGCGAAAGCTCTTCCGGTCTCGAACGGCGTTCTCGGCGACACGAACCAGTTCAACGCCGCAGCACAGGGCTCCGAAGGCACGGGCTCGATCAATCTCCGCGGTCTTGGGCCGCAACGCACGCTGATCCTAC
Source organism: uncultured Flavobacteriaceae bacterium (assembly GCA_964561925.1). GTDB lineage: Bacteria > Pseudomonadota > Alphaproteobacteria > Micropepsales > Micropepsaceae > SZUA-430. The sequence continues at coordinate 3,215 of CAZLRW010000184.1, forward strand.
TGAACGGGCGGCGGCTTGCTTACAATCCCTTCGGCCTCGGCGGACAGGGCGTCGTCGACACGAACACCATTCCGATTGCGGCCATCGACCGCATCGAGGTTTTGAAGGACGGGGCTGCGGTGACCTACGGCTCCGACGCCATCGGCGGCGTGGTCAACTTCATCACCCGCAAGAACTACGACGGGCTCGGTCTCGCGGGCGACTGGCGCTTCGTGAACGGCGCCGACGGCGATTACTCCGCCCAAGGCATCTACGGCTACGACACGGAGACGATGAACGCGTTCCTGTCGATCGGCTATCAGCACCGCAGCGATCTCGACACGCTTGAGCGCGACTTCACGCAAAGCTCCTTCGCTCGCAGCCCCGAGGCGGGCTACACCGGCGCCGGAAGCCCGGGAACGTTCATTGGATCAAACGGCGCCGTGTTTCTCGACCCGCAGTGCGCGGTACTGGGCGGTACGCCGAACGGCGCCGCCTGCCGGCAGCAGTACATCGACTTCGATAACTTGCAGGAAGAGGAAGACAAACTGCAGCTCTTCGGGTCGGTGAACATCGATCTGTCGTCGAGTGCGCGCGTCTTCATGGATGCGCTGTATGCAACGACAAACGTACCGCGCTGGGAGACGACCCCTTCCTACGCCTTGCTGGCGCGGCCGTCGCTTGAGGCGCAACCGGGTTTGGTGGGACCGTTGGCGTTCCTCAACAACAACTTCTATGTCCCGCCGACCAACCCCGGCCTCATTAACATGATGGCGCAGAATCCAAGCTTGGTTCCCGCGCTGACGAACGGTGCGGGCGTGCTGTCGCCGCTTGCGCGGCCGGTGCTTTTGGGCGGCAACCCGCTGTTCGGAAATTTCTCGTCGGTGGGTGAGCGCGACTACGAGGCCTATCGGCTTTCCGGCGGCATCGAAGGCGATCTCGGCGACTCGGGCTTGTCTTATGAGCTGGCGCTGACCTACAGCAGCCAGAACTCCTACCGCGACGGCTACGACACGATAACGAACCGGTTTGCGCTCGCCCTGCGCGGTTTCGGCGGTCCGGATTGCGACAAGGAACCGTTGACGCCGGGAATCCAAGGCCCCGGTGGTGGGGCTGCGGTCGCAGGCGCGAACGGCTGCAAATACTGGAACCCGTTCTCGAACGCGATCCCGCGCAATGTCGTGACCGGCGAAGTGAACCCGCAGTTCAATGCCGCGGTCGCGAACGATCCGGAAGTCTTCCGCTGGTTCTTCCAAAAGGGCAGCACGGATCGGACCGACTCTCTGTTCGTGGCGGACGCGCTGATCACCGGCAGCACCGGCGTGAGCCTTTGGGCGGAAGACCCGATCGAGTTCGCGTTCGGCGGCCAGTACCGCAAGGACTTCTACGAGGCGACGGAGAGCGACATCACGAACGCACTCAAGAATCCCTGCGTATCGTCGCCCGACTTCTTCAACAACACCTGCACAGGCGCGCAGCGCAACGGCCCGTTCGTGTTCCTCGGCGTCGCGACGCCGCAGGACCTCGAAGGCGATGCGTATGCCCTGTTCACGGAATTCAACATTCCTGTGCTCGAGAACCTGGAGCTTCAGGTTGCGGCGCGGTTCGAAGACTACGGCGGCGATATCGGCTCCACGTTCGACCCGAAGATTTCGGGACGGTGGCAGATCGCGGACTTCCTCGCGTTGCGCGGGTCGGCCGGCTCGACGTTCCGCGGACCGCCGCTCGTGCAGCTCGCGCCCAACAACGTGACGTCGCTGCAGTTCATCGGCGGCACGTTCCGCGCGGTCGACATCGGCGGCAATCCGGGGCTGCAGCCCGAGTCCGCCGACACGTTCAGCGTCGGCGCGATCTTCAACTTCAAATGGCTCACCGGCAGCGTCGACTATTGGGCCTTCGACTTCGAGAACCCGATCATCGCAGAGCCGTTGGGCGGCATGGTCGCCACGATGTTCCCGGGCGGCGCATCGACCAACTGCGGCAATGCGGCGTTCGCGGCGCTGGAGGCCCGCTTCACGTTCGTGGGCGCCTGCAGCGTGGCCAACATCGCGCGCGTGCAGACGTTCTACGTGAACGGATCGCCGGTCGTGACCAAGGGTTTCGACTTCATGGCCGACGCGAAGTTCGGCGAACTGCTCGACGGCGACATCGGCGCCGGCGGCAGCCTGACCTATGTCAAAGAATACCACACGGATCCGATCGCGGTCGCGGGCCGGACCGTGCAAGGCTCGTTCGAGGCGGCGGGCTTCTTGAACTATCAGACCACGGCCTACCCGATCCCGCAGTGGAAAGGCACGGCCTATCTCGAGTACGAGTCGGCGATGCACGGTTTGCGTCTGAACATGAACTACATGGACTCCTACGTCGATCAACGCTTCGCGGCGGGCGCACTCGGTCAGACGATCGACGAGTGGATCACGTTCGACCTCACGTACCGGCTCATCTTCGCGGACGATCTGACGTTCTCGCTCGCGGTCGACAACATGTTCGACGAGGATCCGCCGTTCGCGCGGCTCGACCTCGGCTACGATCCGTTCACGGCAACGCCGCTCGGGCGGACGGTCAAGATCGGCGTGCGCAAGAAGTTCTAAAGCGCCGTTCGGCGATGCAACCTCTTCGAGGGCGGCTTCGGCCGCCCTCTTTCTTTCGCCGTGCGATTGACCACGCGTGCGATTTGCGCGCACCATCGCTTCCAACGAAGAACGAAAATCGACGGAGGAAAACATGGGCATGCCGCGCACCGCGCCGCCTTTGGCGGGCGGGCTTTCCGCATGAGCGACATCGCCGATGAAACCGCCCGGCCGGCGGCGC
>CAZLRW010000185.1:0-5861 GCA_964561925.1 uncultured Flavobacteriaceae bacterium
TCGGGGTTCGCGCATCTCTTCGAACACATCCTGTCGCGCAAGACGCGCAACATGCCGCTCAACATGGTCAACCAGCTGACCGAGGACGTGGGCGGCGTGCGCAATGCGTCGACCGGCGACGACCGCACGAACTATTTCGAGATCGTGCCCGCGGCCTATCTCGAGACGATGCTCTGGACGCATGCGGAGCGCATGGCGCGGCCGGTGGTCGACACGCAGGTGTTCGAGACAGAACGCGGCGTGGTGAAAGAGGAATTGCGCCAACGCTATCTCGCGCCGCCCTATGGCCGCTTCTTCGGCTTCATGATGCCGGAGCAGTGCTATGACCTGTTGCCGAACCGGCGGCCCGGCATCGGCAACATCGACGAGTTGAACGCGGCGACGCTTGAGGATGCCCGTTCGTTCCATGAGGCGTTCTATGGGCCCGATACGGCGACGCTGATCGTGTCGGGGAACTTCGACCCGGCGCGCCTCGATGCGCTGATCGACAAGTATTTTGCGGCGATCCCGAAGCGAAAGAACCCGTCGTCGCTTGCGATCAACGCGAAGGAGAAGCCGCGCAAGGCTTCGCGCCAGTCGGTGATGTATGCGCCGAACGTGCCGCTGCCGGGTGTCGCCAGCGTGTGGCCGTTACCGTCGCTCAAGCACGCCGACGCGCCGGCGTTGGCGGTGCTTGAGGCGATCGTGGCGCGCGGGGAGTCGTCGCGTTTGCAGCGTTCGCTCGTCAACACAGAGATCGCGACGCAAGCTGGGTCCTATTTCGAACAGCAGGAAGATGGCGGGTGTCTGGCGACTTATGCGCTTCTCGCGGGCGGCAAGACGGTCGAGGAGGCCGAGCAGGCGATGCGGGCCGAGGTCGTGCGGTTGCGTGATCAGGGCGCGACCGCCGACGAACTCGCCGAAGCGAAGATCGAGCTTCTGTCGCAAGACCTGCAGCAGCGCGAGACATTCGCGGGGCGCGCGTTCCTTCTGGGCGAGGCACTGGTGTCGACGGGCGATGCCAAATGGCCGGACAAGCTGCTCGCCGCCGTTCAGAAGGTGTCTCTGGCGGATGTTCAGCGGGTGGCGCGCACGTATCTGAACGACAAGGCACGCGTCGACGTGCGCTATCTCGACGAGTCGAAGCGGCCGCAAGGCGAGGCCGACAATTGGCGAAATCCGGTGGCGATGCCGAAGTTCGTGCCGCTGCCGAATGCCAAGGCGACGCCGAACGAACTCGCGGCCGAGGCCGACCGCGAGCCGCCGCCGGCGCCCTCCGCGGAGGTGCCGGTCGTGCCGCCCGTGCTTGCCGAGCAGACGCTTGCGAACGGTATGAAAGTGATTGCGGCGAAGACTGGCGACGTGCCGTTCGCCTCGCTGACGCTGGTTGTGGGTGGCGGATTGTCGACCGATCCGGCGGACAAGGCGGGGCTTGCGGGCCTCACCGCCGACGTGATGGTCAAGGGCACGGCGACGCGAACTGCGGATCAGGTTGCAGCGGGGATCGAGTCGCTCGGCGCTTCGTTGTCGCCATATGCGCTCGCCGACTACGCAGCGCTGAACGTCGTTGCGCCGCTTGCGACGCTCGATGGGGCGGCGGCGTTGCTTGCCGATGTCGCGCGAACGCCGTCGTTTCCGGCGGACGAGTTCGAACGCGAACGCAAGCGGGCGCTCGACGGGTGGGCGGTCACGCTCAAGAACCCCGGCACGCTGGCGGCGCTCGCCTCGTTGCGCGCGATGTATGGGGTGGCGCCTTACGGTGCGCCGGGCGGCGTCGACACGTCGTTGAAGCGCATCACGCGCGACGACCTGGTGCGCGCACATCAGGCGTATTGGCGGCCCGAGAACGCGACGTTGGTGATTACGGGTGGTATCGATCAAGCGCAGGCCTTTGCGCTCGCCGCACGCGTGTTCGGCGATTGGCAAGCGAAGGGCGATGGTGGGGCGCTGCCGATCGCGCGTGCCGGCAAGCAAGCAGAACCCGTGCGCACGATCGTCGTCGATCTTCCGGGCGCGGGGCAGGCGGCGGTCGTTGCCTCCGTGCGGGCGTTGAAGCGCAGCGATCCCGACTATTACGCCCTCGCTGCGGCGAACGCTGTGTTGGGCGCGGGCAGCAATGGGCGTCTCTTCCAGGAGATCCGCGTGAAGCGGGCGCTCAGCTATGGCTCGTACTCGAACCTGCCGCAGCGGCTGGACGTCGCCGTCATCTCGGCCTCGGCGCAGACGAAGAACGAGTCGGCGGCGGATGTGGCGAAGGTGATCCTCGCCGAACTCGACCGCTTGAAGAACGAGCCGCTCGATGAGGTCGCGGTGGGCAAGCGCAAGACGTTCCTGACCGGCGGTTTCAACCGGCAGGTTCAGACCGCGGGCGGCCTGGGCGGGGCCATTGCCGGCTTCGTCACCCAAGGCATGCCCGCAAACGAGGCGGTGGCGTTCAACACCAAGCTTTCGGCAGTGACGGCTGCCGCCGCATCGGCTGCGGCGAAGCGTTACGTGGGGGCGGACAAGGCGACGCTCGTGATTGTGGGCGATGCGGCCAAGTTCCTCGAGGCGCTGAAAGCGGTGCGCAAGGACGTCGAGGTAATTCCGATCGACGCACTCGATCTCGAACAGCCGTCGTTAAGAAAGGCCAAGTAGCGCGGATTTTTCCCTGTCCCCTGTGACCTCCGCCCTGGTTGAGGGCGGGGGCTTCCGTGGCATGGTGGGGTTTCACGCCGCCACGGATTCGCGCTCCCCATGCTTCGTTCGCTGCTGTCGGTCAGCGGGTTCACGCTTCTCAGCCGGTTGACCGGCTTCTTGCGCGACATCGTCATGGCGTCGGTCTTGGGGCGCGGGTTGATGTCGGACGCGTTCGTCATCGCGTTCCGCCTGCCGAACCATTTCCGCACGATCTTCGCCGAAGGGGCGTACAACGCGGCGTTCATTCCGCTTTATGCGGCGTTGCGCCAGCAAGGGGGCGACGCCTCGCGCGCGTTTTCGCGCAACATGCTGGGCTGGCAGATCGGCATTCAGCTGTTGCTGCTGCTCGCGGCGATGATCTTTATGCCGTGGGTGGTGTGGGCGCTCGCGCCCGGGTTCACGGAGCGGCCGGAGCAGATGGCGCTCGCCGTCGAGCTCACGCGCATTACGTTCGGTTATCTCTTCTGCGTCGCGATCGTCACCCACCTCGGCGACATGCTGAACGCGGAGGAGACGTTTTGGCCCGCAGCTGCGGCGCCGGTGCTGCTCAATCTCGCCATGGCAGGGGCGCTGCTCGTCGCGTTCCTGTTCCCGTCGGCGGCGCACGCGGCGGCGTGGGGCGTGCTTCTGGGCGGGTTGGGCGAGGTCGTGCTCCTGTTAATTGCGGCTGCGCGCAAGCGGCTGCCGGTCATGCCCATGTGGCCGAAGCTGACCGCGGATGTGCGTCAGTTCGCCGTGCGTTTTGCGCCGGCGGCCTTGGGTGCGGCGGGCGTGCAGATCGCGCTCTTCGCGGACACGATCTTGGCAAGCTTTCTCGCGGTCGGCGAGCCGACGTCGCTTTACTACGCCGATCGCGTGAACCAGCTGCCGATGGGCGTGGTGGGCGTCGCGCTCGGCACGGTGTTGCTGCCGGAGCTTTCGCGTGCGGTGTCTGCGGGCGATGAGGCCAAGGCCGCGCGCTCGTTCAACCGGGCGACGGAGATCGGGCTGCTGCTCACGTTGCCGTGCGTTGCGATGTTTCTGGCCGCGCCGGATGCGATCATGAAGGGTCTGTTCGCGCGCGGCGCGTTCGACGTTGCGGCGGCGGAGGCGGCGGGGGCGGTGTTGACGGCCTACGCCGTGGGGCTGCCCGCGTTCGTGCTGCTGCGCACGGTCAATCCGCTGTTTCACGCGCGCGGGGACACGACGACGCCGGTGATCGCAACGGTGATCTCGATCGTCGTCAACTTGGCGGTGAAGCTCGCGCTGATCGTGGGGCTGTCGTTCGGCGCGGTGGGCTTGGCGCTTGGCACGTCGGTCGGGGCGTGGGTGAACCTCGCATTGCTTGGCGGGGTTGCGTCGATGCGCGGGTTGTTGAAGCTGGACGCGCGGTTGATCAGCGGCGCGCCGCGCATCATCGCGGCGGCGGTGTTCTCGGCGGTGGTGACGTTCCTCGTGCTCGCGCCGTTGGGGCAGGCGCTGGAAGGTGTCGCGGTGCTCCGCGCCGAACTCTATTTCGTCGTGCTCGGCATGATAGCCGTCATCAGCTACAGCGTGATGCTGTTCGGGCTTGGGTGGAAGCGGTGACACGCTGTTGTTCGTGATGACCCGGGAAACGTAGCGCGATCCGGCCCAGCCCTTCGCGCGTTAGCTCGATGAACAGTCGTTTTTTGAAACACGAAGTACACGAAGAACACAAAGACGCCGGGGTTTGCAGAGCCGCTTGGTGATCTTCGTGTGCTTTGTGTTTCAATCTCTTTCTATGACGCGCTTCGCGCGAGCTGGGTGGCCGGGTCGCGCTTCGCTCGCCCGGCCATGACGAAGAAGGGGTGCTTGATCTACTTCGACGTCATCATCCAGTGTTTGATCTTCGCTTCCAGCACCTCTATCGGCAATGAGCCGGTGTCGAGGATTTGGGCGTGGAAGGTCTTGAGGTCGAAGCGTTGGCCTAAGGCCGCTTCGGCTTCGGTGCGCAGGCGCTTGATCGTGAGTTGGCCGACCTTGTAGCCGAGCGCTTGGCCGGGCATGACGATGTAGCGGTCGACCTCTTGCGTCGTCTCGGTCAGGCTTAGGGCCGAGTTGTCGAGCATGAACTTGATTGCTTTGTCGCGGCTCCAGCCTTTCGCGTGCAGGCCCGTGTCGACGACGAGGCGCAGCGCGCGCAGCTGCTCGTCGTTCAGGTGTCCGAACATCTGATACGGGTCCTTGAACATGCCGAGTTCGCGGCCGAGCCATTCGGCGTAGAGCGCCCAGCCTTCGACATAGGCCGTGTTGCCGCCGAAGCGCATGAACTTCGGCAGGCTCTCGTTTTCCTGTGCGAGGCTGATCTGGAAATGGTGCCCGGGCGTCGCTTCGTGGAGATAGAGCGTTTCCATCCCCCAGGTCTTGCGCGACGGCAGATCGTAGGTGTTGAAGAAGAAGACGCCCGCGCGCGAGCCGTCCGGCGTGCCGGGATTGTAGTAGCCGCCCGCCTGGCTCTGTTCGAGATAGTCGGGCACGGGCTTCAGTTCGATCTTCGTCTTCGGCGTCAGCGAGAAGGCTTGCGGCACCGCCGCATCGATGCGGCCTGCGATCTCGGCGTAGCCGGACGAAAGTTCCTCCTTCGTCTTCGGTTCGAATTGCTTGGCGGTGCGCAGATGCGCGAAGAAGGCGGGAAGCGAGCCCTTGAAGGCGACTTGGCGGCGCACGCCGTCCATCTCGCTTTTGATGCGCGCGACCTCTTTCAAGCCGATCTCGTGGATCTCCTCGGCCGTCATCCTTGTCGTCGTGTTCTGTTCGATGAGGAGCTTGTAGAGTTTCGCTCCGCCCTTCATGGCGACAAGGCCGACGCCGTTGCGGGCCGCCGGCAGATATTCCTTCTTCAGATAGGTTTGCAGATTGCGGTAGGCGGGGACGATCTTTGTCTCGAGCGTTGCGCGGTAGGCGGCGGTGAGGCGCGCGCGATCGGCTTCGGCGATCTCCTTCGGCATGTCCTTGATCGGTTGCCAGAACGGGCTCTTCTCCACGCCTTGGCCGATCAGATCGTCGAGTTGCGTCAGCATGATGCGGACGGTGAGTTTCGACTCGACGACGCCGGACTCTACGCCCTCGCGCATGCGGTTGATGGCGCGGTCGAGGTATTGCGCAAAGCCTGCCATGCGCTTTAGGCCGTTGTTGTAGTCGGCAACGGTCTTGAAGCGCGCGGCCGATTGGCCGGAGTTCACGTCCGGGTATTGGATGTGGAA
>CAZLRW010000186.1:0-5843 GCA_964561925.1 uncultured Flavobacteriaceae bacterium
AAACGAAAGCGGCGGGTGATGAACCCGCCGCTTCGAACTTCAAACTTGACCGAGGATTAGAACTCCTTCGTCACCTCGATGAACCCGCGGCGGCCGAGCAGGTCGTACGGACCGCCGACGGCGACCGAGTTACCGACCTTGCCGAAGGCACCGGCCTGCGACACTGCGGGCGGCTCGTCGTCGAAGATGTTCTGCACGCCCACGATGATCGACCAGTCGTCCGCACGATAGCGGGTCGAGAAGTCGTGCGTCGCGACGAACTCGGTGTACTGCTTGAACTCACCCACGAACGGCGTACCGCGCCAGGTGAACAGGCTGCCGCCGAACGCTTCGTCGTTGGATGCGCGCGAGGCCATGTCCACGTTCCAGAAGAACGTGAAGTCCTGCCAATCGAAGCGAACGTCCAGGTTGGCCACGAAGTCCGCGTCGTACACTTCGCCGTTGAAGTCGTTCGTCGCGGCCGTCGGAAGCGTCCGGATCTCGTCCGTGAAGGTGAACGTGCTCTGGCCGTTGATCAGCAGGCGGCCGAACGAGAACTCGTGCTCGTAACGGATCGTCACGTCGAGACCGTCGGTCGTCTGGTTCGCGATATTCACGAACGAGTTGTTGACGGTCATGATCATGCCGAACGTCGGCGACAGCGGGTTCGTGTCACGCGTGAACAGCGAGCAGAACGGGCTCGTGAAGAACGGCGGCTGCGTGTGGCAGGCCGTCACGATGTTCAACGCGCCGAACTGTCCGACCTGGTTGTTGACCTCGAACTCGAAGTAGTCGAGCGCCAAGCTGAAGTCGATCCAGTCGGGCGTCCAGATGACGCCGACCGTACGCGCTTCCGACGTCTCCGCATCGAGCACGCCCGGTCCGCCGCCGCCCGTAACGATGAGCGCCGAGGAGAACGGCCCGTTGTAGCCCGGAGGCAGGTTGATCCCGGCCGGACCGCAGCTCTGCTGGATCAGCGGGTTCGCGCTGAGGTTCCAGTTCAAGCACGGATCGACTTGGTTCTGACCCAAGAAGCCGGTCTGGTTCGCAAGGAAGATTTCGAACAGCGCCGGTGCGCGGAACGACGTACCCGTCGTGCCGCGGATGCGGTATTCCGGCGTGATTTGCCAGTTGATACCCATCTTGTAGGTCGAGTCTTCGCCGAAGCTGTCGTAGCTGGTGTAACGCGCCGATGCGTCCCAGGTCAGGCTTTCGGCAAACGACTTGCCCGCGAGCAGCGGAACCGAGATTTCGCCGAACACTTCACGCACCGCGTCCGAACCGAACGTACGGCCGGCCGAGGTCTGGCCCCACAGGTTGTTGTTGCGAGCGTTGAAGCCGGGCGTATCGTCGAGTTCGTCCAGACGATACTCAAAGCCGACCGCCGCACCGACCGCACCCGCCGGCAACTGGAACAAGTCGCCGGTCACAACGCCGTTGAACAGCGTCTGCGAGTACGTCGTGTGCCCCGTCTCTTTCGTAAACAGGAACGCACGCTCTGCCGCCGAGAAGCCCCCGTCCACACCCCTGGCCACAACATTGGGATCGAACCAGCGGATGCCACCCGGAACGGACGCACAATTGCCGCCCGAAATCGTGATGAGGGCTTGGTTACACGCGACCGCGCCCGTCGTCGCAAGCACGCGATCGTTGAAAATGATGTCGTTGGTGTAGTCGGCCTCCGACCGGATGTGCTGGCCGTAGAAGTCGAACGACCATCCGCCGAAGATCGGGAAATCCTCGCCGAAGTCGCCGCGAATACCCACAACGCCACGGTAGTAGTCGACCGTCTGTTGCCCATCTGACGGAAGCAAGACGATGGAGCGTGCAAGCTGACCGAAGCCGCCGGTGGCTACCTGGTTGTTCGGGTTCGCACCATCAACGTTCGGGAAGAACTGACGGAACCGCTCTTGCTCCGATTCACGCCGCGAGAAGGCAAGTTCGGTATAGGCCTCCGCCCCGAGGATATCGTACGAGCCCTGACCGTACACGGCATACCGCTCAACCGGCGAGATGATCTGCGTGTTCAGGAAGCGGGTATCGTCGTTCGGTGTCGCTGCTGTCGACTGGCGCCAGATGCGCTCCGCCTCGGCGGTCCGCGACTGCGGGGTTGCGCAGAACGCTGCCGCGTTGTGCGGCGGCGTCAAGCAGAGATTGGTGATGTACGTGTTGGCTTGCGCGAAGCTGTGATTGACGCGCCGCAAGCCGGCCAGGTCCGGAAGACTGCCGGCAAACGGCGGTGCCAACGTCGCAAGGAACCCGCCACCGGCAGGCAGACCCGCCACGGGTGTAAAGCGACCGCCGGAGATCAGACGATCGGCAACGTTGTGCAGAATGTTGAAGCACTTCGACTGCCCCGTCGCGGGGTCGATGACGTCGAGGATGCCGCCCACGCCAACTGTGCTGGTGAAGGCGCCTAGACCGGTCTCACGCACCCGATCCTGCGAGCACGAGAAGTAATCGCGGTCGCCGATCGTCAGCGGATCACGGCGGAAGAATTCGGCGGCGATCATGAACTGACCGCGGTCGAACGTTTCACCCCACGTACCGTTGATCTGATAGCTTTCGCCGCCGCCGTCGAACGGAATGTTCGTGCTGCCGTTGAGCGCGATGCCGTCATAGTTCTTCTTCGTGATGAAGTTCACGACGCCGGCGACGGCATCCGAACCGTAGATCGACGAACCGCCGTCCTTCAGAATTTCGATCCGATCGATCATCGACTCGGGGATCGTGTTCAAGTCGGGCGCGCCCAACTGACCGCGCGTACCGGCAGGGCTGATGCGCCGGCCGTTGACGAGGATCAGCGTACGCTGCGCGCCGAGACCGCGGAGTGAGACGGTGTTGGCGCCGGGGCCGCCTTGCGTGACGAAGCCGCCGAACGTGTTGTTGATCTGCTGCGAACCGGACGAGAGCGGGGAACCCTGGACGATGTCGGCCGTGTCGTTCAGACCTTCGAGCGTCGTTTCTTCGGTCGTGATCACCTGGATCGGCGCCGATGACGTGAACTCGTTCTTCTTCAAGCGCGAACCCGTCACGACGACGCGTTCGACTTTCTTCTCCTCGGGCTTTTCCTCCTCGGCTGCAGGCGCGGGCTGCGCTTGCGCGATTTGGACGCCCTCGGTGACCTTCACGCCCTCGATTTTCTCATCGGCGCTCGCCGTTGTTGCAAAACCTGCAAAGGCAATCGTAACGGCAGAGCCGAGCCAAAGGGCTCGCTTGGTCTTCACTGACATCGACTAGTCCCCCAAAAACACCCCAAGAAACCCCGGAAATCCGCGCGTTTTGTCCCCACGCACCTCTGGATTGGCCCAGGTACTCGACCGCAACCGTACGGAGCGCACCGGACCGAATCAACGAATCCTTGCCGATTCTTTAAAATTGCAACAAAGCTGTTGCACGGTTGCGACTCGCGTCGACTAGGGGCGGGACGCGTTAACCAAGTCTGATTGGTTTCGGGTGCGGCAGTGCAAGACCAGCTCGCCCGGAAGGCGAGTATTGCTCGCCCATCTGGAGTCTTGACCGCCAGGGGGTCCCGCCGCAGGTAATGTGTCTGCCCGCAAGACTGTTGCAGGTCGCGTCTCATTCAAACATCGAGGTCCGCTCGAAATGCGCATCGCACTCGCTTTGGCCGCATCCCTCGGCCTTTCACTGGCAACGGCGAACGCCGCCGAACCGCTGCAAACGACGCCGCTAGGGATCGAACCGATCGCTGAACATCCGGCCCTGTCGAGCATCGTGCTCTCGCCCGACGGCAAGCACATGGCGGGTCTCGTCGGCACGAACAAACACAAATGGCCCGTCATCTCGATCTGGGATGTCGAAGATCTCTCAAAGCCGGCCGTTTGGATTCCCTCGACGAACATGCGTCCGCGCAACGTTGCCTTTCTCGGCAGCGATCGGATCATCTTCTTCGCCGATCAGCCGTTCACCTACGGAGCTCTGAAAACGTTTACCGTTCAGGCCTGGGTGACGGATCTTCAAGGCCGGGACATCTCGAACCCGTTTGCCGCCAAGGGAACGCTGTCGGACACGGCAAAGGAGCTCGAAAAATTCGGCTTCAATTTCGGGATTTTCCAGGACGGCAGCATCCAAAATCCGAAGCGCTACCTCATCGAACGCGGCAACATCGACCTCGGCACGACCGAAATCCTGGCGCTGGACATCGACACGATGAAGGTCGAGCGCGCCGCGCGCGCGGCCAACGACGAAGGCTTCCTGCTCGCCGACATTCGCGACGGCCAGCTGATGATTAAGCAGCGCCTTCGCTCGACAGGTGACGGTTGGCAAGTGGTGCGTGAGGTGCGCAACCGCGCCAGCGGGGCGTGGGAGGAACATCCCGAACTCGGCTATCCGGTGAAGCAACGCTTCACGATAAACCCCGTCGGTTTCTACGACGCAGATCCAAACAAGCTTTACGTTTCGACGAACAAGGGCTCGAACTTCCAGCAAATAAGGATCTACGACATCGCGTCGCGCACGTGGGAGGCGGAACCCGCCTTTGCGTCCCCGGAATTCGACATCAGCGATGTCGCCGGACTCTACGACCGCGAGACGAAACAGCTCGCGGGCGCGCTCTCCTACACGATCGAAGGTCCGGCGCGCAAAGTGGTGTTCGTCGACGACTATTGGGCCCCGATCCAAAAGACGCTGGACAATCAGTTCCGCGGGAACAACGTCGCCATCACGAGCCGCAACAAGCGCCTCGGCCGCGCGATCGTGACCGTGTCGGGTCCGCGTCAACCGCCGGTCTACTTCCTGCTCATGAACGGCAAGGAGTTGAAACAACTCGGCAAGTCGCGTCCGACGATGAACGAGAAGACGTTCGGCGACACGAAATACGTGACCTATAAGGCGCGTGACGGGATGACGATTCCGGGCCTTCTCTCGCTGCCTGCGGGCTACGACAAAGCCAAGCACGGCCGTATCCCGGCGGTCATCCATCCGCACGGCGGTCCGTGGGCTCGCGACTACATCACCTGGGACTCGAGCGGCTGGACCCAATTCCTGACCACGCGGGGCTACGCGGTGTTGCAACCACAGTATCGCGGCTCCGATGGTTGGGGCATGGCATTGTGGAAGGCGGGCGACCAGCAATGGGGCCTGAAGATGCAGGACGACAAGGACGACGGTGCCGCTTGGCTGGTTGCCGAAGGCATCGCCGATCCGAAAAAGATGTCGATGTTCGGCTACTCCTACGGGGGCTTTGCGGCGGTAGCCGCCTCGGTACGTCCGAACAGCCCGTATCAATGCGCAATTGCGGGCGCCCCGGTGTCGGATCTTCAGCGTCTCGCGAACTTCTGGGGCGCAAACCGCGTCGCTCGCGAAGGGCAAGGTTGGACCGTCACGGGCATGAACCCGATCGCGAATGTCGCGAGCGCGAACATCCCGATCCTGCTCTACCACGGCGATCGCGACCGCCAGGCCGACACGGTCCACAGCCGCGACTTCTACAGCGCCATGCGCAGCGCCGGCAAAGACGTCGAATATGTCGAAATCAAAGACATGTGGCACCAATTGCCCTGGTGGCCGGAATGGCACCGCCAGTCGCTCGGCCTGATCGAGAACTATCTCAAAGGTCCGAAGTGCTTCGGCAAATAGGCTGACATTCCGTTCGAATGCGAATGGCCCCGGGCGACGCCGGGGCCATTATCGTTTCGAGGGCGGCTATTGTTGCTGTTGGACGTCGAACGCAGGGCCCGCCGGACGCGGCGCACCGCGCGACATCGGCCGGACCACCCGCAAGAAGTCGTCGCGCCGGCGCGGTCCCGTCGCGGGCCTGACCGCAACCGCGACCGCAAGTTCGCTGTTGGCAGGCCCCTTGAACACGCCGCGCACCGGCGGCACGTCGTCATAGTCGCGCCCGA
>CAZLRW010000187.1:0-5780 GCA_964561925.1 uncultured Flavobacteriaceae bacterium
GCCCCCTGCAACCAACTCTTGCGAGACGGGGGCCGTCCACATATGGGTGGCCGGGTCAAGCCCGGCCATGACGAATGTGATTTGTCATTGGTAGTCACGCTCCGATGCCGCCCATCGCGAGGTACTTCACTTCGAGGAAGTCTTCGATGCCGTATTTGGAGCCTTCGCGGCCGATGCCGGATTCCTTCATGCCGCCGAAGGGGGCCACCTCCGTTGAGATGATGCCTTCGTTGATGCCGACGATGCCGTATTCGAGGGCTTCTGCCACGCGCCAGACGCGGCCGAGGTCCCTTGCATAGAAATAGGCGGCGAGGCCGTATTCGGTGTCGTTGGCGAGGCGGATGGCGTCGGCCTCCGTCTTGAAGCGGAAGAGCGTCGCGACGGGGCCGAAGATCTCTTCCTGGGCGATCGCCATTTGCGTGTTCACTTCGGTAATCACGGTCGGTTCGAAGAACGTTTGACCGAGGGCGTGGCGTTTGCCGCCGGTGGCGACCTTCGCGCCCTTTGATGTCGCGTCCTTGATCAGGCGTTCGACCTTTTCGACCGCTTCCATGTTGATGAGCGGGCCTTGCATCACGCCGTCGCCCAAGCCGTCGCCGACTTTCAGGTTCGCGGTCGCGGCGGCGAGTTTCTGGGCGAACGCGTCATAGACCTTGTCCTGCACGAAGAGGCGGTTCGCGCAGACGCAGGTTTGGCCCATGTTGCGGAACTTCGAGAGCATCGCGCCTGCGACCGCGGCGTCGAGGTCGGCGTCGTCGAAGACGATGAACGGCGCGTTGCCGCCGAGTTCGAGCGAGACCTTCTTCACGGTCGCCGCGCATTGGCGCATCAAGAGCTTGCCGATCTCGGTCGAGCCGGTGAACGAGAATTTGCGCACGATCGAATTGCCGGTCATCTCCTGACCGACGCGCGAGGAGTGCTTCGTCGTCACGATGTTGAAGATGCCTTTCGGGATGCCGGCGCGTTCGGCGAGCGCGGCGAGCGCCAATGCTGAGAGCGGCGTTTCGGCCGGCGGTTTGATCACGATGGGGCAGCCGGCGGCGAGGGCGGGGCCGCACTTACGCGTGATCATCGCGTTGGGGAAGTTCCACGGTGTGATCGCGGCGACGACGCCGATCGGTTGCTTCAAGACGATGATGCGGCGACCGGCTTGCGTCTGCGGGATGACGTCGCCGTAGATGCGCTTTCCTTCCTCCGCGAACCACTCGATGAACGAGGCGCCATAGGCGACTTCACCGCGCGATTCGGCGAGCGGCTTGCCTTGCTCGCTCGTCATGATGATCGCGAGATCCTCTTGGTTCGCCATCATCAGGTCGAACCACTTGCGGAGCACGCTCGCGCGTTCCTTCGCCGTCTTCGCAGCCCACGCCGGCCAGGCCGCGTTCGCCGCCTCGATCGCGCGGTGCGTTTCGCCTTCGAGCATGTCGGGCAGGGTCGCCAGTACGGCGCCCGTCGCCGGATTCGTGACCTCGAACGTCGCGCCTGAATCCGCGCCCATCCATTCGCCGTTCACGTAGGCTTTGTCGCGCAGAAGTTGCGGGTCTTTGAGGCGCATTGGCGGGTCTCCGGGGACTTGCGAGCCCCGTCTTTTAGACCCTTCCGGGCGCCTTGCGAAAGGTGGGACGGGCGTGCAAGTTGCGCGGTCTTTGGGGCTTTCTCCATCTTCAGGATTGCGGCATGCGCATTGCGGGTATCGTCGTCATGTGTGCGAGTTTCATCGGTCTTTCGGCCTGCTCGACCATCTCGGATCTCATGCCGTTCGGCGCCGACAGCGGCGCGACGCCGGCGGAGGCGACTTCGACGACGCCCGGTCTCGCGATCGACCGGAAGAAGGGCTATCCGCCCTACGCCATGATGAAGGGCACCGTCCTGATCGCGCCGCACGGTGCGAAGCGCACGGACTATTATTTCTGGCTGAACGAGAAGAACACCGAAAAGGTCGTGCGCTATCTCGACGAGGAGAACAAGTACGCGGCCGAGTACATGGCGCACACGACCGATTTGCAGAAGACGCTGCGCGAGGAAATTCGCGCGCGCGCGGCGGCGGTGCAGGGTACGCCGCCCTACAAGGACGGCGGCTATTGGTACTACGAGCGCTACGCGGCGGGCGCGGATTATCCCGTCATCGCGCGCCGCAAGGGTTCGATGAGCGCGCCGGAAGAGGTGCTGCTCGACGGTCAGGCCGAAGGCCAGAAGCACGCGCAGTTCAAGGTCAACAATTACGGCTCCAACGGCGATGGGTCCGTCTTCGTCTATGCCGTCGATTACGCGGGCGACCGCTGGCACACGATCCTGTTCCGCGACACGAAGACGGGGCAACTTCTGCCCGACAAGATCGAACATGCGGCGTCGGACTTCGCGTTCGCCGGCGACGGCAAGACGTTCTTCTATCTGAAGCTCCAGGCGGGCACGGCGCGCGCCTACCGGCTGATGCGCCACACGATGGGCAGCGACCCGAAGAGCGACAAGGTCGCGTTCGAGGAGAAGGACCAGCAATTCGAACTGTCGCTTGCACGGTCCAAGGGCGGGCGGCTGATCATGCTGACCAGCGAGCAGACGAACACGTCCGAGGTGCGCCTGCTCGATGCCGCGTCGCCCGACGGCAAGTGGACCGTGATGCGCCCGCGTGCGAAAGGCGTGCGCTATTTCGCGGACGAGGTCGGCGGCGAGATCTTCGTGCGCACGAATCTCGCGGCACCCGATTACCGGATCATGACGGCCGCGGTCGGCGCGCCCTCGCAGTGGAAGCAGGCGGTGGCGACGCAGGCGGGCGTCTTCATCGAGGCGTTCGTCGCGCTGAAGGGCGGGTACATCGCGCTCGACGAGTACGCGAAAGGCGGCTCGCGCGTTCGCATCGTCGATCTCAAGACGGGCGACGAGCGCGTGATCGCGCCCGATGCGCCGGCGGGCCACATCTCCGCCACCGACACGTTCAACTTCCCCGGCCTGCGCAACGAGGATCCGAACGCGACGAAGGTGCGCTATGCGTTCGCCTCACCCGTCCATCCGGACGCGATCTACGACTACGACGTGACGACGGGACAGAAGAGCGAAGTGCAGCGCATGGCCGTGCCCGGATTCTCGTCCTCGGCCTATGCGATCGAGCGCGTGTTCGCGCCGGCGCCGGACGGCAAGAAGATTCCCGTGACGATGGCCTATCGGCGCGACAAGTTCGAGAAGGGCGACAATCCGGTTCTGATCTACGGCTATGGCGCGTACGGCTCCAGCAACGAGCCGGTGTTCAAGACGCGCTGGCCGAGCCTGCTCGACCGCGGCTTCGTGCTGGCCTATGCGCATGTGCGCGGCGGGCGCGAGATGGGCGAGGCCTGGTATCAGGAGGGCAAGCTTCGCAACAAGAAGAACTCTTTCACCGACTTCATCGCGGTGACGGAGTCGCTTGCGAACGGCGGCATGGTGGACAAGAAGCGCGTCTTTGCGATGGGGCGCAGCGCCGGCGGCCTCTTGATGGGCGCGGTCGCCAACATGCGGCCCGATCTCTACAAGGGCATCGTGGCCGGCGTGCCGTTCGTCGACGTGGTCACGACGATGCTGGACGAGAGCATTCCGCTCACCACGTTCGAGTACGAGGAATGGGGCAACCCGGGCGAGCCCGGCGACTACGAGTACATGCTCTCGTACTCGCCGTACGATCAGGTCGAGAAGAAGAACTATCCCTCGCTGCTGGTCACGGCCGGCTTCAACGACAGCCAGGTGGGCTACTTCGAGCCGGCGAAATGGGTGGCCAAACTGCGGCGGCTGAAGAGCGATGCGAACCCGCTTCTGTTCCGCACGAACATGACGGCGGGGCACTCGGGCGACAGCGGCCGGTTCGGCGCCGTCGAGGAGGCGGCGCTGATTAATGCGTTCCTGCTCGATCAGGCGGGGATGAATCCGGGGAACAAGACGGCGAGCGCGGATTGAGCTGACGTGCGTCGCCTCAAACGCGAGCGGACGCGTGCCGGCTCGTGAGGTAGGTGAAGCGCAAAGCATGCCGCGCGCGAGCGAGCGAGCGCGTTCACCTGTCGTCGCGCGAAAAGTGTCACAAGATGCGCACGCTCCGCTCGGCATTTCGACATGCTGACACTCCGCCCGATGGCGGGCGCGTGCAGCTCTGCTAGACCCTGCGTCGCTTCAGTTGGGGGAGTGAGCGATGGAATTCCTGAACAGTTTGAACTCGATGTCGGTCGTGCAGTTCGAGTTTTTCGCGGTGGCCGCGATTTTGTCGGCCACGCTCTTTTCCATCGGTTTCCTGCTCGGGCGCACGTCGCGCAGCCGCGACGTCAAGGTTCCGGTCGAGGTGCTGCATGCGCTGGCGACCGCGCGGTTCCAGGCGCCGGTCGTGACGGGTCCGGTGCTGCACGCGAAGGCGAGCAAGGAAGACGACATCGAGCATGCGATCGAAGCGCTGCTCGATCACGTCGAGCACAAGGAAAAGGACTTCAAGCACGCGAAGGAACACGCGTTGCATGAGATCGACCGCATCATTCACGATTTCGGCGAGACGCCGGATCTGAAGGAGCTGCACAAGAAGGTCGAAGCGGCGCACAACATCCCGGAAATCGTCGCGGCGTTGAAGTGGTACGTCGAACGGCACCACCATTAGGCGCCCCGCCGGTCAGCCGGCGCGTCTGAACCGCACGTCGTTGAACGCCCAAAGCGCGATGAAGCCGAAGGCGCCGACGACGTGCCACAGCGCGTGGAAGCTCAGGAAGGGAAAGACGATCGCGTCGTTCCGGGCGGTCGCGAGGCCGAGGCCCGCAGCGAAGATCGCGGTCACGAGGATCAGCAGCGGCATCGCCTTGGCCGGAATCGCCTTGCGTTTCAGATAGAAGAGCGTTGTCGCGGCGAGCGAGAATAGGATCAGCCAGCTCTGGCCCGGCTTGAAGCCGCCCCACGCGCCGAAGCCGATCAAATAGCCGCCGGCGGTCGCGCGGTCATAGAAGTGCCAGGCGACGCCGAACAGCATCATCGCCGTCGCCAGCGGCTGGGCCCAGCGTTGGGTGAGCGCCGGGTAGAAGTCGATCAGGACTGCGCGGACGATGCCCCAGGCGACGACGATGTTCGAGCCGGTGTCGAGGAACGCCCAAACCCAGCGGTCGAAGATCATCGGGTTCGTCTCGCCGAAACCATGCAGCGTGATCGTGAAGACGCCGGTGACGGCGATCAGCCAGTAGACGAGCATCCAGTGCGGCGGGTGGCGTTCGACGAGGTAGCAGAAGGCGAGCGGCAGCAGGCCTGCGAACAACGTCGCAAAGCCAGTGATGGTGTTGGCGAGGCCGTAGTTCGGGAGCGATTCCATCTCGGTGCGAGCTCAGTGGAAAGGTTGCGGAGGCGGAAGCGGATTGTCGATGGCGCACATCCGATGCGATTGAGGAGGCACCTTTCCGATCGTTCGTAGGACGAGGCAATCCAAGTCAAAGTCATCGAGTTCAACGGCATCGCGCCCGTTTAGACGCCTGGCACCGCGGCTCAGGCCGATGTCGCCGGCGGTGCTTGCGAACAGAGCGTAGAGGTCCGTGCTGTTGAAGGAAGCTCGCAGGCGCGATGACAAAGCGGTGCGGTCGACCAGCCAATCGGTGCCGCTCCAATTCCTGCTGCCGCGGCAGGCGTAGCGGTCGAGGAGCGTTGTCGTCAGCATGTCGACCATTCGGCCGTACGGGATGTTGCGGGCGATTGCGGCGGTGATGTTGGGCGGCGGCGTTCGATCCAGAGGGTCAGCGGCGTCGACGATCTCGCGGGCGCGCGCGGTGCAGTCATCGAGCATCTTCAGCAGAGACCAT
>CAZLRW010000188.1:0-5777 GCA_964561925.1 uncultured Flavobacteriaceae bacterium
GCGAAGATGAGAAAGGACGAGCCATGAAGATCGACACCGCCGTTCGCCGCGTCACGAAACCCGGCGCGAACATCTTCCTCGAACTCGGCTTCGCGCCGGCCGAGGCGCGACGCTTGCACGCCCTGTCGCGCAAGCAGATCAACGAGACACAGCGGTTGAAGCGTCAGCTGATGGAGGAACTCTCGGCCTGGATCGTCGAGAGCGGGCTGAAGCAGGCGGAGGCGGCGGAGGTCCTCATGGTGTCGCGCCCGCGCGTGTCCGACGTGATGAACAAGAAGACAGCGAAGTTCACCATCGACACGCTCATCGAATTGCTATGCCGCATTGGGAAGCCGGTGAGGATCGCCGTTGGGTGAGGCTTTCATTAGGGGAGTGCGCCCCGGCCAACCAACCGTGACGCCAGACATTTATGTCCACTCCGACCCTAGATCTTTCCCCGCTCGCGACTTGAGACGCGCCGCCTTATCGCTGCGTGGTAGACATAGCCACGACGATCTCGAATGGAGTACGCTCAAACGCCGATGAGCGACGTGAAGCGCATATATCTGTACCTGTGTGGCGGTCCGGGTGCGAAACATAGGTTCACCCTGGGCACGTACGACGACCTCAAAGCCGCCGGTATCCAGCCGTTGCGGGGGCTGCGATTGCAGTTCTATTGCGACGATGGGGACCCATCGGGAAAGCGGGACGACCTGCTGTTCGAGGGCGTTGTCGACTACGACGACGACCGCCGAAATTGGTGTGCGGTCGTCGACTGGGACACCATTCGCCACGAATCCGATTTCGGCGAGAGCAGCGGTCATCACGACGAAGGCGCGAAAGAGTAGCGCAGAAGCCTCGCGGGGTGCGAAAGGTGCATTGGTCGCGCGAAGGCATGGGAAAGAGCGGTGGCGTTCGTGTGATCTACTATTTTCATTCCGACGCCGTACCGATCTATCTGTTGGCAATCTACGGCAAGGGCGAACGCGCGGACCTTGACGCTACACAGAAGAAACATGCGCGCGCGTTTGTTGAAACACTGAAGGCGCGTTCGAAAAGGCGACTGCAATGAGCAAAGGCGGCGAGAAGATTTTGCGCGGACTACGCGAAGCGATCGCTCACGCGTCGGGCAAAGGCCACGCGCGGCTTCATGTCGTCAAAGTGCCGAACGTGAAGGCGATCCGCGAGCGGCTCGACATGTCGCAACGGGAGTTTGCGACGGCGTACCGCATCCCGCTGACGACGTTGCAGGGGTGGGAGCAAGGCCGGCGGCGGCCGGATGCCCCAGCGTCCGCCTACCTGCTCGCGATCGCGCGGATTCCCGATGAGGTTAGAGCGGCGATTGTGGGGTGACGGAGAAAGTCTACTCCGACCCTGGATTCTCCCGGATTTCGCGATCGACACCCGCATCGAGAACGCGATCGCAACGGCGCTGGCGCCGCGTTTCGCCGTGGTGCACCTTGCGCCCGGGCTCGTCCCCGCGACTCCAATCCTGAACGAAGACGACGTGCCCGGCATCGTCACGAAGTTGCCGGCGCGATCCGACATCGACGCCTACATCGTGCTTTGCCACGACGAAAGCTCGGTCGAGATGACCGCACACCTCACCACGCACGGATTGGCGCTCTATCGCCGCTGGCATCCGTTCGACGACGTGACGGCCCTGTTCGCCTTCTACCGCTTCATGATCGTCGATGCGCGCACAGGCGAGGTGATCGAAAACCGCACGGGCGGCATCGAGACCAGCATCTTCGAACCCTCGACGGCGCGCCGTGAAATGGACGATGGTTTTTGGCCGGGCGATGAGGCACTGCCCTCCGGCGAACAGGTCCCAGCCGTGCGGAACGAATTCTATAAATTCGTCGACGAGAGCATTGCTTGGACGCTCAAGCGTATGAAGCTCACCGAGTGAAGCCGTTGGGCCCAATCCCCGGCCCGAGTTGACCGGTAGCGCACCGCGGCAAGTCCATTCCGATCCCAGATTCCCGCTTCGAAGAAACATGCGAGAGCGTTTGTTGAAACACTGAAGGCGCGTTCGAAAAGGCGACTGCAATGAGCAAAGGCGGCGAGAAGATTTTGCGCGGACTACGCGAAGCGATCGCTCACGCGTCGGGCAAAGGCCACGCGCGGCTTCATGTCGTCAAAGTGCCGAACGTGAAGGCGATCCGCGAGCGGCTCGACATGTCGCAACGGGAGTTTGCGACGGCGTACCGCATCCCGCTGACGACGTTGCAGGGGTGGGAGCAAGGCCGGCGGCGGCCGGATGCCCCAGCGTCCGCCTACCTGCTCGCGATCGCGCGGATTCCCGATGAGGTTAGAGCGGCGATTGTGGGGTGATAGCGAAACTGGATCCCGACCCAGATCCTTTCCTGCGCGTTTCTACGTAAGGATCGGGGAAGCTCTCAATTGGCGGCCGCCGATCTCGCCAAGTCACGAGAAAAAGAAGCTACGTCTCTCGATATTCGTAAACATGGTGTCGGCGACGGGTCTGCAATCCGTCTTTTCAGCAATCAACGCCCCCTCCAATGTGTTTCCGAACTCATTGGTCTCGTCCTGCCCGCGCTCCCGCCAAATCGGGCCGTAGTAAAGTTTCAGTACCAAAAGGGTGAACGCTCGTGGCGTGAGGATTCGATTGAGCGCCCAACGGTCGTCACCATGATTGCCGATGTGAAAATGCGAACACGGGTGTTTCAGCGCTTTGTACTGGTCGGGTGCGTTCTCGTATCGGATCAAAGGTGCGCGAGCTTCTGGTGGATCATCCCAAAAGAGCGCCAGATACTCCTCAAGATTTATCATTCCCGCATCTAGCAATTCGCGTCGGCGCCTAAATGTCTCCAGGCCGCCCGCTCCGCCTGCGTATGGATTGGGGTAGTACGCATACCGGACGTGCGCTTCGCGGTCCCAGCTGAACTGAAAATATGAGTAGTCGTTGAGCATGAAGTTGTAGTGCGACAGCCTCAACCCGGTGAGATAGGTGTCGCTGTATGCAGTTTCCTCGGAAAGCACTTTGTCGCGAAATTCCTCGTTCACGCCCCAACGGCGCGCCGTTGCTAAACGTCTCCCCTACGCCCAGGGACTCTACGGTTTCCCAGGAACGATAGATTCCCGTCTGAACATCACGCCTTTCCATTCTTTACTTCAACCGCAAGAATATCGACAATTTCCTCGTCCCGAAACCCTTCATCTCTCAACTTTCGCACGTACTCGTCTCGAATTTTTTGCGCTCTGATAGTACGCTCACTGAGGTCCCTTTGAATGAACTCGACCTGTTTCAGATCCGGCATTGTGAAATTCAGATACGGGAAATTGTCTTGTGCCGTTTTTACTTCCCGTAGAATTATTGTTGCCTGTTCGCCCACTCCGCTCAAACGCAGCCAAGCCTTTGTGCGCGTGAAGGCGGTGAATAGTTTGTTTCGACCTGAACGCGACTGTCGCGAAATTGCGTCAATGCCGACTGCAAAAACGACGGCCGCCTCGTTGCCCTTCGCACGATACACTGTGGATAGAGTCACTTTGCCCGGAAGAGAAAATGGGGGCTCGTTGTACGGGTCCGCAATAATGTTATTGGTCGATATTCCTAGATTAACAAGCAGCTTGCTCGTGTGGGCGCAGTAGTTTCGCGCGTTGCGATCATCGAGGGCGATTATGATTATGTCCTCGGGTTGAAGGCCCCCTTGCATGAATGCTTGGACCTCTTTCGCCACCCAAGAAAGCTCGTCTGTGAACGTTGCGGCGACATGCCAGTTTATTATCTCTCCGCCCGCTTGTTCCAGAGCGATCGGACTGTTTGCCTCTGGGCGAAGTATGCGAACCGGGCGCCCGACGGCAAAGTCTCCGGACACGACCTCGTATCCCACATCTTCCCAATGGTCCTTGCTTTCCAAGAGCTGAACAATGTTCCCGTAGACGCCGAATCCAAGCGCATGCGCGGTTACCAAGACGCGGCGCTGATTGCGATAGCACTTACTAAGGACAGTATCGTTCGTTGTCCCCGGTGAGAGGCGGCGCGCGGCGCGCTCCAAAGAGACTCTGGGAGACCCATCTGGGGCCTTCCCGAACAACTCCTCAGGAGAGCGGATCTTGATGTCCAAGATATTCTGCAACTCGTCGTACGCCCAGACTATGTTCTTCCTGTCTGCTTCGCCCTTCGCCAGCCCAAAGCAAAGCTCATAGAATCCGCCTGGAAAGTCCTGCCCTTCGTCGATCAGCACGTGATCGTAGAACTCCTTGATCGTCACCTTGGAGAGTAGATCGCGGCACGCAAAATCGAACGGCTCCATACGCCCAGCGGCGCCCGCCTGTGCGGAACGCAGTGCAAGAGGGGTAGTTCCATGCCTCCGGCAGGCGTCCGCATAGACACCTGTCGCATTCGCACCACCCCATCCGTGACGGATATGAACCTTCTCCCAATCTGGGTCCTCGTCTTTGTAGTGCCTAAAGAACCGCGTTATGAGACTCTTGATGAGCGAGCGAAGGCTGCGCGTATAAAACGTAACTAGAATCTGGTCGTTGGGTCGATTGAGGTGAAGCGTCGCCGCTTTCATGGCGAGTATCACAGTCTTCCCGGAACCAGCCAGCCCTCGAATGCGGTGAGGGCCAGGTATGGTACTCAACGCAGCACGCCTCTGCTTTTGGTCGAAATTTGCAATCTCTGCCTCGAGTGCAGAGAGGGCGACTGCCATCTTCTGCTGCGCGGGATTGTCAATGACTCGCTTCTGCGGTCGTGAGAGTACCTTTGCGCCCTCGATAACAGATCTGATTTCGGCAAATGCCTCGGGCGCGATAGGTGGGTTAGCGAGCGTGTCTACAAACGTGTCAAACGCTTCGAACGACGTGCACAGCTGGCTTTCGATCTGATCCACTCCAGCACCAGCGGCAGCTTGGTCGAGCAATATGACTGGCGTGACAGCGAACGAAAGGCTCGACCGATCTTGCCTCAGCGGTCGGCTCTTCAGCAGCCGGCCAATAAGGATGCTGCAGAATTGCCCCAGCGACTCGTCAAGAGTCGGTAAGGGCAACACACCCCGACCCGCTAGCAGCGATGCTGCGAAACGAACAGCAAGCACGCCATGGCGGCGCGACACCAGCAAGGCGTCGGGCTTGTGAGTGACCGTGTCATAGTCGGCGTAGGTGGGGAAGTCATAGTACAATACCGCGTCATCGAAGCCCAACTGTTGAGCCTTTCGTTGAACATGCTCAACGAAGTCACGAGCAGACGGATCGCGGGAAATGCGATCCGTTGTAATAATTAGGTCGAGAGCCATAGGGCAAAAATACTAACAACTGGCGCTCGCGTCGACTCGCTAAGTTGGGTTCTCCCGACCCAAGCTCGCGACCCTGGGCAGGGGCGAAAGTGGAGCTTCTCTGATTGCGGCGACCCACTCCACACGGTTGGATCCCAATTTGAGTTCGACGCCGACAAGGGTAGTCGCGGCTGGCTGCTCTCCATTCCAACCCTCAAGTCCGATGGGGTAGCGCTGCGAAGAGCAGGCGGGACCGCCTGCGGTCCCAGGGTTTGAGCGCGGCCTTCGCGTCTTGCGTCTTGCGATCGAAGGGCCGGCTGGAAGCCGGCGCTCCCGGGCGGTGATCACTTCGCGGCGCTGATGAAGCGCAGGCCTGCGTGCGTTTCGGAGACACGCGCCACCTTCGTGTCCTTCAACCCCGCCTTCCGCGCCAGCGTGATGATCGCGTCGCCGTTGGGCTTGGCGCCTTTTTCGTAGACGAGCCAGAGGGCGGTTTTGGCGGGGAGGGTTTTGGCGGCGGTGGTGATTTCTTTTTCGGCCGTTGCGGGCGTGAGC
>CAZLRW010000189.1:0-5708 GCA_964561925.1 uncultured Flavobacteriaceae bacterium
TGGTTCGGATCGTTGATGATCTTCTCGATGTCGCTGAGATTGAGGCAGTCCTTCTCCGACCGGCACCATTTCCCCGCACCGTAATTCGCCTCCATCCTGGAGAGGATCTTCGACAACTCTTCCTGCAGCTTCGGATCCGTCGGCGCCGGCGCCGACACGTTCTTGAGCAACATGATCGCGCGCGCGGTGTCGGGCTTCATGCCTTCCACGCCGTTGAAGCGCTTCGATTCCTCGACGCGCCGCGCCTGCCAGGCGAGCAATTCCTCGTTCGCCTTCGATGCGATCATTTGCGAATCGTCGGTGATGTAGGTCGCCTGCAACCAGTTCGCCGCCGCGATATACGGCGTCATCTTGCGGATGTCGGCGTTCAATTCTTCGACGAACTTGTCGGCGTCGGCCGCCGTCGCCTGACCCGTCCCCGTTTTCGTGTCCGATGGTCCGCAGCCGGCCAGGAAAGCGACGCCCACCAAAAGCGCCGCGCGAAAGCCCTTCATAACCCTCTCCCTCGTGAGCGGGCCGGACCTTACTGCGCCCCACGACGGCCGCACAACAAACCCTCGTGAACGCACTGGCGGCGGCCTTCGCACAAGCAGCATGCGAAAGACCTGTGGCGTTTCACCGCCCGCTCGCGCAACACTCGAACATGCGCTTCGCCGTCGCTGCCATCGTTGCCGCCGGGCTCGCCGCCCTCGCCTACTTCGCCCTGAGGTCGCCGAACGAGACCTATCGCGAGATCGTCACGCTCACGACCGACGATCCACGCGTTGCGATCGTGGCGGTCGCACAATACGGCAAGCCGATTGCGGCAGAGGGCCTCGGCACCAACCAGGCGCGCTTCGCGATAGTGGCCGACGAAGATGGCATTCCGTGCGACTCGGACGAATTGGAAGTGCGCACGTCGAATGGCGTGATCCATTACCCGCGCATCAACCTGTGCGAAGCGAAATGGCGGATCATGTTGGTGACAGCTGTCGAGCCTCCGCCGCCCGGCCTACGCCCCGAACCTGCGCTGCAATGGATCAGGGCGCGAATGACCGACACACCCTTCCCGACGGAGGCGCTCCACTATGCCGTCCCCGAAACGGACGGCACCGTGATGACGGCCACCTGCCAACCGGGCGCAGGCCGCATCACGGCCAAGTTCTCGGGCACCTTCAACGGGCCGAAGGACGCGCGCACCGCTCGCATCGACTTCTACACACCGACCGGCGTGCTGCGCTACGACGCGGGTGTCAGCGACGTGCAAACCGAAGGCGCCGAAGAAACGATGCCCTTCGACGTCGAGCAATCCACCGCAAACGTCTTCTGGTCCGACCTCGCGCGCGGCGTGGCGATGCCGTTCCGCATCCAGCATGCAGACTTCCTCGTCCTGGATGCCACGCACGGCGCGGCGCAGATCGCGGCTTTCGTGCGGATCTGCGCCGCCAGGTGAGGGTTACGCCGCCGCCTGCCCAACCGAGCGCTCGATCCGGCGCAGCCAGATCGCGACGTCTGTCGCCGCGCGCAGCGGCAGTTCCCAGTGCACCGCATGCCCGATGCCCTGATAGACGATGAGCTTCGCGTTCTTGAACGCCGCCACAAGCCCGTCCTGGTCCGCGCGTGTGCAGAAGGCGTCCTTGTCGCCCCACACGATCAGCGTGGGCACAAGCGACCCCGCGCCCGTGAACGTACGGTCCCGCGCGATGAGCCCGCCGAGCGCATCGCGAAAGACGCGCGCCGGCACTTTCTTCGTCTCTTCGATCACCATCTCGAAGAACGCGTCCGGCACGGGCGTGCCCAGCGAACCCTGCTGCCATTCGCGCGCAAAATCGTCCGGAATGTCTTCGCCCAGCGCATCGACGGCGTTGAACACCTCCTGCACGGCCGGATTCGCATGGACCGTCGAGAATGCGCCGAGCAGGCCGAGCCCCAGCACACGCCCCGGATAGACATGCGCGAACGCCCGCGCCACGATCGAGCCCATCGAATGCCCGACGATCACCGCACGGTCGATTCCTTGCGCGTCGAGGAAGGCGGCAACGTCCGCCGCCATGTCCTCAGGCGTGTAACCGCCCACGGGCTTCGACGCATCGCCGTGCCCGCGCATGGTCAGCGCGAACATGCGGAAGCTCTGCGGCATCCCCTCGAGCATCGGCTCGTAGGACAAGTGTGAATCCGTCAGGCCGTGAATGAACACGACCGGCAATCCGCCCTTCTCGCCGATCTCGGCGTAAGGCAAGGTCACGCCGGTCGCGAGCGCGACCGACTTTGTCTTGAACAACATTGATCTCTCCGTTGGATGAAAGTGGCAGGCGGCCCTAGGCCGCCTGCTTTCCGCTCAGTTTGGCCGCGCGTGCGCCCCACGCGCGGTTCACGGGGCTCTCCGGCTTCCACGACAGGCGCTCGGCGACGAACGCGTCGGCGAGTGCGCGGTCACCCGCACGGATCGCAGCCTCCGTCAGCGTCCACGAGAACATGTCGCGCTGCGCGTGGCTGCCGCCATAGCGGTGCGCCTTCGCGCGGATCGGCGACAAGTGCTCGATCGCCTTGGCGTATTGGCCGCGCCCGAACGCCGCAAAGCCCTCGCACGCCGGCAAGCCCACCTCGCGCGACATCATCGCGTTGGTGCCTTGGCCCGCCGCCGCCCGCTTCACGGCGCCGATCAGGCGGTCTTGCGCCTTCACATTGCCGGTCGCCGCGAACGCCATCATCGCGTTGACGTCGTTGAAGACGTAGTAGCCGTGGTCGATACGTGTCTCCCACTTCTGAACCAGATCGTCCCAACGCTTTCCGACGTCGTGACCGAGCACATAGAGCCGCCACAGCATCGCCGAACCGTCGATCAACTCGAGCGCCTGGCCGAAGCCGCCGGCCGAGATCTTCTCGTCATAGAGCTTCAGCGCGCCTTTGACGTCGCCCGTGTCGAGATGGAACAGCGCCTTGTGCCACCACAGGTGATAGGCAAACCCGCTGCCCGGCTCCCAACCGGCCGACGTCGTTTCGAGATAGTCGACGCCGTCCTTGGCGCGGCCCTGCATCTCCATGACGTGCGCCACGGCGTGCGCGGCCCAACCGTCTTGGCTGTTCAGGCCGACCGCCTCGCGGCCGTGCCTTTCGGCCGCCGCATAGTCGCCGGACTCCTCGAGCCCGAACGCGTACATGCCGTGGACGAAGCCATAGCCCGGCACCTTGCGGTTCCACTGCGGCAGCACGCGCGCCACCCGATCGCGCAGCATGTGCGAGTAGCCGAGGAAGAAGTCGCCCGCATGCGCAAGCTGCAGTGCCGTCAGGTCGCGCGGATAGTGCATGGAGGCCCGGCCCCACAGCTCGACACCGCGCTCCAGATCGCCGCCGAGCCAAGCCTGGCTCGCCGCGATGAAAAGCTGTTCGCGCGCGTTCGCCTTGGACGCCAACGCTTCGGCGGCCTTCTGGCTCTTCACCGCCTCGTCCTCGAACGCCTTGTCGGTCGCGGTGGCGAGCGCACCGGCGCGCATGGCATGCGCCAACGCGAAATCAGGATGTTCGGCGACGATCGCGTCGATCGCGCCAAGTGTGTCGGCCTGGTAGGCCGCGAGCATATCGCCCGCGCGGTCGAGCGCTTCGATGGCCGCCTGCGAGTGATACGAAACCGGGTTGCCCCGCTTGTCCAACTTCGTCATGTCCGTCTCTCCAATGTGGTCGGCACCTTCGGCGTGACAGCCTCAGCACCTGATAGGGCGTGGAGATAATGATGCGCGCCGGCCAACGATAGCCAACCGATGGTCCGGCGCGACGGTGATTATTTTTCTCGTTTGGTTTCAAGCGTTTACGGCCCACCTCACAAAACGGTGGTGATCGCGGTCACGCACCCGAGCACACCCGACTGCACCTGTGGTACAGTGAACTATGTCACAAGCCACAGCATCCAAGCCCGCCTCCACGCGGGAGCGACTGCTCGATCTTGCCGAGCAGCTCGTCCTGCAAAAGGGATTCGCCTCGACGTCGATTGACGAGCTGATCGCTGGCGTCGGCATCACGAAGAGCGGTTTCTTCTACCACTTCAAGGACAAGAACGACCTCGCGCGCGCCCTGATCGTCCGCTACCTCGAAGAGGACGATCGCATCATGAAAGAGCTGTTCGCGCGCGCCGCCGAGCTGCACGACGACCCGCTCCACAGCTTCTTGATCGCACTGAAACTCTTCGCCGAGATGATGGGCAAGGTGCACGACGTGCATCCCGGGTGCCTGGCCGCCTCCGTTTGCTACCAAGATCAGCTGTTCGACCAGGAAATCCGCGCCATGAACGCGGGCGGCTTGCTCACGTGGCGCAAGCGCTTCCGCACGCAGTTGGAGCGGATCGCTGAGCGCTACCCGCCCAAGATCCAAGTGGACTTGGACACGCTCGCCGACAGCATCACCGCCCTCGTCGAAGGTGCCATCATCCTCTCGAAGTCGCTCAAGGACGCACGCGCGCTGCCGGCGCAGATCTTGCACTACCGCAACTACATCAAACTTCTGTTCGAGCCGTAAGGTTCACCCCAGCCGCTTCAATGCCTCCGTGAACTTCGCACGCTGTGCCTCGTAGTCTTCGCGCTTGTCGCGGAGTTCCTGCACGATGTCCTCCGGCGCCTTGGCGACGAACTCTTTGTTCCCAAGTTTCTGGTCGATGCGTGCGATCTCGCCTTGGGCTTTCTGCTGCTCCTTCGTGAGCCTCGCTCGCTCCTTGGCGAAATCGATCGCACCCTCGAGCGCGAGGCCGGCCGTGCCGGCGCCAACGACGATCTGCGCCGAACCCTTCTCGAGATCGTTCGCAACCGCCGCCGTTTCGAGCCGCGCCATGCGCAGGATGAGTTCGTTGTGGCGCGCCAGCCATTCGACCTCCGATGCGCTCGCGCCCTTCAGTTGGAGCGGCAACTTTGTCGACGGGGGCACGTTCATTTCGGCGCGCACGGAGCGCACCTCGCTGATCAGCGTCTTCACCCAATTCATTTCGGCTTCAGCCGCCGCGTCGCGGGCGAACGCATAGGCGGGCCAAGGGGCCGAGATGAGCAGGCTCTCGCGCTTCGGTCCCTGCTCGCCCGTCACGCGCCAGAGTTCCTCCGTGATGAACGGCGTGAACGGGTGCATCAGTTTCAGCGTTTCGTCGAGCACCCACGCCGCGGTCGCGCGCGTTTCGGCTTTCGCGGCGTCATCGGCGCCGCCGAGCACCGGTTTGATGAACTCGAGATACCAATCGCAATAAACGTTCCAAAGGAACTCGTAGAGCCCACCGGCCGCATCGTTGAAACGATAGGCTTCAAGCGCGGCCGTCACGTCGTTGCGCGTCCGCGCAAGTTCACCCACGATCCAACGGTTGACCGTCGACGTCAGTTTCGAGGGATCGAACCCGGCGGTCCGCACGCAACCGTTCATTTCGCAGAAGCGCGCCGCGTTCCAAATCTTCGTGCAGAAATTGCGGTAGACCTCGACGCGGCTGCGCCCCATGCGCAAGTCCTTGCCGGGGGCCGCCGCGATCGCGAGCGCAAAGCGCAACGCATCCGCGCCGAACTCGTCGGCCAGCGTCAACGGGTCGATCACGTTGCCGCGCGTCTTCGACATTTTCTGCCCGCGCTCGTCCACGACGCGGGCATGGATGTAGACCGTGTGGAACGGTTCCTTCCCCGTGAAGTGCACGCCGAACATCATCATCCGCGCGACCCAGAAGAAGATGATGTCGAACATCGTGACGAGCACGTCGGTCGGATAGTAGC
>CAZLRW010000190.1:0-5623 GCA_964561925.1 uncultured Flavobacteriaceae bacterium
TCCCGCAAGGCCGCTGCACCGACCACCGCATCAACCTGACGCTCTACGAACTCGATCAGGTGATGCAGGGCCTCTCCCTCGGCAAGATCATCGACGCCCTCATCGCCCACGACCAAGCCCAGCGCCTGGCTCAACTCGACGAAGCGGCTGTCTAACGGATCAGTAGGTGCAGTCGCGATCTTTCTTCGCGCGCGCCACCTCGCGCGCGAAGCGTTTCTGTGTGTGATTGCGGTCGTTCGTCTGCAGATGGGTCCAAATCTCGTCCGGCGCGGCGCCCATGCCGACGAGCGTCTGGATCGTCAAATCCCAATAGCTGCCGTGCTTGACCATGGCTCCTGACGCAAGCCGCTTGTAGATCGGTCCGATCATCGCCTGGCCGGCCGGGCCCATGCGGCAAAGCCCGACCAGGCCCGCGACATAGGTGTTGTTCCAATCGGTGTCGTACACGTCCTTCAGCCGAACGGCCTCGTCCATCAGCATCAGCAGCGTCGCCGCCGCATCGCCGCCGAACTCATGCAGGCGGACCAACGCCGGATGCGCCCAAACCCGAAGCCGCTCCTGCTTCGCCAGCCAGTCGAGCTCTTGGCGGTGTTTCAGGATCGCCGCCGCGGGGAGTTCGCGCACGACGGCCGCGATGTAACGCGCCTCGTCCTGCCAATCCGGATAACGCTTGCCGTCGTCGTTGGCCGCAATGTTCGCGAGGCGCTGGAACATCGCGCCCGCGATCGCGTCGAAATAGCTCTCATCGGCCTCGGCCGCGTAGCGCACCGCCGCCCACGCGTTCAAAGGCACGCTGAAGCGCAAGTCCGTCAACAGCGAGCGCGCGAGCGGATAATCCTCCGCGCTCATCTTGCGGCGGCGCGAAATGCCATCGAGGAAGTCATGGCCGAGCTTGTCGGTCCCTTCGCTGACCGTGCCCGCCGCCGCTTGCGCGAGAACCTGCCGCGTGTCCTCTTCCGCCGCCCCGTCGCGCAGCGCAAGGTCAAGCTTCAGCGTCCCGGTCAGGAATCCGCTCCAATCGGGTTCGGTCTCATACTGCGAGGGGAGGTTCTGTCGCACCGTCGTCCGCGCCAGCACGGCATAAGCGCGAAGCTCCGCCGCACCCTCCGCCGTCGGTGCGAGCACGGGCGTCAGGAAATGCGTGATGACGCTCGTCCGGCGATAGGTCTCGCGAAAGCCGTGGCCGTCACGGACATGCACGCTGAGCCGCTTGGCCGTAACCGTGTCGGCGGTCGGATCGAGCCCTGCCGCAATCACCGACTTGCCGCGATGCACCGTGCCGCGTGACAGCACGACGTCCGCATCACCGAGGCGCGCTACCTCTTCGATCAGACAGTTGCCCTTGGCGATCTCGAGCTGCATCAGCTCGTGCGCGTACTTCCGTTTCGATCCGCGCGGCCGGTCCTCATCCTTGATTTCATCATGCCCGCCGCGAAGGTCGACCGCGGGGCACGCCGCGCGCTTCTCCAGGCGGAACGAACGCGCCGGCGTCGCCGGATCGAGCGGCGCGTTCGCGTCCTGCTGCACGAAGAGCACCCGCTCCGCAACGCCGTTCATCAGCGCCCGCATGCAAAACCCGTCGCACGCCGTCTCGTCGCGGCCGAACCGCGCGGTGTCGCTGCGAACCGCAATGACCTTCGCGTGCAAGCCCTTGCCGAGCGCATCCCGATCGTCCGCCGTGAACGAAGCAGCGCGCTGCTCCAGCCCCGCGTTGATCACGCTCGCCGGCACGGCAAGCGCGAGCAGAACCGCGCCCACCCCGATCGCATACCCAGCGTAGCCGAGCTTGAGCGCCTTGCCGATGAACCACGCCCCCAGCGAAACGATGAAGACGAGCGGCGCGAGCAGCAACGCGATCGCGATCGGAATGCCGATGACCGTGATTGCCGCGATGACGACGACGCTCGGCGCCAGCAACGTGATCGCAGCACCGATGCCGGTCGCGGTCAGCCAAACGCGCGCAAGGTTGTTCATGGGGAACCCGCCTAAAGAAGCTCGCCGACTATTGCGCGGTCCCGCTGAAAAAACCGTCAGCCCGCGCTCGCGGCTGGCGACGTGCCTAACGGATTGCTAACAAGGCAGGGATGACCGCCTGGGAAACCGCCGAGACGCTCCGCGCCGCCGCCCAGCGCCTCGCCGCCGCCGGCATCGACGAGCCGCTGCGCGAGGCGCGCATCCTGGCGCGCGAGGCGAAGGACGCCGCCGCCTTCGGCGCCTTCGTCGCCCGCCGCGAGCGGCGCGAACCCGTCGCCTACATCCTCGGCCGCAAGGAATTCTGGTCGCTCGACTTCGAAGTGACGCCCGCCGTCCTGATCCCGCGCCCCGACACGGAGACGGTGGTCGAACTCGCGCTCGCCGCGCTGAAGCAGACCCC
Source organism: uncultured Flavobacteriaceae bacterium (assembly GCA_964561925.1). Taxonomy (GTDB): domain Bacteria; phylum Pseudomonadota; class Alphaproteobacteria; order Micropepsales; family Micropepsaceae; genus SZUA-430. The sequence continues at coordinate 2,375 of CAZLRW010000190.1, forward strand.
ACCGCGCCGCATTCTCGATCTCGGCACCGGCTCGGGCTGCCTGTTGATCAGCCTACTGACGGAGTTCCCGCACGCCGCCGGCACCGGCGTCGACATCTCGCCCGACGCGCTCGCCGTCGCAGCGCGCAACGCCGCCCGCCTCGGCGTCGCCGCGCGCGCGTCGTTCGTGCACGCCGACTTCGGCAAGCCCGCGCTCGAAGGTCGCTTCGACCTCGTCGTCTCGAACCCGCCCTATATCCCCGACGCCGACATCGCGCGCCTCGACGCGGACGTGCGCAACCACGAACCGCGCCTTGCGCTGAGCGGCGGCACGACCGGCCTGGCCGCGATCGAACGAATCGCCGCCGCGCTTCACCACGTTCTCGACGCGCAGGGGCTCGCTTTGATCGAAATCGGTCATGATCAGGCGAAGGCCGCGCGTGCGGCGCTTGAGGATAAACGCCTCGAAGTCGCACGGATCGCCAAGGATCTGGCGGGGCGCGACCGTGTCGCGGTGGTAAGGCTGCCGCAATCGCCGGGGTGATTGAGGATTTCCGCCGCACCCCCCTTGGAATCCGCCCGAAAATCGGTCTAGGTTCCGCTCACACGAAGAACGAACCTGAGATTTGCGCGCGCGGGCTGTGGGCGCCGAAGGTCTTCGGGGCATTTGCCCGCAAACGGGAGCGCGGGCGGCCCGGCCGAAAAGCCAGATCCTCGTTAAGGGCGACCTTGAGAGGCTTATTTAGGGGCAGACGTGTTCGCCAATGATTAGTGGCCTTAGTCGGTGTTCCGCGCGCGTTTGGCGCGGGAACGCGCGTCCGCGGGCGTACATGAAGCCCGTCTCCGTAACGAAACCGTCGAACTGAACGGACGAAACTCCATGAATATGAGACCTGGACCGAACAACAAACGCTCGCGCGGGCGCGGACGTGGCAAGCACCACGGCGGCGGTGGTGGGGGCGGCGGTGGCGGCGGCGGTCATCAGCGCCACAGCAGCGGCGGCCAGGATCAGGTCTTCAACATCCACCGCACGATCGATTCGAACGGTCCTGAGGTGAAGATCCGCGGCAACGCGCATCACGTATACGAGAAGTATCTTCAGCTCGCGCGCGACGCCAACTCTTCCGGCGACCGCGTCATGGCGGAAAATTATCTTCAGCACGCGGAGCATTATTACCGCCTGATCATGGCCTATCAGGCCTCGGTCCAGCCGCAAGGCGGCCAGCAGATGGGCGGCCAGCCCTACGGCAACGGCGGTGGTGGCGGCGGCGGCGGTCAGCCGCAGCACCAATCGAACTACAGCAACGGCGGCAACTACCGCCAGCCGAACGGCACCGGCCCGCAACCCGGCATGGACCCGAACGGCAACGTCGCCGACGCCCGCAGCGAAGCTGCGCCGCAAGACGAACCCTACCGCGAAGAAGACACCGGCCGCTACGACTGACCTAACGCAGGGACACGATAAATCCGTCCGGGCGGGAAGCCCGGCGCACGAAGCCGCGCCACGATGACGATCAAAACCGCCGGCATGGCCCCGTTGATCCAGGTCTTCGACATGAAGACCTCCGTCGCCTTCTACTGCGGCAAGCTCGGCTTCACGCTGGTGCAGCGCTCGCAGGAGGGCGAGGACCACTTCGATTGGTGCATGCTGGAAAATTGCGGCACGTACCTGATGCTGAACACCGCCTACGAGCTGCACGCCCGCCCGCGCCCGACGCCGCCCGAAACGGCCACCACGCCGACATCACGTTCTATTTCCGCTGCCCCGACGTCGACGCCGCCCGCAGCGCGCTCGCGGCTGCCGGCTTGAACGTCCCTCCGCCGCAAAAGACGCACTACGGCGCCCGCGAAATCGCCGTCAAAGACCCCGACGGCTTCACCGTCTGCTTCCAGCAATTCGATTGACGGGCGAAAGCTACGCCGCAGCCGCCACCCGCGCCTGATGCGCGACGACATCGGCTTGGCGCACGACGATCAGCGGCACGTCGCTGCCCGGGTGCAGCAGCGCGCAGCCTGCGGACGTGCTCTGCGCGAAGAACGGCTTGTCCTTCGCCAGCACGATCCAATCGACCACCGCGCCGGCCGGATGCGGCAAGATCGCCTTGGCCGCGACGGCCGTGCCTTCCGAGTCGATGCCCGCGCGCCGCAGCGCCAGGTCGATTGCGGCGGCCGCGCGATATTCGGCGGCAAGCTCGACGACGCCTGCGATCGTTTCCCGCTTCGCCAGGGCGAGCCTGCGCCCGATGCTCGGGCCTTTGAAGTTCTGAATGCGCCCGTCGAGGATCGCGGCACGCACCTCCGCCATGCTTGCCCCCGGCGACAGCCTCGCATTGTCGCCCGCCACAGCCTCGTAGACGGCGGCATGGGTATCGGTGAGAACGCAGAACCGCATGCCGCCGTTCGTGTGCACGCGAAACGCGACGCGCTGTTCGCCCTCGACCTCCATCATCGCGCCGGCGCCCAGCCCCAGCCGGATTTCGACGTCCGGGCAATTCGCGCACGCGAGCCCGCTGCCGACGTAGAGCGGATCGGTCATCTGACGCGCGATCGCGCGCACCGAACGCACCATCAGGCGCTCTTCGCGCTGCGGGTTCAGCGCCGCCATCCGCGCGATCGCGACCGGATAGTCCGCGTCGTCGACGGCCTTCAGCTCCGGCCAGCCCGCAATCCAACGCGACGAGAGCGGGATCATCGGCGTCGATTTCTCGAGCGCGTAGAACTGCTTGTCCAACGCGTCCAGCGCCGCCGCCCGCCCGCCGTTGAAGCCCGTCTGCGCGGCCGCTTCGTGTTTGTTTTGGCCGGCCCACGCCACCGTCTGTTCCAACAGATCAAGATGCGCGCGCGCCCCCATGCCGGCCAGACCCGACCGCGCGTCGGCGACGATCTGGTCGAAGAACGTGCGCCCGTTGTGAACGAACTGGCTGTGCCCGCCGTTGTTGACCTGCGCCAGATAATAATCGGCGTGATAGGCCTGCAGCGCCTTCGCCGGAATCTCGCCGCGCACGTAGAGCGCTTGCTCCGTCATCGCGTTGACGAACGAGATCACGCCCTGAACCAGCGCGTAAGGCTCGGCGTTCGGCGCCACCGCCGAACGCGGCACGATCACCGCCGCCAACCCGCCGCCGCTCGGCTCGATCTCGCGACGCACGAGCGACGGCTGTTGCACCGGCTCGCGACCCTTGCGCTTTCCGAACATGGCGGCTCCCTTCCCAAACCAAAGCGCCAGTCTGGGCGAGCGGCGTTACGATAGTCGTAACCGCGCAATTGCGC
>CAZLRW010000191.1:0-5593 GCA_964561925.1 uncultured Flavobacteriaceae bacterium
GTCGACCCCACGCGCCTCAGCAAGATCGCGGTGCGCGAAACCTGGGTCGAGGGCGTGAAGCGAACATCCTAAAACCCGACCTTCGCCTTCGCACTCCCGCCGTCGCGGTCGCTCGTGAACGCCGAATAGACCATCGTGCGCAACTCCCGCCGGATCGGATAGGTGCTGGAGGGGATAAGCTGCGTCATAAAGATCGTGATCAGCTCCTCTTTCGGGTCGATCCAGAACGAGGTCGACGCCGCGCCGCCCCACGAGTATTCGCCGACCGAACCCGGGATCATCGTCTTCGCCGGATCCATCGTCACCGAGAAGCCGAGCCCGAACCCAATGCCGTTATAGGCCGCCTCGCTGAACAGCGAACGCGAGAGCTGCGGCAGATCCTTGCCGTCCGGTAGATGGTTCGCCGTCATGAGTTCGATCGTCTTCGGGCTCACGATCTGCACCCCGTCAAGCGAGCCGCCGTTCAGCAGCATTCGGCAGAAGCGGAGATAATCGCTCGCCGTCGAAACCAACCCGCCACCGCCGGAAACGAAACTCGGTGGCTGCAGATAGGGGCTCTTCGCCGGATCGTCCTGCAGCTCCATCCCGCCTTTCGCCGGAATGTAGCAAGCGGCGAAGCGCGCCTCCTTCCCCGGATGCACGTGGAAGTCCGTGTCGACCATGCCGAGCGGGTTGAAGATCTTGCCGCGCAGATACTCCTCGAACTTCTTGCCCGAGATCTTCTCGACGAGATAACCGACAATGTCCGTCGAAACAGAATAGTTCCACGCCGTCCCCGGCGAAAACTCGAGCGGAAGCTTGCCCAGGTTCTCGACCATGCCGTCCAGCGTGCCGCTCTTCTCGATCTCGCCGATCTTGAGCTTGCGATAGGCCGCATCGACGTTCGTCGATTCCTGAAACCCGTAGGTCAGACCCGACGTGTGCCGCAGCAAGTCGATGATCAGCATCGGCCGCTCGGGCCGCTTCGTGCGGAACGTCTGCATGAAGCCGCCGACGAACACGCCAAGGTCCTTCCACGCCGGAATGTATTTGTGCACCGGCTCGTCGAGCGCGACCAAACCCTGCTCGACCAGCTGCATGAACGCGATCGACGTAACCGGCTTCGTCATCGAATAGATGCGGAAGATCGTATCGTCCTTGACCGGTTTCTTGCGCTCGACGTCCGCCATCCCGAACGCGGAGAAATGCGCGGTCTCGCCGCGCCGATGCACGACCACAAGCCCGCACGGCAAGCGCCCCGTGTCGATGTACTTGCGCCTCACGAAGTCGTCGATCCGCTCGAGCCGCGACGACGACAACCCAACCGCTTCCGGACGTGCGCTCATCTGTTGGTTCCTGTGCTGAATGGCGATGGCCGATCATAGCAAGAAAGACCGAAACACAAAGACCGCCGCCCCGGCGCGGCCACGTTTCAGTCCGCCGGCAGCGACGCCGCCACAAACTTCTGAAACCAGGCGACCCCCGCCTCATGCCGCGGCGAGAGCACGCCTGCCTGATAGATGCCGGCGTCGATGTTCGTCTGCACGCGCTCACAGATCCACTTGTCTTCCGCGGTCACGATCCCGGACGTGCCGATCACCTGTTGCCGCCGGAAGGGATCGGTGGCGGCCTCGCGCGTGAGGTAGAAGTCGTAGACGAGCCGCGTGCCGCCAAGCCCGATCGGTGTCATGCGCTCCATCATCAATCCGTGCTCGTACACATTGAGCCCCAGATTGGGCAGCGCGAACGCCCAAAGCCCGTCATAGACGCCGTCCGTCAACTTCGGCGGCGCATAGTGAAAGCAGAGCGCGCCCTCGACCGTCACCGCGTATTTCGTGGCGTCCACTTCCGCGTTCAGCTGCGGGTGAACGAGCGGGATGTGATAACCCTCGAGATAATTCTCGACATAGACCTTCCAATTGCACGCGATGTCGTGCGTGCGGCGGTCGGCATGCACCAACGCCTCGAGGTCGCGCCCGCCGAGCCGCGCGTCCAGCGGCGCCAGATGCGCCGCAAGGGCAGGGGCATTCGCATCCGCGTTGACGAACACGAACCCGCGCCACGTCTCGACCTTGAGCTCGAACAGCGAATAGTCGCGCGGATCGAACCCAACCGCCGCGCCGAAGTCGCGCGCGTTCCTGAGCCGCCCGTCGAGCGTATAGACCCACCCGTGATAACGGCACACCAAAGAGCCGCCGCAGTTTCCGCGCTCGTCCTCGAACAAGTGCCCGGCGCGATGCCGGCACACGTTGTGAAACGCCTTAAGCCCGCCGGGCGTGCGCACGACGAGCAGCGGATAGCCCGCGATCGTCGCCGTTAGGACATCGCCGTCGCGCTGCAGTTCTGACTGGTGCCCCATGAACAGCCATGCGCGCCCGAACACGGCCTTGCGCTCGGCCGCATACCGAGCGGGGTCGCGATAGACGGAAGCGGCTGCCGTGGCGGTCAGCTGGGACATGAGCCCAGCGTATCAGGCCGTTCCGCCGACCGTCAGCCCTTCGATCAAGAGCGTCGGTTGCCCCACGCCGACCGGAACGCCTTGCCCGTTCTTGCCGCACGTGCCGATGCCGGTGTCGAGCTTCAGATCGTTGCCCACTTTCTGCACGCGGGTCAGCGAATCCGGTCCGTTCCCGATCAACGTCGCGCCTTTGACCGGCGCGCCCACCTTGCCGTTTTCGATGCGATAGGCCTCGGTGCACGAGAACACGAACTTCCCGCTCGTGATGTCGACTTGGCCCCCGCCGAAGTTCACCGCATAGATGCCGTTCTTGACGCCGGCCAAGATCTCTTGCGGGTCGTGCGGCCCGGCGAGCATGAACGTGTTCGTCATGCGCGGCAGGATCGAATAGGCATGGCTTTGCCGCCGCCCGTTGCCGGTCGCCTTCATCCCCATCAACCGCGCGTTCTGCCTGTCCTGCAAATAGCCTTTGAGAATCCCATCCTCGATCAAGACGGTGCGCGACGTCGGCGTGCCTTCGTCGTCGACCGAGAGCGAACCGCGCCGCGAGTCCATCGTGCCGTCGTCGACGACGGTGACGCCGGGTGCTGCGACCCGCTGACCGAGCAGTCCCGCGAACGCGCTCGTCTTCTTGCGGTTAAAATCGCCCTCAAGCCCGTGCCCGATCGCCTCGTGCAGCAAGATGCCGGGCCACCCCGGCCCCAGCACCACGGGCATCACCCCGGCCGGCGCCGGCACCGACTGCAGATTGACGAGCGCCTGGCGCAGCGCCTCGTCGACGCCCGCTTTCCAATTCGTCGGGTCCATATAGAAGTCGTAAGCCGTGCGCCCGCCCATCCCGTGCGAGCCCGATTCCTGCCGGTCGCCTTCGCCGGCCACGATCGACACGTTGAGCCGCACGAGCGGCCGCACGTCGCGCACCGTCATGCCGTCGGGCCGGATGATCTCGACCGCTTGCCACTCGCCGAACATGGAGCACGAGACCTGCCGGACGCGCGAATCCTTCGCGCGCGCATAGGCGTCGATATCAGCAAGCAGCTTCGTCTTCGCCGCGAACGGCGTCCCATCGATCGGGTTTTTGTCGGAATAGAGTTTGACGTTGGTGCGCGCGGGGCCCGCCGCCATCGTGCCGCTATAGCCGCTCTTGACCGCTTGCACGGCGCCCGCCGCCCGGCGCATCGCGTCTTCGCTCAACTCAGACGCATGCGCAAATCCGATCGCCTCGCCCGCCACCGCGCGCAGACCGAACCCCTGCGTCGTATCGAAGCTGGCCGACTTCATGCGCCCGTCGTCGAACACGAAACTTTCGGTCAGCCGGTATTCGAGAAACAGCTCGCCGTCGTCGCTGTCTTTCAGCGCCTCGGCCGTGATGCGCTCGACATTGCCGCGGTCGAGGCCGGTCTGCGTGAAGAAGAGATCGTGCGTTGCGGACATGGCGTGGCCTCTTGTCGAGTGAACTGTCGCGTGAAACTAGGCGCTTCGGAGTTGCGGTCAATCCGCAGTCGCCTCAGAGTTGTGGCATAAGGTCGCAATGACGGCGCATACTTCGCGCCGCTAAATCGCGTCCTCTAGAATTACCTCACGGTCGGGCCTAAAGGGCGATTCCCCTTGGGGTTTTTCAAATCATATCGGCGGAACGGGGCTGGCAGGCGCATGCGCGCATCGATGCGAATTGCAAACACGATTCTTTTGGGCCTCGCAGCTGCGGTCGTGACCGCGGGCACGGCGCTCGCGACGGAAGGCGGCTACGCGGTGCCCGAGCAGATCGGCTTGATGCCCGCCGCGACCGAGCACATGCAGGACATCCACGAATTCCACAACCTGCTGCTCGTCATCATCACCGGCATCACGTTGTTCGTCCTGGGTCTCTTGTTGTGGGTCATGGTCCGCTACAACGCCCGCGTGAACCCCAAGCCGGCGACCTGGTCGCACAACACGCTGGTCGAGATCATTTGGACGGTCCTGCCGATCGTGATCCTGGTCGTGATCGCGATCCCCTCGTTCCGCTACCTCTATATAGGCGAGGTCGTGCCGGAAAAGGTCGATCTCACGGTCAAGGCGACCGGTCATCAGTGGTACTGGTCCTATGAGTACCCCGACCACGGCAATTTCGCGTTCGAAGCACTGATGCTCGACGACGAAAAGGCGAAGGCGGCCGGCGAACCGCGACTCCTGGCCGTCGACAACCGCGTCGTTGTCCCGGTCGGCAAGGTCGTGCGCGTGATCGTGACCGCCAAAGACGTGATTCACTCCTGGACGATCCCCGCCTTCGGCGCGAAGATCGACGGCGTTCCGGGCAAGCTGAACGAGACCTGGTTCAAGGCCGAACGCGAAGGCGTCTTTTACGGCCAGTGCTCCGAACTTTGCGGCTCGCGCCACGCCTTCATGCCGATCGCGGTCGAGGTCGTGAGCCAGGAGCGCTTCGACCAATGGGTCGCCGAAGCCAAAACGAAATTCGCCGCGACTGACAGCGCGCCGGCTGCGCTCGCCTCTCGCTAACGCTTAGGAGCATTTCAGATATGGCGACCGCGCAACACGCCGACGCTCACGATCACCACCCCACGGGCTGGCGCCGATTCGTCTATTCGACGAACCACAAAGACATCGGCACGATGTACCTCATCTTCGCGATCTTTGCCGGTTTGGTCGGCGGCGCGTTGTCGGTCGGCATCCGCCTCGAACTCGAACAGCCGGGCGTGCAGTGGTTCGCTGGTAACGAACATCTCTACAACGTCTTCGTCACCGCGCACGCGCTGATCATGATCTTCTTCATGGTCATGCCCGCCATGATCGGCGGCTTCGGCAACTGGTTCGTGCCGCTGATGATCGGGGCGCCCGATATGGCGTTCCCGCGCATGAACAACATCTCGTTCTGGCTGCTGCCGTTCTCGTTCCTGTTGCTGATCCTTTCGATGTTCATGGAGGGCGACAGTGGCGGCCACGGCGTGGGCGGCGGCTGGACGATCTACGCGCCTCTGTCGACGACCGGCTCGCCCGGTCCCGCGATGGACTTCGCGATCCTCTCGCTGCACATCGCGGGCGCGTCCTCGATCCTGGGCGCGATCAACTTCATCACCACGATCTTCAACATGCGCGCGCCCGGCATGACGCTGCACCGCATGCCGCTGTTCGTGTGGTCGATCCTGGTCACCGTGT
>CAZLRW010000192.1:0-2802 GCA_964561925.1 uncultured Flavobacteriaceae bacterium
GCGCCTGAACGCCGCGGATGGCGGATGCGGGGTCGGCGGGGTCTTCGCCGCGCTTCAAGACGCCGAGACCGACCGCGCGATAGAGGCGGCCGGTGTCGAGATGCGCAAAGCCCAACGTCTGCGCGATGCGCCGGCCGAGCGTGCCTTTGCCGGAGGCCGCGGGACCGTCGATGGCGATGACGGGGAGTTTGGTCATTGCCGAGCGCCGTCTGGGAGCGCGGGCGTCTCGCCCGCTCTTCCGGCGTTTGAGCGCGCGTATGCGTTGAAAGAGCGGGCGGGACGCCCGCGCTCCCAGACGGCGCTCGTGCCAGTTCTCATCGGTTCGGCCTCACGAAGTCGGCGCCAAGGCTTTGCATCATGGGGGCGAAGCTTGGAAAGCTGGTGGCGACGAAGGTGGTGTCGTCGACCGTGATCGGCGATTTGGCGGCGAGGCCTGCGATCAGGAACGACATCGCGATGCGGTGGTCCATGTGCGTCGTCACTTTGTCGCCGCCGGGCATCGCGCCTGTGCCTTCGACGGCGAGCCAGTCTTCGCCCAGTTCGAATTTGACGCCGCACGCTTTCAGGCCTTCGGCGACGGCGGCGAGGCGGTCGCTTTCCTTGACGCGCAGTTCGGCGAGGCCCGTCATCTTCGTGCGGCCCGCGGCGTAGGCGGCGGCGACGGCCAGGATCGGGTACTCGTCGATCATCGAGGGCGCGATCTCGGGTTCGATTTCGACGCCTCTCAAGGTGCTTGCGCGGACGACGAGGTCGCCGATCTGTTCGCCGCTCTCGCCGCGCTCGTTATCGATTTTGATGTCTGCGCCCATGCGCTTCAGGACCGTAATGAGGCCGGTGCGCGTCGGGTTCAACATCACGGCGTCGATGCGCAGCTCCGACCCCGGCACGATCAGCGCGGCGACGAGCGGGAATGCGGCCGACGACGGGTCCGCGGGAACGCGCACGTTCGCTGCGGTCAATTCGGGTTGGCCGGTGACGGTGATCGCGGTCAGGCCGTCGCCGGTTGCCTCGCGCCGCACCTTGGCGCCGAAGTGGACAAGCATGCGCTCGGTGTGGTCGCGCGTCGCTTCGGCCTCCAGCACGGTCGTTTCACCCGGCGCGTTCAGCCCGGCGAGTAGAACCGCGGACTTCACCTGCGCCGAGGCGACGGGCAGTCGGTAGGTCACGGGCATGGGGTTCACCGCGCCCTTCAGCGTGATCGGCAGGCGGCCGCCTTCGCGCGCGGTGGCCTCAGCGCCGAACAGCGCCAAGGGGTCGAGAACGCGGCGCATCGGTCTGCGGCGGAGCGACGCGTCGCCGGTGAACGTCGCGGTGATCGGCGTGGTCGCGACGGCGCCCATCATCAGGCGCACGCCGGTGCCGGAATTGCCGTGGTCGAGGACGTTGGCGGGCTCGGCAAAGCCGCCGACGCCGACGCCGTGCACGTGCCACCGCCCCTTCGGGTCGCGCGCAATGCCGGCGCCGAGGGCGCGCAGGACTTCGGCCGTATTCAGCACATCTTCGCCCTCCAGAAGGTCGTCGACGACGGTTTCGCCCACGGCGAGCGCGCCCAAGATCAAAGCGCGGTGGGAAATCGACTTGTCGCCCGGCACGCGAATTCGCCCTTTCAAGGGGCGCGAGGCGCGAGCGGTCAGCGGTGCGGGAGCGGGTCCGTCCGTCACGATTTGTGCTTGAAAATCAGCCTTCGGCGAGGGGGTGATCGCGTCACAACTTCTCTTTGACAGGCGCCCCGCTTCGTGGCAATGGGACGCCCCTCAATTTCCCCCTTACATCCAGGACATCGCCGGTGGCAGCTCCGGACTTAGGTACCAAGCGCATTTGCCCGAGTTGCGCGGCCAGGTTCTACGACCTGAGCAAACGGCCGATCGTGTGCCCGAAGTGCGCGTTCTCCTTCGCACCTGAGGCGATTGCGCGCATGCGCCGGCCGCGCGCGGGGGCGGCTGCGGTCCGCGAAGAGGAAAGCTCGGTCGTGGCGGCCGAAACGAGGGTCGTCGCCGACGAGGAGACCGAAGAACGCGAAGAGGGCGAGGCCGCCGAGGACGAAGAGGAAGCGGCCGAGGAAGAGATCAAGGAAGTCGCCCTGGACGACGAGACCGTCGCCGATCCGGACCTCGTCGAGGACGAAGAGGCCGAAGACACCGAAGACAAGCCCGAAGTGGTCGGCGACGAAGTCGACCTCGAGGATATCGACGGCGACGATGACGACGACGAAGACGAGGACGACGACACGCTGATCGAGAGCGTCGACGACGACGAGGATGTCGGCGACATCATCGACAAGGACGAAATCGACAAGGAATAGGCTGTTTGCGGGTGAGGCCCCTGCAGCCCTATATAGAGACGCCAGCGCCGCCTTCCCAAGAGCGGCGCCGCCATTGGATCAGGGGCTATAGCTCAGTTGGGAGAGCGCTTGAATGGCATTCAAGAGGTCAGCGGTTCGATTCCGCTTAGCTCCACCAGCCTTCGCCGCGGAGCGGTGAAGGCTGCCACGCCGAAGCCCAACGGGCGAAGGCGGGCGACACTTCCTGCGGCTTGGCAAGCAACGCAACCTCTCCATCGCGCCGGAATCGAAAAGCCCCGCGATCGCTCGCGGGGCTTGATTTCAAACGGTTTGCTTCAGTTGAAGACGACGCCGATCGAGACGCTGTGCGTCGCGTATTCAACGTTGCGGCCGGTGATCGTCACGTCTTCCGACATCTGATAGCGGTAGCCGAGCGTGATCGCGTGCGTCTCATCGACGGCGAACGACATTCCCGCCAAAGCTTGGTAGCCGAACGCCCACTCGGAACCCGAGCCGATCGA
>CAZLRW010000192.1:2902-5566 GCA_964561925.1 uncultured Flavobacteriaceae bacterium
TCGGTCTGGGACCAGCCGACGAAGGCGCCCATGTTGTAGCCGAGTTGCATCTCACGGTCGGTGCCGTTGAAATCCAGGTCTGGGGATTGCGTGGCGCCGCCACCGAAGCCCCAATAGTCAACCCAATCCGCCTTCGCGACGCCGCCGCTCAGTGCGAGCGCCATTGTTGCGGCCAGTGCAATTCTCTTCATATCCCCAAGCCCCCACACACGCGGTGATACTCACCGTCTTGAGGGGGCAAATTAGCAGTAGCGGCCTGGCCGCGCAGCGAGATTCTGGCCTGGAGATGCCGTCTTTCGCTTCGATGTGACATCAAAACGACAGGCCAACGCGCTGCATTTCCAGGATTTTTTGATGCACAAGATGCAAGAGCATCGTCAGCTGTGGATGGTTAATGGATGCTCGACGCCCGCCGCACAATCAAGAAAGGCTGCGCGGCGGCGACACAGCCTTTGATCGTTCAAGAGGCGGGCGGGGGTACTTTGCGCTCCTGAATCTCCGTTGTCGTTTCGCGGGCCGTTGACTGGATACGACGCCACTCGGCGACCGTGCGGCAAACCTTGCGGCCGCCCATCCGAGAACCCACCGGGGGTGGCTCCTTCTTGCAAACGACTTTGTTGTCGTCCTCTTGGGCTTGCTGGTCCTTCGTTTGATCCACCGGCGGTTGTGTCGGTTGGTCCGGCGTTGTCTGAACGGCCGGTTCGGACGGCGGTTCTCCGGAAGGTTTCTCATCGGCGATCGCAAAAGCCGACATGGCGGTCACGGCGACGAATGCAGCTAGAAAAAACGTCGTTCTCATCGGTTCCTCCAAATCGCGGAGCGGACCCTAGCGTGCGGCAAAGTGCATCGACAATGTGTCAGTTGGGTTGGCGTCAAAACCTGGGTCGCGCTCGGGCGCAGGTTCGGCGGCAGCATCACGGGAGTTTGAAGCGGCGCCGTTCATCAGGGGGTGCAGGTCGTTGCGGCGACCCAAGCCTCGATCCGCTTGCGAAGCGAGGCAAGCGGCAACGGTCCCGCTTCCAAGATTGCATCGTGGAAGCGGCGGATGTCGAAGCAGCGGCCGAGACGCTGCTTGGCGGCGGCGCGCAGGTCGCGGATCTCGTTGTCGCCGATCTTGTAGGCGAGTGCTTGGCCCGGCCAGCCGATGTAGCGGTCGACCTCGTGCTCGATTTGGCTGGGACTCAAGGCGCTGTTGTCGCGCAGGCAGGCGACCGCTTGTTCGCGCGTCCAACCCTTCCAATGCAAACCGGTATCGACGACCAGGCGGCACGCGCGCCACATCTCCATCGACAATTGGCCGAAGCGCTCGTGGGGCGTGCGGTAGAGGCCCATCTCGTGGCCGAGGTGTTCGGTGTAGAGCGCCCAGCCCTCGACGAACGCCGTTACGTCGTCGTTGCGGCGGTATTCGGGCAGGCCTTCCAGTTCTTCGGCGAGCGCGATCTGAAGATGGTGCCCGGGCACGCCTTCGTGCAGAACCCAGGCCGGCAGATCGTAGAGCGTGCGCTTCTCGGCACCGGGGCGGCGCAGCAGGACTTGACCGGCGACGCCGGTCAGCGGGTTGCCCGGCCAATAGCCGGCGGACGCGCCGTCCAATTCGTCGGGGATGAAGACGACGGCGTAGGTCAGACGCGGCAGTTTGCCGAACCAACGCGGCAAGGCGCCGTTGGCACGGTTCGCGATCTCGCTCGTCTTGGCCATCAGGTCTTCCGCGTCGCGCGGATAGAAGCGCTTGTCCGAACGCAAGAACGATAGGAATTCCTTGAAGGAGCCTTTGAAGCCGGTTTCCTTGACGACCGCGTCCATCTCGCCGCGGATGCGGGCGACTTCCCTCAAGCCAAGTTCGTGGATCTCGTCGGGCGTGAGCGCGGTCGTCGTGTGGCGCTTGACGACGAAGGGATAGTAGCGTTCGCCGCCCGGCAGCGTGCGCGCGCCGAGGGCGGGGCGAGCCGCCGGCAGATACTCGTCGGTCAGAAAGCGGACGAGTTCGTTTTGTGAAGGCTTCACGGCTGTCCGCACGCGCTCGAGGGCCTCAGATTGCAGACGTCGTCTCGCTTCTGGAGGGACCGTGTCTGGGAGGTCGGCGAGCGGCTTCAAGAGCGGGCTTGCATCGGGCGCGAGCGCTGCCTGTGCGCGAACCGTTCGCAAAGCGTTTTCGACCACGAGCCTCGGTTGCGTGAAGCCGGTCTTGATGCCGCGGCGCATGTTCTCGATCTGCGTGCGGTAGTAGGCGGGCAAGGCGTCGATGCGGGCGAGCCATGCCGCCGCGTCGCGTTCCGTCTTTAGCGTCGTGAACGTTGCGGCGTAGTCGGGGTTCACGAAGAAACCCTCGCCGCTGATGAACGGCATGCGCTCTTCGTCGAAGTCGTAGCCTTCAAACGTGGTTGTGATGCGGTCCGCGAGAACGTCGCGCTCGAGCGCTTCGGCGGCGGTCAGGGAGCCGGCTTCGATGGCAGCGTGGCGCCTTTCGAACTCAAGCAGCGCGTTCTTGCGTGCGGCGACCGCCGAGGGCGTGTCGTCCGGCCAGCGGCGGGCGGCCTCTGCGTCACCGCGGATTGCGGCGCGAATGGGATCGCGCTCGCGCTCGAAGCGTTCGACATCGGCGATAAGCGCGCGAAGGTCTTCGGCCGGGGAGGCGAATGCAGCGGCGGGCGGCATGGCGACGAA
>CAZLRW010000193.1:0-5539 GCA_964561925.1 uncultured Flavobacteriaceae bacterium
GCCCCCCATCAGTCACGCGCGTTCCGCGCGTGCCAGCTTCCCCCTCAAGGGGGGACGCGCTTTCGTATTTATTCGCCGCTTGCACTTTACGCCGCTTCCGCCGCGAGACGCTCGGCCTTCTTCACGGCGTCTTCGATCGTACCGACCATCAAGAACGCTTGTTCGGGCAGGTGGTCGTAGTCGCCGCGGCAGAGGCCGTCGAAGCCTTTGATCGTGTCGGCGATGTCGACGAAGACGCCCGGCGTGTTCGTGAAGATTTCGGCGACGTGGAACGGCTGGCTCAAGAAGCGTTCGATCTTGCGGGCGCGGGCGACGAGGACTTTGTCGTCTTCCGACAATTCGTCCATGCCCAGAATCGCGATGATGTCCTGCAGCGACTTGTACTTCTGAAGGATTCTCTGCACCTCGCGGGCGACGCGGTAGTGGTCGTCGCCGACGACGCGCGGGTCCAAGATGCGCGACGTGGAGTCGAGCGGGTCGACGGCCGGGTAGATGCCTTTTTCCGAGATCGCGCGGTTCAGCGTGGTCGTTGCGTCCAAGTGGGCGAACGAGGTGGCGGGCGCGGGGTCGGTCAAGTCGTCGGCGGGCACGTAAATCGCCTGCACCGAGGTGATCGAGCCCTTCGTCGTCGTGGTGATGCGTTCCTGCAGCGCGCCCATGTCGGTGGCGAGCGTCGGCTGGTAACCGACCGCCGAAGGAATACGGCCGAGAAGCGCCGACACTTCCGAGCCCGCTTGCGTGAAGCGGAAGATGTTGTCGACGAAGAAAAGCACGTCTTGACCTTGGTCGCGGAAGTATTCCGACACGGTCAGGCCCGTCAGGCCGACGCGGGCGCGGGCGCCCGGCGGTTCGTTCATCTGACCGAAGATCAGCGCGCATTTGGAGCCGTCGGTCGAACCCTTTTTCGGGTCCTTGTTCACGCCGGATTCGATCATCTCGTGATAGAGGTCGTTGCCTTCGCGCGTACGTTCCCCCACGCCCGCGAACACGGAGTAGCCGCCGTGCTTCTTCGCGACGTTGTTGATCAGTTCTTGAATGAGCACCGTCTTGCCGACGCCGGCGCCGCCGAAGAGGCCGATCTTGCCGCCGCGGGCGTAGGGGGCAAGCAGATCGACGACCTTGATGCCGGTGAGCAGAATCTGCGCTTCGGTCGATTGTTCCGTGAACTTCGGCGCGTCTTGGTGGATCGGGCGCATCTCCGCGCCCTTCACCGGGCCCGCTTCGTCGATCGGTTCGCCGATGACGTTGATGATGCGCCCCAGCGTGCCGGGGCCGACCGGGATCGAGATCGCGCGGCCGGTGTCTTTCACTTCCTGACCGCGGACGAGGCCTTCGGTCGAGTCCATCGCGATCGTGCGAACCGTCGATTCGCCCAAATGCTGCGCCACCTCGAGGACGAGGCGGGCGCCCGCGTTCTTCGTTTCGAGCGCGTTCAAGATCGCGGGCAGTTCGCCGTCGAACTGCACGTCGACGACGGCGCCGATGACTTGGGTGACTTTGCCGGTGATGTTGGTCGGAGCGTTCATGACTGCCTCTTAGAGCGCTTCGGCGCCCGAAATGATTTCGATGAGTTCTTTGGTGATCTGCGCTTGGCGCGAGCGGTTGTACTTCGTGGACAGCGCGGCGATGACGTCGCCGGCGTTGCGGGTCGCTGCGTCCATCGCGGCCATGCGCGCGCCCTGCTCCGACGCTTGGTTCTCGAGCAGCGCGCGGAAGATCTGGATCGCGACGTTGCGCGGCAGGAGTTCGGTCAGGATGTCCTGCTCGTCGGGCTCGTAGTCGTAAGCGCCGCCTTTGAGGTCGGCCGTCTTCGTGCCCTTCGGCACTTCGGCCGGGATCAGGCGCAACGCGGTCGGAATCTGGCTGATCACCGATTTGAAGCGCGCGTAGAACAGCGTCACGACATCGACTTCGCCGGCGTCGAAACGGTCGAGCACTTGTTTGGCGATCGGCTGCGTGTGCGAGAAGCTCAAGCGCCGGATGCCGCCGAGTTCGACCGTGCCGATGATCAGGTTGCCGAACTGGCGCTTCAGCTGATCGCGGCCCTTGCGTCCGACGCAGAGGATTTTCACCTTCTTGCCTTCGCGCTGCAGCGACTGAATGTGCTGGCGCGCGAGCTTGACGATGTTCGTATTGAAACCACCGCAGAGGCCGCGATCGGCCGTCATCACGACGAGCAAGTGGTTGTCTTCGCGGCCGGTGCCGGCGAGCAGCTTCGGCGCACCGGCTTGACCCGCGATGCCGGCCGCGAGGTTTGCCAGCACGCCTTGCATCTTTTCCGCGTACGGACGCGCGGCTTCGGCGGCTTCTTGCGCGCGCTTCAGCTTCGATGCCGAGACAAGCTGCATCGCGCGCGTGATCTTGCGCGTGGACTTAACGCTCGCGATGCGGTTGCGGAGGTCCTTTAAGCTTGGCATCGGCCTTTACGCAAAGCTCTTGGAGAAGTTTTCGAGGATCGTTTTCAGCTTGCCTTCGAGGTCGGGCGTCAGCGCCTTTTCCTTGCGGATACCGTCGAGCAGGTCTTTGTGACCGGCGCGGATCGACTGCAGCAACTCCGCCTCGAACTTGCCGATCTGGTTGACGGCGAGCTTGTCGAGATAACCGCGCGTGCCGGCGTAGATCGAGATGACCTGCTCTTCGACCGGGAACGGGGCGAATTGCGGCTGCTTGAGCAACTCCGTCAGGCGCGAGCCGCGGTTCAGCAAGCGTTGCGTCACGGCGTCGAGGTCGGAGCCGAACTGCGCGAAGGCGGCCATTTCGCGGTACTGCGCGAGGTCGGACTTCATCGTGCCTGCGACCTGCTTCATCGCCTTGATCTGCGCGGAGGAGCCGACGCGCGAAACCGAAATGCCGACGTTCACCGCCGGGCGAATGCCCTGATAGAACAATTCGGTTTCAAGGAAGATTTGGCCGTCGGTGATCGAGATGACGTTGGTCGGGATGTAGGCCGACACGTCGCTCGCCTGTGTTTCGATGACGGGGAGTGCGGTCAGCGAGCCGCCCTTGTTCGCCTCGTTCAGTTTCGCGGCGCGCTCGAGCAAGCGGGAGTGGAGATAGAACACGTCGCCGGGGTACGCCTCGCGGCCCGGCGGGCGGCGCAGCAAGAGCGACATCTGGCGATAGGCGACGGCTTGCTTCGACAAGTCGTCATAGATGATGACGGCGTGCATACCGTTGTCGCGGAAGTATTCTCCCATCGTGCAGCCGGCGAACGGCGCGAGGAACTGCAAGGGCGCGGGATCCGACGCGGTCGCGGCGACGACGGTCGTGTATTCCATGGCGCCGAACTGTTCGAGCGTCTTGACGATCTGCGCAACCGTCGAGCGCTTCTGCCCAATGGCGACGTAGATGCAGTAGAGCTTTTGCTTTTCGTCGCCCGTCGCGTTGACCGACTTCTGATTGATGATCGTGTCGAGCGCGATCGCGGTCTTGCCGGTTTGGCGGTCGCCGATGATGAGCTCGCGCTGGCCGCGGCCGATCGGGATGAGCGAGTCCACCGACTTCAGGCCGGTCTGCATCGGCTCGTGCACCGAGCGGCGCGGAATGATGCCCGGCGCCTTCACGTCGACGCGGCGGCGCTCCGTCGACTGGATCGGACCCTTGCCGTCGAGCGGATTGCCAAGCGGATCGACCACGCGGCCGAGCAGGCCCTTGCCCACCGGCACGTCAACGATCGAGCCCGTGCGCTTGACGGTGTCGCCTTCCTTGATGTCGCGGTCGTTGCCGAAGATCACGACGCCGACGTTGTCGGTTTCGAGGTTCAGCGCCATGCCTTTGATGCCGCCGGGGAACTCGACCATCTCGCCGGCCTGGACCTTGTCGAGGCCGTAGATGCGCGCGATGCCGTCGCCGACGGAGAGCACCTGACCGATCTCGGAGACCTCGGCTTCGGCGCCGAAGTTCTTGATCTGGCTCTTCAGGATCGCGGAAATTTCTGCGGCTTGGATGTCCATTGGCGTTCTCTTATGCCCCTCTCATCGCGCGTTCGAGGCGCACGAGTTTGGATTTCAACGATGAATCGATTTGGCGCGAGGCAACCTTGACGACAAGGCCGCCGAGCAAGGACGGATCGACGCGTTCGACGAGGCGCATGTCGCGCTTCATCGCGTCTTTGAGCGTGCCGAGGAGCGCCGTGCGCTGCTCCGGCTTCAAGGCCTGTGCGCTCGTCACTTCGGCCGACATTTCGCCGCGCTGATTGGCGAGCAGCGTTTGAAACGCGGTCACGATGCCGGGCAATGCGAACAGGCGGCGCTTTGCGGCGAGCAAACCTACGAAATTCTTCGTCAGCGCGTTGACGCCGAGGCGCGCGAGCAGCGCGTCGATCGCCTTGCCCTGCTCTTCGCGGGTGAAGACGGGCGAGCGGACGAGGCGTGCGAGATCGGGCGAACCTTCGACGAGCGCGCTCAGCCGCGCGAGATCTGAGGCGACGGCGTCGAGCGCTTTCGATTCGGCGGCAAGTTCGAACAAAGCGGTCGCATACCGGCCGGGAAGGCCTGAGACAGAAACCGTTTCGCTGGCCACGATCGGGCTCTCCAAACAAGGGGTTGCTCAAGCCCTGGGACACCGAGGAGGTCGGTGAGGCTTAAGCCGTTGAATCTGCGACTATTTTTGCTTTTGGGATGGGCGCGAAATCCACCCCCGGCGACGCCGCGGCCGGGGTCTAGCATAGGGCCCTGTGCGGCGCAACATGACGGATTTGCGTGGACAGGGGACGGAGTGTCTCAGGGGCGCGGGCGGCTTAGCCTCACAAAGAAAGAGGTTTCACCCGAAGCCGCGAAGACGCAAAAGAGGTCGACATCGAATGGAGGCTGACGTGGACCTCTCAAAGATCACGGCCGGGCGCAATCCGCCGAAGGACGTGCATGCGCTGATCGAGATTCCGTTCGGCGGCGTGCCGGTGAAGTACGAGATGGACAAGGCGTCGGGGACGCTGTTCGTCGACCGCTTCCTGCATACGGCGATGTACTATCCGGGGAACTACGGGTTCATTCCGCACACGCTGTCGGAGGACGGCGATCCGATCGACGTGCTCGTCATCGCGCCGGTGCCGGTGGTGGCGGGGGCCGTGATCCGTTGCCGCCCGGTGGGCGCCTTGATCATGACCGATCAGGCGGGCGAGGACGAAAAGATCCTGGCCGTGCCGGTCGATGCGCTGCATCCGTTCTACACGGGCGTGCAATCCTATCGCGACCTGCCGCCGATATTGCGCGATCAGACGGCGCATTTCTTCCAGCACTACAAGGACCTGGAAAAGGGGAAGTGGACGAAGCTTGGCGATTGGGTCGATGCACCGGACGCCGAGAAGCTGATCGTCGAGGCGATCGCGCGGGCAAAGGCGAAGGGCGCGTGAGCGGCGCGCGCGTTCTGCTTGCCGCGGGCGTTGCGGTACCGCTCATCTATTTCGCCAATCTGATCGTGGCGGAGGCGATGACGCCGGAGGTGAACCCGTGGTCGCAGCTGCCGAGCGATCTTGGGGTTGCGGCCGTTTCGTGGGCGCCGGTGTTCAATGCGGGACTTGTCGCCGTCGGCGCCGCCGCCG
>CAZLRW010000194.1:0-5533 GCA_964561925.1 uncultured Flavobacteriaceae bacterium
TCGTTCTCGAACCCGTGGTACTTGTTGCCCCACGCGTTGAAGCGCCAGGCGACGCCCGCCACACCGTCGCGCCCATCGCTGACGAAGATCGGCCCGCTGTCGCGCGCCCAGGAATCGTCGATCTCGACCTGCATGAAGTCGATCCCGCGCCCGACCATCAGCCGCGCCTCGTCCGCGTCGCGCGGATGCACGGCGATCGTCACCTTCTCGAAGCCAGAAATCGCCCGCGCGACCGTGGCATGCGCCAGGCGCGCCCGCAGCATCCCTTCAGCCGACCCCCACGGCTCCAACCGGCACGGCCAGGCCATCCAGGTGCGCGCATGCGCCTCCCACTCGGCCGGCATGAAAAGCCCGTCGCGCACGGGACAGCGGTCGTCGGCGTCGAGGCGTTTTGTCATGAACGAAGGACACTTGCGGGTCGGTTGCGCGAACGGCGGCGATTTGCGAGTTTTGGACTTCTCGCATGGCACAGCGCCTTACGCAAAGGGACGGAAAACAATGGCCGGACGCATCGACGCACGCCTCAAGGAACTCGACATCACGCTGCCGAAGGCCGCCGCGCCGGTCGCGAACTACGTGCCGTTCGTGGTGACGGGAAATCTGGTCTTCGTTTCCGGCCAAGTGACGCTAGGCCCGAACGGCCTTGAGTATGTCGGTCAGGTCGGCAAGGAGTTCACGGTCGAACAAGGCCAGGCGGCCGCCCGCCTTTGCGCGCTCAACGTCGTTGCACAACTGCGCGAGGCCTGCGGCGGGAATCTCGACCGCGTGAAACGCTGTGTGAAGGTGACGGGCTTCGTCAACGCCATCCAAGGTTTCGGCCAACATCCTGAGGTCGTGAACGGCGCCTCCGACACGTTCGTGCAGATCTTCGGCGACCTCGGCAAACACGCGCGCGCCGCCGTCGGCGCTGGTTCGCTTCCCCGCAACGTCGCGGTCGAAGTGGAAGCTGTCTTCGAGATCGGATGACGCGTACGCGTTGGCCAAACCGGTGAGCGCGTCACCATCCGCGCGTCTCCTCGACGGCATGCATGCGGTCGCGCCGGCCGTGTGGGACGCGCTGGCGCACCCGCCCGGCGCGTCCATAAATCCGTTCGTGAGCCACGCCTTCCTGCACGCGCTGGAAGCGAGCGGCTCGGCGACCGCGGAAACCGGTTGGCAACCCGCCCACATCCTCGTCGAAGACCGCGGCACGCCCGTTGCTGCCGTGCCGATGTACGTGAAGAGCCACTCCTACGGCGAATACGTCTTCGACCACGCCTGGGCCGAAGCGTTCGCGCGCGCCGGCGGCGACTACTATCCGAAGCTTCAAGTCGCCGTTCCGTTCACGCCCGTCACCGGCCCGCGCCTTCTGACCGGCGGCGACGCCGCCGCTCGCCAACCGCTCGCCGCCGCCATGACGGCGTTCGCCAAACGCCTCGGCGTCTCGTCGTTGCACATCACGTTCCCGACTGAAGACGAAGCAAAAACGCTCGGCGCGCTGGGTCTCCTGGAACGCCACGACCAACAGTTCCATTGGCACAACGAGAGCTACCGCGACTTCGCCGACTTCCTCGCGCAGCTCTCGTCGATCAAACGCAAGAACCTGCGCCGCGAACGTGCCGAGGCCCTGAAGAACGACGTCACGATCGAATGGCTGACGGGCAGCGACCTCAAAGAAACGCACTGGGATGCCTTCTTCGCGTTCTACATGGACACCGGCTCGCGCAAATGGGGCTCGCCCTATCTCACGCGCGACTTCTTCAGCCGCGTCGGCGAGACCATGGCCGACCGCATCCTGCTCGTGATGGCCAAACGCAACGGACGCCACATCGCGGGCGCGCTGAACTTCATCGGATCGGATACGCTCTACGGCCGCAATTGGGGCGCGATCGAACACCACCCGTTCCTGCACTTCGAACTCTGCTACTACCAGGCGATCGAGTTTGCGATCGCCAAGGGGCTGAAGGTCGTCGAAGCCGGCGCCCAAGGCGCGCACAAACTCGCCCGCGGCTACCTGCCCGCGCGCACATACTCGCTGCACTGGATCGAACACGTGGGCCTGCGCAACGCGGTCGCGAATTATCTGAAACAAGAACGCCGCGCCGTCGACGAAGGCATGACCGCCCTCGCCGAACACGCGCCGTTCAAGAAATCAGGAGAGAACGCATGAGCTACGACCCGAACAACATCTTCGCAAAGATCGTCCGCGGCGAAGCCCCGTGCTTCAAGGTCTATGAGGACGCCCACACGCTCGCCTTCATGGACATCATGCCCCAGGCCGAAGGCCACACGCTCGTCATCCCAAAGGAAGGCGCCGAGTCGATCTTCGACTTGAGCCCCGATGCCGCGGCCGCCCTCATCAAGACGACGAAGAAAGTGGCAGCCGCCGTGAAAGAGGTGACGAAAACCCCCGGCGTCATGCTCGCCCAACTGAACGGCGCGGCCGCCGGCCAAACCGTCTTCCACATTCACTTCCACATCATCCCGCGCACCGGCGGCATCGACCTGGCGCTTCACGCCCGCGGCAAAGCCGATTTCGAGCAATTGAAGGCGCTCGCCGCTAAGATTGCTGCGGCGGTCAAGTAACCACTCTCAACGCTTCCGCGTAGAACGGAGCCGCGCCAGAGCATATTCGTCTTGGGCGAGTACGGGATGACTCAGTTTTGCCACGAAGACACCAAGGAGCACCAAGTTTCACGAAGTGGATTTGTTCGCCGGCGGCGACTTGGCGAAAGTCGAAGAGCTGATGCTCGACCGCAAAGAGCGCGAAATCCGCCGCGACAACTCGTTCGAATTCATGTTGGACACGACAAACGAACTCTGCGGACCCTTGGCACTCAAACTACGCGCGATCGCAAAGTCCGAGCCGCAGAACCTCGCCGCCATCGTGGCCGCAAACGCCCAATCGGCCGCGACTGTGCCCAAAACGTTCGACGATTGAGCTTGTGCAACGTTGTCACAAAATGCGCGTGACGTCTGACAATTTCGAAAAGTCTCGATCGAAAGTCCCAACGGGCAGATGTCCCGCCTTACGGGCTATCTCGAGTACCAAGCAATCCGAGAATCGGATCGCGGGTCGAGCACGGAATTGCGACAGGGCTGCCACGACGACATCCCGGTCCTGGATCGCCAGTTGCGGGTGGTCGAGAAACATCGCAACGGCATCGGCAACGCTCGCGGCGTCGAGTCCATAGACGGAGCGCAACACCCAGACCGTTTCGGCAATGACGAGGTGGGAAACCCATACACCGCGCCGAACGAACGCTTCGGCCGCCGCCGTTTGGCCGGGATCGTCGCCGACCGCAAGGCGAACGAGCACGTTCGTATCAACGGCGTCCATGCTTCTTGCGCGCCGAATCGACAACGCTCTCTTTCGCCCGTTTGAGCGTGCGAGGCTTTGGGGGCTTCTTGACAAGGTGGCCATGCGTCTCGCGCATGTACTGAGCGATACCCTCCTTCAATTCCTCAAGCGTGCGCATCTTTGGCGGGCCCTTGGGAAAAAGCGTCCGTCTGATGTCTTCGAACGTGTATCGGCCAGCCCGGCGAATAACGACGCGGCTATCCTCCTCGTCGAATTCGACGAAATTGCCCGGCTCAACGCCCAGCCTCTTTCGCACTTCGGCGGGAAGCGAGATCTGCCCCTGAGCGGTTATCTTGGCGCGCGCGATCATGAGATTCACCACCCGAACAATGAACAACATTACCAGGGTAATGAAGGAAAGTCAATGGATGTGCGACGGCGTTTACGCCCCCTTCACCGTCCACGACACCCGCATCGTGGCGACTTCCTTGCCCTCGCCATCGCTCAGCGTCACGGCCACGTCGAACGCCACCTTCTTGTCGCGCTCGAACGTCGCGATGATGCTCTCGCGCGCGCCCGCGACGCGCGCTTCCGCCGTGATGCGGCCTTTTGCGAGGCGCGTGTAGCGCACCTGCGCTTCGCCCGCGATCGGACGCACGTTCAAGATACGGTCGGCGAAGAGCCCCGCCATCGCCCCGCCCGACGCCGTCTCGCCCAGCGTGAACAGGGCGCCCGCGTGCTGCGTGCCGATGTGGTTTACGCTCGTCGCCGTCTGCTCCAATTCGGCGCGCGCCAGCCCCGCCTCGACATGCGTGAGCTTCACGCCGGCATGCCGCGCGAACGGCACCGCGCCGCCCAACTGTTCGCGAATGACCTCGAAGGGATTCATGGGGATCGGACCTCCAAAAAATGTCGGTGCCCAATCCCCTACCTCATCCCGCCGCACGCAACCATGCATCGTCTCGATAGACCGTGCGCGCCGTCACGCCGGCCGTCGCACGCGCCCTTCACGATGAGGTGATGTCAGTCGCTGAGCGCGACCGCGATGCGCATCTTCGCGCCTTCCGGCGTGAACATGACGAGGAATTTCCGCGTGATCTCGCAGGCCGTCGCAGACCACGACTCCTCCCATGGCTGTCCCGGCTTACGCGTTTTCGTAACGGCGGTGTCGGCAATGAAGGCCGGATCGGTGCAGTTGCCGCGCATGGCGATCCCGTTCGCCTCTCGCAGCACAAGCTGCGTCGCGTCTTGTTGATGCTTGACGCCCGCCACCGACCGGCCGGGCACCCCGAGCCTGAGCGCCGCCGGAACGCCCACGCGCGGAAACAGGAAGACGTTGTGGGCGCGCGGCGCCCAACAGCCTTTGCCGGTTACTGAGATGCGCCACACCCCGCGCCGGCTTGGCTCGATCCGCTTCGACAGATCGTTCATGTCGTAATAGTCGGCGCCGGCAAATTGGAAGATGCGCTTCATCCCGCAAGGCGGCGCGATCGAACGGTCGAGATTGATGAGCAGAACGGCGATGCGGTTCGCCATCTCGACCACCGTTTCGCCACGCGCCAGGATTTGCGGAAAATTTCCGCGAATGCTGACGTCCTCCTCGGCCCGCGCGAGGCCCGCCGCCGACAGAAGAACGACCAGACCGAGAAGGAAACGCGTCATTTCACCAATTCGGGTTCGTTAGGCTCGATCTCTTCGTCGCCGTCGTGATCGTCGCCCTTGACCTTCACCTTGGCCGGCAATTGCGGCGCTTCGATGATCTCGAAATCGAGGCCGGATTTGTCGGCTTTCAGCATCACCTTGACGGTGCCGCCGCGCGCCAGCCGCCCGAACAGAATCTCGTCGGCGAGCGGCTTCTTGATCTCGTCCTGGATGACGCGCGCAAGCGGCCGGGCGCCGAACGCTTCATCGTAACCGTGCTCGGCGAGCCAGCGCGTCGCATCGGGCGCGAGTTCGAACGTCACGTTCCGGTCGGAAAGCTGCGCCTCCAGTTGCAGCACGAACTTCTCGACCACGCGCTCGACGACCGCACCGCTCAGGGGCGCAAAGCCGATGACCGCGTCGAGACGGTTGCGGAACTCCGGCGTGAACAGACGCTTGATCGCCTCGGTGTCCTCGCCCTCGCGCTTGCCGCGCCCGAAGCCGATCGATTCCTTCGCCGCATCCGATGCGCCGGCATTCGTCGTCATGATCAGGACGACGTTGCGGAAGTCGACCTTCTTGCCGTTGTGGTCGGTCAGCTTGCCGTGGTCC
>CAZLRW010000195.1:0-5515 GCA_964561925.1 uncultured Flavobacteriaceae bacterium
AAACAAGCGTCGCAGAGCTGGCTCGCATGCGCGCCCGCGTCCGACAAACCCAGAACCGTGCACGGATCGCGCAGCAATGTCGCGACTTCGTCTTCATCCGCGTTCGCAACCGGCACGCGGAACCGCGCCTGCAGGTCGCTTTCGATCGACAGATCCAGCGCGAGGTCGAGCGAGTCGCAGCCACGCTCGGCCGCGACGTCGCGGATCAAACGTTCGCCCAGTTCGGGCCTGTCCGGGCAGAATGAGAGAACCGTCTTGTCCCATGCCTGGCGAAGCGGCCCGCGCAGCGCCTCGCGAAAGCCGGCTCTGAACGACGCATCGGCATAGAGCCGTAACTTGTCGGCGTGACCGGCTTTGTTCACCGGCGCGAACACCTTCATGCTTTGAAACAGGAACGGTTTGTCGAAGCGGAATTCGAAATTAAGCGGCCTGCAGGTGACTTGCGGAAACACTTGGAAGCCCTGCGCCTGAAGCTGGCGCGAGCGGACAAGCTGTTCCGCCGCGGAACCGACGTTTAGTATGCCGCCGCCGCCGAGAAGCGCCGTCCAACTGACATGGCGTCCGGACACGCGGTTAAGTTCCGCAAACTCGTCGAACGACAACTCCTTGCCGACTGTCGCCTGGATGACGCCGTCGCCCGCCTCGCCCAACGCCGAGGCCATTTCCCGCATCTCGTCGAATTGGGCCAGGCGGCTTGGCACTGGTCTGCCCTCATAGCCCACATGGGTCGCTGATTTGGACGTGGCGAAACCGATGGCGCCTGCTTCGATTCCTTCGCGCACAATGCGTTTCATGCGCGCCACTTCTTCCGGCGCCGCGGCTCGTTCGGTCGCTTCCGGCCCCATGACGAAAAGCCTGAGCGGCGTGTGGCCCAAGAGCACGGCCACGTTGATCAGGCAGCCGCGCCTTTCCACCGTATCGAGATATTCCGGAAACGTCTCGAACGGCCAATCGAGGCCCAGACCCGTTTCAAGCGCTTTCACGCTCATGCCCTCGACATTCTCCAGCGTGCGCAGAATGAGTCCGCGATGCTCGGGGCGCGTCGGCGCGATGCCGAAGCCGCAATTGCCGATCACCACTGTCGTGACTCCGTGCCAGGGCGAGATCGAGAGCTTCTTGTCCCAAAGGATCTGCGCGTCGTAGTGCGTGTGAATATCGACGAAACCGGGCGCCACCACCTGACCGCGCGCGTCGATGATGGTCTTGGCGTCGCCCGGCGCCTGTCCTAAAGCCACAACCTTGCCGTTCAGAACACCGACATCGCCGGCATAGGCCGCCGACCCCGTACCATCGACGATACGCCCACCCACGATCTTCAAATCGTAGCGCATGGAATCCCTTCCCTTCCGGCTGCCCGGTCTAAGTCGCCGCTAGCCCGCCAGTTTGTAAAGCTCCGTCACGTTGTCGTGACAAATCCAGTTTCGCTGCTGCTCGGTGAGGTTTTTCGTATGCTCCTCGAGCATTTTTTGCGACCACGGCCAGGTCGAATCCGAATGCGGAAAGTCGTTCGCCCACATCAAGCGCCGGACGTTGCACATGTCCGTCATCCTGAAGGCGACCCAGTCGTCCTGGAACGTCACGTAGATATTCTCGCTGAAATACTCGCTAGGCAGCTTCTTGAGCGGCGGTGCCTTCATCCAATAGCGATGACGCTTGTAGGCGTGATCCATGCGGTACATGTAGTGCGGCACCCAGCCCGCATCGGCTTCGACGCACACGAGCTTGAGCTTGGGGAAGCGATCGAACACGCCCCCAAAAATGAACGTGCCCATCACGTCCTGGCAGCCGCGAATGATCGTCAGGAACCCATTAATGCGCGGCCCGCGGACCTGGTTGCCAAGGCTGTCCGACTTGCCGGTCAAAATATGGAACGACAGCGGCATGTCGAGTTCGACGGCCGTCGCCCAAACCTTGTCGTAGATTTTGTCGTCATAATCCGCCTGCGCCGGATTGCCGGGCATCATCACGCCCTTGAATCCCATTTCCTTGGCCTTTTTGATTTCCGCGACGCCGTCCTCGGGCGTGCGCATGGAAACCTGCGCCAGGCCGTAGAGCCTCGTGGGCGCTTCGCTGCAATACTCCATCAACCAGCGATTATAGGCTTCGAAACAGGCTTTCTTGTAGTCGAAGTCCGGATGGTTGCAGAGCATCATGCCAACCGTGGGATATATGAACTCGGCTGCGATCCCGTCTTTTTCCTGGTCGGCGACGCGGTACTTCGGGTCCCAGCCGCTACGCCACAAATCCTCGAAGGCAACGCCGTCCGTCGTGATGTCGGCGGGGTTCTTGCCTGCCGCCGCGACGAGCCCCATCGGGATCGGCGTGTTGAGCCCCTCGATCACGAAAACATCGCCGACCTTGTCGAGCCGCTTCATGTGCGGCGCGCGATCGCGGAACTTCGGATCGATATAGTCGATGTAGCAATTCGGCGGTTCGGTGATGTGAGAATCTGCTGAGATGGGTTTCTTCAACATTTGGTCCTCCCGACGGGTTTTGCGCGATTTTCGCTAGTACCGAGCGGAGAGTCCAGCTAAATTCACATCCATGTGGCCTGCCACACATATGTGTTACGTAAGGAACGGCCGATTTACGTAAGGGACAACCGATGACCAACCATCCTGCGCTGCTGGAAAAAAAGGGGCACATCGCTCTCGTCACGCTCAACCGGCCCGAGGCGCACAATGCCTTAAGCCCGGAGATGCTCGTCCGGCTCGCCGGCCATTGGGAACAGATACGCGACGACCCGGACATTCGCGTCGCCATCGTCACCGGCGCCGGCGAAAAGGCGTTTTGTTCGGGCGCCGACCTGGGGCAGCTCATCCCGCTCTTCAACGGCGCGCGAAAGCCTCAGAACGAGTGGGATCAAAGGCTCTTGGACGACCGCACCGTTCTGGCGAAGGGACTATTGCGTGATTTTGACGTGACCAAGCCGGTGATCGCGGCGATCAACGGCTTCGCCGTCGCGGGCGGCATGGAGCTGGCGCAAGGCACCGATATGCGTATCGCGGCCGATACGGCCAAGCTCGGCGTGCAGGAGGTCAAATGGGCGATTTTTCCGGGGGGCGGATCGACAGTGCGACTACCTCGCCAGATTCCCTACGCGCGCGCGATGGAGCTTTTGCTCACGGGCGATCTGATCACAGCCCATGAAGCCTACACTCTTGGCTTCCTCAATCGCGTCGTGCCTCAAAAACAAGTTTTGGAAGCCGCATTCGAGCTCGCCGAAAAGGTCGCCGCCAACGGCCCGATCGCCGTTCAGGCTATTCGCAAGTCGGCCCGCGAATGCCAGGGCCGACCCGAGAGCGAAGCCCTGGCGATGGAATCGCGTTTCGCCGCCCCCGTCTTTAAGAGCGAGGACGCGCGCGAAGGACCGCGCGCGTTCATGGAAAAGCGCAAGCCCGTCTTCAAGGGCCGCTAAGACACGGCGAAGGCAAGTTTGTCCGAGGAGGCGTATCTCATGCAGTTCGGCGTTCAGATGGTGTTTCAGAACTGGGGCAATCGGACCAGCGATACGCAGGTCTACGAGGAAGAGATACGCCTGGGATTGCTCGCCGAGGAACTCGGCTTCGACGCGCTATGGCCGGTCGAACATCACTTCGAGGACTACTCGTTCTGTCCCGACAACACGCAGTTCCTGAGTTACATGGCGGCGCGCACAACGCGCATCAAGCTCGGCACAGGCGCGGTGATCATGCCCTGGAACTTGCCCATCCGGATCGCCGAGAAGATCGCCCTGCTTGATATTCTCAGCAGTGGCCGCCTGTTGTTCGGCATGGGTCGCGGCTTGGCGCGCAAGGAATATGCCGGCATGGGTATCGACATGGACGAGTCGCGCGACCGGTTCGACGAGTCCGCCGCGATGGTGCTCAAGGCGCTCGAAACCGGCGCGATCGAGGGCAAGGGCCCTTACTACCCGCAGAAGCGCACCGAGATTCGCCCGCGCCCGGAAGGCAAGCCTTTCGCAGACCGGATCTATTCGGTCGCGATGTCGCCGGACTCGGTCCAGCAATGCGCCAAAATGGGCGCCCGCATGGTCATCTTCGCCCAGCGCCCGTGGGAGGCGCAGGCCGTATCGGTGAACGAGTATCGCGCCGCCTTCAAGCAGCATCACGGCAAGGACGCTCCGCCGATTATGATCTGCGATTTCACCTATTGCGACACCGATCCCGCGCGCGCCAAGGAACTGGGCGAAAAATACGTGAGCCGCTACCTACTGAGCGTCCTCGATCACTACGAACTGATGGACGACCATCTGAAAGGCAAGAAGGGATACGAGTCCTACGGCGCGGCGGTCGATTTTCTTCGCGCGATCGGCAAGGAGGGCATGTGCCAGGGCTATCTCGATGTCACGGCCTGGGGCACGCCCGCGCAAATCATCGAAAAGTTCGAACTGCGACGGGAACTGCTTGGCGATTTCGACATCAACCCGTGTTTCCGTTTCGGCGGCATGCGCTACGACGAAGCCGAACAAAGCATGCGCGCCTTCGCCACCCACGTGATGCCGGCGCTGAGGCGAACCGGCAAACGCAAGATCGCCTGAATCGGCTACGCGGCTTTCCGCTCAAGTTCCGCTCGGCGGCGCGCCTGGAACTCGTTCTCGATCCGCCAGGATTCCCGTTCGGCTTGGCGATAGACCGTGGCCGGCCGCACGCCAAGTTTCGCCCGCACCGCCTCCAGCGGTTCTTGCAGCAAGGCCTCCCAGTCAGCCGTCGTGAAATCGCCACTGGCCTTGCCGTTGCGGTAGCCTTCGAGTGCAGCCCGGATGATCGGCAGTTGCGGCGCCTCGCGGCGGACCTTGGCGATGCCGACCAGCACGATGACACCGACGCCGCGATTGCGGGTTTGGGCATACGAAAAGGCGAGCAGACACAGTTCGCCAAGCCCGTCGCGCCCGTAGCCGGTGACGACATGCCAAAGATCGTGCATGTCGCGAAGGCGGTTAGCGTAAAGCTCTTCTTCGGGACTATCGAACCGGCGGCTCGATCCCTCTTTGCTGGCAGCAACCAGACCGTCCGCCGACAGGTCGTGCCCGTAGACAAAGTCGAGATAAGCGCGTCCGAGACTTCCTTCGGGGCATTTCGCCAAGGCGTCCCGGTCACTGAGCGCCGTCAAGAGCTGGCGGTTCTCGCTTAGAATCCGCCGCCCGGTTTCCGATGCCCGGAACCGCTCGAAACCCTTGTGTTGGCTGTTGCCGGTGAGCGCCGTGACAAAGCGGAAAACCTGCGCGGTATCTTCCTTGTCGCGCAACAAAATACGCATCGCGCGCCACGCCTCGATCGGCCGGATTCGACGCTTCGTAGCTTCAGTCATCGCTGCCTCCTGTTTGTTGCTTAACTTATGCCGCCGGCTTGGGATCGATGATGAGTACCGTCCCTTGGGCAGCGCAACAGGCGCGCCCTTCGTTCGCCACGTCGATGCGCACAACCGCCGTCGATCTTGTCATTGCGATCAGTTCCGCCTCGGCGACCACCATGCCGGATTTCACCGGCGCCAACAGATTGAGCTTGAACTCCGT
>CAZLRW010000196.1:0-5336 GCA_964561925.1 uncultured Flavobacteriaceae bacterium
GACCCCGACAACTTCAATCCGGGCTATCTTATGCGCAGCATGCACCTCTTGCCCCGCCGCGGGAACAAGCCGGAATGGCAGCACACGCAGGACTACTGGCGCGAGAAGGACGAGATCCCGGCGATCGATCTCGACGGCAAGGAGTTCCGGTACGCGTAGCGTTGCAGTTCTCTCAACTGGCTGAGAACGGAGCACACACACGTGAGGTGAACTCACGCGATCGAGACTCGACCCCATAGCGCATGCGGTGTCCTGTCGGGCCAAACTTCATGGGTTTGGAACGCGATGACAGTCGGGTCCTTTCAACTTCGTACTCTCGTGCTGGCGCTTGTTTTGGTTTTGCAAACCGCGCCCGCCAGTGCCGACGCGCGTTCGGGCGGCACGCCGGAAGCCTACCGGGTCTTCGAGAAACTCATCGGCGATTGGGACACGGGGCCGGCGAATGCGCGGCCTGCGTTCGTGCAGCGTTTCTCGTGGGGCCCCAACCGATCCTACATTTGGTCTCGCACCTCGCTTTACCAGCCCGACGGTTCGGAGCATCTGCACTTCGAAGGCCTCATGGTGTGGAACGCCGTGACGCGCGCGCTCGACTTTCTGTTTGTCGTCGAGCCTCCTTCGCTCGCGCAGGAGCGCGGCAAGGTGCAGGTGCTGCCGGATGGCAGCATCGTGCGCGATGTCGTGCTGACGAATGCCGACGGCAGGGAAGGCGTCTTTCGGCACACGATCCGTCTCGACGGCGTAAACGCGGGCACGACCACGTTGATGCGCCAGACGCCCAAGGGGTGGGAGCCGAACTTTCCG
This sequence comes from uncultured Flavobacteriaceae bacterium, assembly GCA_964561925.1. GTDB lineage: Bacteria > Pseudomonadota > Alphaproteobacteria > Micropepsales > Micropepsaceae > SZUA-430. The sequence goes on from CAZLRW010000196.1 coordinate 802, forward strand.
GGCGCCGACAATTTGCGCATGACGCGCCGGAGATCTTGATGCGCTTTCTTGGGTCAGCCGCGCGGTTGATGGCGGGTCTTGTTGGGTTTGTCGCTCTTGGTCATGTTGGTCAGGCCAGGGAGTGCGGTGCGGTCGCATTCGCGGTCGAGGATTTTCGGGCGGCTCGGGACGACTCCGATCGCGGGTATCCCGGCGGCATCAGCCTGGTCGACGTGGACAACGACGGTGATGTCGACGTCTACGCAACGCAGGGCTACGACACCACTTTGCAGAAGCTGAGCGCGCGGCCGTCGGCACTCTATCTCAACGGTGGTCGGGGGCGGTTCTCACGTGCGCCGGAGAGCGACATCACCACGACCGCGGCGCCGGCCTCCGGGAGCACCTGGGCCGACGTCGATGGCGACGGCGATCTCGACGCCTTCGTTTCGACCCAGCTTGGGCGGACGGATGTCTTCTATCGGAACCAAGGCGGCGCGCGGTTCGTGCGGGAGGAGCTTGGGGAGGCGACCGCTGTCAGCGGGTCCAACTTCACGTCGACTTTCGCCGATTTGGATAGCGACGGCGACGTTGACCTCGTGGTCGGTGGACCCACGCTGGAGCCCCCAACGACGATGCTCGTCTATCGCAATGACGGCGGAAAGTTCGTACGTGTGAGCGGAACATCGCTCGACAATGGACTCAGCAATCCGGGCGCTGTGCTTGCGGCGGACTTTGACAACGACGGCGATCAAGACGTTTTGATCGCGAACAGCGACATCGCGCGCAAGAGCGACCTGCCGGCTGCCACGTTCGAGAGCGCGCAACTCTATCGCAATGACGGCGGTTGGAGATTTTCGCGCGTCGCGGACGCGGCATTCAGCACCCCGACCTTTCCGTCGATCACGGCGGCCGCCGGCGACGTGGACAACGATGGGGATCTCGACGTCTTTCTGGGTCTCTACAACGACGGCAAGGGGACCAAGCGCGACCGGCTTTTTCTGAACGGCGGCCGAGGCGATTTCACGGAGGCGCGAGACTTCGTTCTGCCGGAACACGCGCAGATGTCGAGCGGCGCCGCGTTTGCCGACCTGAATCTCGACGGCAATCTGGATTTGATCGCTGTCAGCTACGAAGGGGCGGTGAACGTCTACGCCGGCGATGGGGCTGACCGGTTCGTTGCCGTCAACGACGTCGCCCTCAGCAAACGCACAGGACCGCACTTCGCAATTGCCACCGGAGAATTGAACGGCGACGGCAAGCCCGATGTTGTTGTGGGCTCATGGGGAGAGAAGCCTCCGGGCGAGTTTGCGACGCTGATGTTGAACAAGAGCGCGACGTGCGGCGGGTGGACCGAAGTCGTGTTGCGGGACGTGCGGGGAGCCTCCAATCCACCCGGTGCACGTGTCACGCTCGTGACGTCCCGGCGTGACGGAAGTGAAAGACGGCAATTGCGTGAGGCGAGCGCGCAGACAGGCTTTCGCAGCTTGAGCGCCAATCCCTTTCTGTTCGGCGTGCCGGAAGGGGAAGCGATCGTCGGTGTCGAAATTCGATGGCCCGATAGCCGCGTCGAGCGTCGCTCATCGGTGCCGCTGGGGCGGCGAACCGAGGTGCGGGTTAGCCCGACTTGATCGTCTTCACCGCGTCGTCTTGTTCGAACAGGTAGAGCAGGACGCGGAGCGCCTCGCCGCGCGGGGTTTTCAGTTCGGGGTCGCGGGTCAGGATCAGGCGGGCGTCGTCGCGGGCGGCGGGGACGAGGTCGCTGTGAACTTCCAAGTCGGCGACGCGGAAGTCGGGCAGGCCGGATTGGCGTTGGCCCAAGAGTTCGCCGGCGCCGCGCAGGCGCAGATCTTCTTCGGCGATCAGGAAGCCGTCGTCGGTGTTGCGCAGGCAATCGAGCCTCGCGCGCGCCGTCTCGCCGAGCGGCGACTGGTAGAGCAAGAGGCACGTTGACGGCTTCGCGCCCCGGCCGACGCGACCGCGCAGTTGATGCAATTGCGCGAGGCCGAAGCGTTCGGCGTGTTCGATGACGATGATCGTCGCGTCGGGAACGTCGACGCCGACTTCGATGACGGTGGTTGCAACCAGGATGTTCGCGCGGCCTTCGCGGAACGCTTCGATCGCGGCGTCCTTTTCGGCGGGCTTCATGCGGCCGTGGATGAGGCGCACGCGATCGCCGAACAGCGACTTCAAGACGTCGAAGCGTTCCTCGGCGGCGGTCAGGTCGAGGTCTTCGTTCTCCTCGACCAGCGGGCAGACCCAGAAGACGCGCTCGCCGCGGCTGATCGCGCGTTCGATGCCCTCCGTCACTTCGTCGAGTCGGGTCAGCGGGATCGCGCGCGTCGCGATGGGTTTGCGGCCCGCGGGCTTTTCGGTGAGGCGCGACATGTCCATGTCGCCGTAGGCGGTGAGCGCGAGTGTGCGCGGGATCGGCGTCGCCGTCATCACAAGGATATCGGCTGGGACGTTGCCTTTGCCCGAGAGCGCGAGTCGCTGATGCACGCCGAAGCGATGCTGCTCGTCGACGACGACGAGGCCGAGGTCGGCGAACACCACGGTTTCGGTGATGAGCGCGTGGGTGCCGATCAGGATTTTGAGATCGCCTGATTTCAGGTTCTCGAGGATCGTGTCGCGTTCCTTGCCGCGTTCGCGGCCGGTCAGCAGCGCGAGCGTCACGCCAGCGGCTTCGGCTAACGGGGCCAACGTCGCGGCGTGCTGGCGTGCGAGCACTTCGGTCGGGGCCATGAGGGCCGCCTGTGTGCCCGCTTCGATTGCGGTGAGCATGGCGAAGAACGCGACGAGCGTCTTGCCGGCGCCCACGTCGCCTTGCAGCAGGCGCAGCATGCGGTGCGCCGCCGCCATGTCGGCGTCGATTTCCTTGAGCGCCTCTTGCTGAGACTTTGTGAGTGTGAATTTGAGCGCGGCGAGCGCCTTCGCGCGCAGGCGGCCGTCGCCTTTCAGGACGCGCCCCTTCGTGCGCCGCATGCGGGCGCGGGCGAGCGAGAGGGCAAGCTGCGTCGCCAGGAACTCGTCGTAGGCGAGGCGACGACGTTCGGGGCGCGTCGGGTCGAGATCGGCGGGACCGTTCGGCGTGTGCAGGGTCTTGATCGCGGTGAACCAGTCGGGCCAGCCCTGCTTCTTCAACCAGGCCTCGTCCTGCCATTCGGGCAGGTGCGGCGCCTTCTCGACGGCGGCGGTGACGGCGCGCGTCAGCGTTTTTTGCGGCATGCCTTCCGTGCTGCCGTAGACGGGTTCGATCGCGGGGGCGGTGGCGAATTGCGCTTCGGTCAGGATGCGGTCCGGATGCGTGATTTGCGGGCGCTCCTGGAACGTCTCCACCTTGCCGCTGACGTAGCGCATCTCGCCGACGGGCAGCGCCTTCGTCAGATAGTCGCGATGGGCGCGGAAGAAGACGAGGTCGACGAAGCCCGTGTCGTCGCTTGCGCGCACTTTGTATGGGCGGCTCGCGACGCGCGAGGGCGCGTGGTCGGTGATGCGCAGCTTCAACGTCACGAGCTCGCCGGGCGGGGCGGCCGCGATCGTCGTCTGGCGCCGCCAATCGATGAGCGACACCGGCTTGTGCCACAACAGATCGACGAGGCGGGGCCCTGCAACCTTCGCCAACAGCTTCGCGAACCGCGGCCCGATCCCGGGCAGCGTCGCAACGTCGGCGAACAGCGGAAACAGAATCTGCGGGCGCATCACTGCCCGGACGTTAGGACGGCCGAGTGCGGAAGGCTACGGCGCCCTGAGGTCGCCGATGATCGCTTCGATGTAGTTCGTGACGATCGAGACGTGGCCTTCGCTGTCGGGGAACGTGCCCCGGGCGGTCGGGATGAACTTCGCGTAATGGCGACCGATCGAGACCGGGACCTGGGCGTCGTGCGTGCCGTGCCAGACGCTGACCGGCACGCGGATGTCGGCGAGCGCGAACGGCCAGGGTTCGCCGTAGACGCGGGCGTCCGAGGTCGAGCCCTTCGCCGAGTTGCGCAGGCCTTCGCGGAAGCTCGTCAGCAGCATCTGCATGAATTCGGGCGTCATCGCCTCCGCATCGCGCGAGGCGCGCGGCAGGCGGGCGCGGATCGCGTGGAAGTGCTTTTCGGCGGCGGGGTTGCGGATCAGCGATCGCATCACGTTCGCGAGCACGGCAGAGGTCATCGGGCGTTGACCCACATCGAGCAGGAAGCCGACGCGGGCGGCGCCCATGCCCGGCGCGTCCGGAGGGCCGAGACCCGCGATGATCGCGGTCTTCAGAACGCGGTCCTTCAGGAAGTGCGCGCAGGCGGCGGCGTAGGGTCCGCCCCCCGACATGCCGACGACCGCGAACTTGTCGAAGCCGAGGTGGTCGGCGAGTTCCGCGATGTCGCGCGGCCAGTCGGCGAGGCGGCGCTTCTGATCCGGATCGGAGAGGCCGTAGCCCGGGCGGTCGACGCCGATCATCTGCACGCCCGGGATCTCGAAGAAGCCGGCCTCGAGCCTCGAGCCCGGCCAGCCGTGGAAATAGAAGACGGGCAGTGCGCCCTTCGGCCCGAACTGCGCGAAGCCGAGCTTGCGTCCGC
>CAZLRW010000197.1:0-2075 GCA_964561925.1 uncultured Flavobacteriaceae bacterium
GGGGGTGGTCGAATGCGGGGTTGATTACCGATGGGGATCAGTCGCTGCTGGTCGACACGTTGTTCGATCTGAAGCTCACGCGCGAGATGCTCTCGGCCATGCGGGCGGCGGCGCCGCGGGCGGCGAAGACGATCGGGACGCTCGTCAACACGCACCACAACGGCGATCATTGCTATGGCAACGAGTTGGTTGAGGGGGCTGAGATCATCGCGTCCGCGCATGCGGCCGAAGAGATGAAACGCGAGCAACCGACCTTGCTTGCCAACTTCATGAAGGCGGCGCCGGGCTTGGGCCTGACCGGCGAGTATCTAATGCACTGCTTCGGCGCGTTCGACTTCAACGGGATCACACCGACGCCGCCGACGACGACGTTCAGCGGACGAATGCGCCGGCATGTCGGGGCGAAGACCGTCGAGCTCATCGAGGTCGGGCCCGCACATACCGGCGGCGACGTTCTCGTTCACGTGCCCGCCGACAAGACCGTGTTCACGGGCGACATTCTCTTCATCGAGGGCACGCCGATCATGTGGGCGGGGCCGGTCGGCAATTGGATCGCGGCGTGCGATGCGATCTTGAAACTCGAGTGCGAGACGATCGTGCCGGGGCACGGGCCGGTGACGGACAAGCGCGGAGTCAAAGCGGTGCAGAGCTATCTCGCCTATATCCGCGACGAGGCGCGCGAGCGCTACGACGTGGGGATGAGCGCGCGCGACGCGGCGCACGACATCGCGCTCGGCGACTATGATTCTTGGGGCGATGCCGAGCGGATCGCCGTTAACGTCGCGACGCTTTATCGCGAATTCTCCGGCGATCAGACGCCGCCCAATCCGGCGGAGCTGTTCGCGCTGATGGGCGAGATTTGGAAGAAGCGACGCAAGTAGTTCTTGTTTTGTTCAGACGACCTCAGTAAGGTTTCGCCCTTGTCGATCAGGCGCGGCGGTCCGATCTGTGCTCTTCCACGTACTGGTAGGGCGCACGGGCGCTTTCAGGGGTCCCAATGGCGGAAGGTCAACGCGAACTCTTGGACCGGTTGAAGATCAACCGGGACGAGGAAGAAGACGAGGGCGGCGGCAATCGCTGGCTGATCGTCGGCTTCATGGCGGCCTGCGCGCTGGTCGCGGTCGGCGCGATCTATTTCTTCTGGCCGAAGGGCGAGGAGCAGGTGGCGGCGGCGGAGCCCGCGCCCGCGAGCACGGCCGGCACGCCCGCGACCGCGGGCCCGACGATCGGCAGCGGCGGCGTGCTGTCGGCCTCTGGCTACGTCACGGCGCGCCGGCTTGCGACCGTGTCGGCGGAGATCACCGGGCGCATGGCCGAAGTTCTGATCGAAGAAGGCATGTCGGTGAAGGCGGATCAGGTGCTCGCGCGGCTCGACACGACGCTCGCCAAGACCGAACTCGGCATCGCGGAAGGCAACGTGCGCTCGGCGCGCGGCGCCTACGACGCCGCAGTCGCGGACAACGCGGAGGCGCAGCGGGCGCTCGTGCGCATTCGCGGCGTGAAGGCGCGCGAGTTTGCGAGCACCGCCGACCTCACGCGCGCGGAAGCGGCCGCGGACGCGGCGGCGGCGCGGCTGGTGCAGGCGCAAGGCAATCTGCGCTCGGCAGAACAGAGCGCGGCGCGGGCGAAGGCTCTGCTCGACAAGCACGAAATCCGCGCGCCGTTCGCCGGCATGGTCACGACGAAGGATGCGCAGCCCGGCGAAATCGTCTCGCCCGTGGCCGCCGGCGGCGGCTTCACGCGCACGGGCGTATGCACGATCGTCGACATGAATTCGCTCGAGGTCGAGGTTGAGGTCAACGAGGCCTTCATCAGCCGTGTGAAGCAGGGTCAGCGGGCGAGCGCGACGCTCGACGCCTATCCGGAGTGGGAAATCCCGGCGAAAGTCGCGGCCATCATTCCGACCGCGAACCGCGACAAGGCGACGGTCAAAGTGCGCGTTGCGATCGAGACCGGCGATCCGCGCATCTTGCCCGAGATGGCCGCCAAAGTTCTGTTCTTCGACGACGAAAAGGTTGCGTCGCCGCCCGGTTCTCCGACACCGGCACCGCAGAAGACGCCTTAGTTCTCCCCTC
>CAZLRW010000197.1:2175-5329 GCA_964561925.1 uncultured Flavobacteriaceae bacterium
CCCCTCTCCCTTCCGATTCCGGAAGGGCGAGGGGAGACAAAAGAGGCGTAGATGACCGAACCGCTGATCAATCTCAAAGGCGTCACCAAGAGCTACACGCGCGGTAAGCAGTCCGTGCCGATCTTCGAGCGGCTCGACATGACGATCCCGCAGCAAGACTTCGTCGCGATCATGGGTCCGTCGGGGTCGGGCAAGACGACGCTGCTTAATCTGCTCGGCGGGATCGACAAGCCCACCGGCGGCGAGATCGTGTTCGACGGCAAGCGGATGGACAATCTCGACGAGAGCCGGCTCGCAGGCTTCCGCGCGGGGAATGTGGGCTTCATCTTCCAGTTCTATAACCTGATGCCGATGCTGACCGCGGCGCAGAACGTGGAGTTGCCGCTCTTGCTCACGAAGCTCGGGCCGAAGGCGCGGAGCGAGCGGGTGAAGACGGCGCTCGAGATCGTGGGCCTGTCGGACCGGGCGCGGCACAAGCCGTCGGAGCTTTCGGGCGGTCAGCAGCAGCGCGTCGCGATCGCGCGGGCGATCGTGTCGGACCCGAAACTTTTGCTTTGCGACGAGCCGACGGGCGACCTCGACCGTGAAACAGCGGGCGAAATTCTGGCGATGCTGCAGACGCTGAACAAGGATCTCGGCAAGACGATCGTGATGGTGACGCACGATCCGGAAGCAGCGCGCTATGCCAAGCGCACGCTGCACCTCGACAAAGGGCACTTCAGCGAGAAGGACCTTGCGGCATGACGCTGATCGATCTCGTTCGCAAGAACCTGTTCCGTAAGCGGCTTAGGACGATCCTGACGATCGTTGCGATTTTCGTGGCGTTCCTGATCTTCGGCATCTTGGCCACGTTTCAGAACGCGATCAATGCCGGCGTCGAAGTGGCCGGCGCCGACCGGCTGATCACGGTGAACCGGATCAACTTCACGCTGCCGATGCCGCTCGCTTATGCGACGCGCACCGCGGGTGTGCAAGGCGTGAAGCAGGTCGCGCACGCGGAGTGGTTCGGCGGCTACTATCAAGAGCCGCGCAACTTTCTGGTCGCGTTTGCGGTCGACCCGAAGAACTATCTCGACATCTACCCCGAGTACATCGTGCCGCCGGCGCAACGCGAAGCGTTCCTGCGCGACAAGACGAGCATTCTGGTCGGTAAATCTGTCGCCGATCAGTTCGGCTGGAAGGCGGGCGACCGGTTGCCGCTCAAGAGCAACATCTACACGCAGAAGAACGGGTCGGACACTTGGGACTTCACGATCGCGGGGGTCGTCACCGGCAACGAGGCGCGGGTCGATACGAACTTCGTGATGTTCCACTACCAGTATCTGGCCGACACGCGTTCGTTCGGCGACGGCACCACGGGATGGATGATCCTGAAGACGACCGACGCGAAAGAGAACGCGCGCGTGATGCGCGAGGTGGACGCGTTGTTCGCGAACTCCGCGTTCGAGACGGAGACCAAGACCGAGCAGGCGTTCAACAAGGCGTTCGCCGAGCAGCTCGGCGATCTCGGTTTCATCGTGACGATGATCGTGGGGGCCGCGTTCGTGACCATCCTGCTCATCGTCGGCAACACGATGATGCTGACCGTGCGCGAGCGGACGAACGAAATCGCGGTGATGAAGACGATCGGCTTTACGACGCAGCGCATCTTCGGGCTGGTGCTCGGCGAATCCATGCTGCTCGCGCTCATCGGCGGGTTGCTTGGGATTGCATTCGCTTGGCTCGCGAGCTTCGCGATGGCCGGGCCGCTTAGCCGGTTTGGGCCGATCGCATTCTCTTGGGATACGGCCGCAACCGCGTTCGTGCTGATGGCGGTGCTCGGACTTCTGACCGGTCTGATCCCCGCGATCCGGGCGATGAACACCGACATCGTGACCGCGCTCGAAAGGAAATAGCGATGGGACGCACGTTCACGCAGATTGCGACGGTGACCGCGATGAACCTGCGCTCGCTGCCGCAACGCAAGTGGACGTCGCTTGCGACGGTCGTCGCGATCGCGCTCGTCACCGGGGTGCTGCTCGCCTTTCTTGCGATGGCGAACGGGTTTCAAGCGACGGTCGCCGGCACCGGCGCGCCGGACGTCCTTGTCGTGCTGCGCAAAGGCAGCGAGAGCGAGATCAACTCGACGCTTATGCGCGAGCAGGTGCTGCTGATGCAGGAGGCGCCGGGGCTCGCGCAGGGTTCGGACGGCAAGCCGCTGATGTCGCCGGAACTCTATGTGATCGTCGACGGAATCAAGAAGTCATCTGGATTGAAGGCGAACCTGCCGCTTCGCGGCCTCGGGCCGACTGCGAACGAGGTCCGGCGCGGCATCCGCATCGTGAGCGGGCGCATGTTCCAGCCAGGCACGAACGAACTCGTCGTCGGGCGGTCGGTCTCGAAGCAGTTCCGCGGGTTCGAACTCGGCGCGAAGATGCGGCTCGCGTCCCAGAACTGGGTCGTGGTCGGCGAGTTCGATGCGGGCGGCACGGTGTTCGAGTCCGAGATTTGGGCCGACGTCGCGGTGCTGCAGGGGCTCTATCAGCGGGGCAGCACGGTGCAGACCGTGCGCGCGCGGATGACCGATCCGGCGAGCCTCGAGAAGATCCGCGCGTTTTCCGACGCCGATCCGCGGCTCAAGCTCGACGTCAAATCGGAGAAGGATTTCTACGCCGGGCAGAGCCGCAACATCGGCGACCTTATTCTCTATCTCGGTTGGCCGCTTGCGATCGCGATGTCGTTCGGGGCTCTCGCGGGCGCGCTCAACACGATGTTCGCCTCCGTCGACGCGCGCACGCGCGAGATTGCGACGTTGCGCGCGATCGGGTTTCGCGGGACGCCCGCGTTCATCGGGACGATGGTCGAGAGCCTCATCCTGGCCGCGATCGGCGGGCTCGTCGGGGCGGTCGGCACCTATCTGTTGTTCGACGGGATCAGTGCGGCGACGCTGGGCGGAAACTTCACGCAGGTCGTCTTCTCTCTGAAGCTTTCCTGGTCGCTGGTGATACAGGGATTGATCCTGGCACTGGTGATCGGGCTTGCCGGCGGCGTCTTTCCCGCATGGCGCGCGGCGCGCGTGCCTCTGCTTGCGGCGTTCAAGGAGCAGTGATTAGACCGTCTTTGCGTATTGGATGAAGCCGGTCTTGTCGGCGATCCGGTCGTAGAGTTGGCGGGC
>CAZLRW010000198.1:0-5323 GCA_964561925.1 uncultured Flavobacteriaceae bacterium
GCCGCGAGATGACGAAAGTGCGAGCGCATCATGCCGGCGAACGTCAGCACATGATGCGGCTTGCCGAACGCGCGCGCGGCTTCGGCAACCACGCGGCTCAAGGCCGCGTTGTGACAATGCGCGGCCTCCGGAAACAGATGATGCGCCGCATGTGAGTTGGCGCCGCCCGTGATCGCGATGGCGAGCCGGTTCTCGGGCGACCAATCGACCGCCGTCATCGCCTGGTGCGTCGCCCAATCATGCGCGATCGACCCGTCCCGGCGCGGATCGACGAAGCTCGCGACGTCGACGATGTGCGTTCCGATGTTGATGACGACGAACATGCCCGACGCCGCCGCGCTCGCGAGCATGTAGCCCAAGACAATGTACATCGCGGGCGCGTCGATCGCCGCAAGCGGCAGCGCAATCGCGAACACGACGTGAAACACCTTCGCCGCGGCAAACGTGAAAAGCGCGCGCCACGTCTTGAACTCACCCGGCGCCTCGCGCCGCGCCGCGCGCAAATGCAAGAAGTCCTCGTAGAACGCCAAGTGCCAGAGCACGAGCAGATAGAGGAACGGCGCATAGAACGCCTGATAGCGGTGCCACGGTCGCCACGCGTGATGCGGCGTCAGGCGCACCATGCTGGTGCTGTCGGCGTCGATGTCGGTGCCCGCGACGTTCGGGAACATGTGATGCGTGCGGATATGCCGGCGCGCCCACAACGGCCCGGAGATCCCGGCGATCGCGAAACCCGCGGTGACCACGAAGCGATTGAGCCGGCGCGCCCGCGCCAGCGAATAGTGCGAAGCGTCGTGGCAGAGCGTAGCCATCACAATGTAAGTCAGCAGACCCGCGACACCCGCCAGCGCGAATGACACCGCACTCGGCGACAGAACCAAGATCGCGACATAGACGCCGGCAAGCGCCGCCACCGCCGACAAACCGCGCACCCATTGCCCGCGATCCGCAAACCGCCCGGAACCCGATGCCGCGAGCACCGCCGCTCCGCGCGATCGCAACGCTTCGCTATACGCGGATCGGGTGGCAAAGCGCGGCATGGGGACTCTCTCGTGGAGCAGATGTGTCGCCGACATATAGGCCCGGCGCAACGCCGCCGCCTGCGACGGCGCTCACACCTCGCGCTGAACAACGCGGCTGCCGCTACGGTCGAAGCAGGGCCAGATGACACACGGTGCGGAACCGCACGCACGCAGGCGTGCAACCGGCGGCCAAGTATTTGAAGCCTGCGGTCATGGTAGCGGCGCGGATGCGCCCGCACACTCGCAGCATGAACACGGTTTCTCCCCTGCGCCTCAACCTCCTTCGGCTCGCCTATTTGCTGCTTGTCGCGGGGCTCGGCTCGATCATCTGGCCCGACATCCTCGACCCAAGCAAAAGCTGGTCCCTCATGTCCGGCGTGGTCAAGTGCATGCTGGCCGCCTTGTCGGCTCTTGCGATCCTGGGCCTGCGCTACCCGCTGCAGATGCTGCCGCTGCTGTTCTTCGAGATCGCGTGGAAGACGATCTGGCTCACCCGCATCGCGTGGCCCCAAAGCATCGCCGGAACGATGGACGCCGCCACGACGCAAACGCTCTTCGAATGCGCCGCCGTGGTGATCTTGCTGCCGCTGATCCCCTGGGACTACGTCTATCGCACCTACCTGGCGAAAGCCGGCGACCCGTGGATCAAACGTCGCGAGGCGTGACGGCCTAAGCCACGGCCGACGCCACACGGCGCGCCGCCTCGGGCTCCCGCGCGCCCACGTCCGGCCGTCCCATCCACGCATTGAAGCGGCCGTGCGGGTCATAGGCCGCGCGGATCGCGTCGAGGCGTTTCAGATTCTCCTGCGCCATGAACCACGCGGGACGCCGGCCCAGGTTTTCGTCGGCCAGTTGGATGCCTGCGCTGAGCGGCGCCATTTCGCGCATGCGCGCCGTCGCCCAATCGAGGTACTTCGCGTCATCTTCCGCGCGGCGCCACTCGCCGTAGAGCGCGAAGTAGCGGTTCGCTTCTTTCGAAAACGCCATGTCGGGCCGCGTCGCCGGCGGATACCAGTTGAGCCACAGCGCGTGGCTTGGCGCGGGCGGCATCGTCGCTGCGACGCGCTTGATGCCAGGCATCAGCGCGTCGATCGGCGCGTCCGTCCACATATTGTCGACGCACCAGCGCATCTGCGGCGGAAAGTGCGTCCGGTTCGCGATCCGCGACATCATCATCGTCGAGATCGGGATCAACGGCGTCGTCAGGCTCGCTTTCTTGCGGATCGGACTGTTGCGCAAGAACGCGACCGCCTCGCGCGCGTCGCGCCATGTCGGCGCGAGCACGGGCGCGAAGACCTCGATCCCCGGTCCGCGCGTCGCCAGCGTGTGCGGCGTGATCAGCATCTGAAATTCGACGGAGCGCGAAACGTCGGGGCCGATCGCGTCCGCCCAACGGAACACTTCTTCCAGATGTTCCATACGAAAGATCTGGATCGCCATGCCCACGCCGCGCGGGCGCGGGTGAAGCCTCAAATGATAGCGTACGACGACGCCGAAGAACCCGGGCCCCGCCCCGCGCGCCGCCCAATAGAGATCGGCATTCTCGCGCTCGTTCGCGTGCACGAGCGTACCGTCGGCAAGCACGACATCGACGGCGACGACGCTTTCGCAAGCCATCCCCAGCGCCCGGCTCGCCCAACCGAAACCGCCTTGCAGGAGGAAGCCACCGAGGCAAACGTCCGGCGCATGCGCGACCGGAAAGAACAAGCGATCCTTCGCCAGCCGCTTGTCGAGATCCAAGCTCCAGCACCCGGGCCCGACGCGCGCGCGCATGGCCGCGCCGTCGACCTCGATCGCGTTCACGCGCGCCATGTCGATCAGCATGCCGCCGTCGCGGATGTGGTTCTGCGCCCAGCTGTGCCCGCCGGAACAGATGCTGATTTTCAGGTCTTCGCGCACCGCGCGCTTGACCGCCGCGATCACGTCGGAAGCATCGTTCGCCTGAACGAGCACGTGCGGCCGGCAACCGGGATCGCGGCCCGAGAAGCTCGTACCCAACACGGCCGCGTCAAAGCCGTCATCACCGCGCTCGAACACGCGGCCCTTTCCCGTGGGCCGTTTCATTGCGCCGCCTCCTGCCGCGGAGCATTACGTCCGGCAAAGGTCGCGTGAATGTCGGGCAGGATGCCCGCAAGGTGGCTCATCTCCTGCGCGCAATGCACCAGCAAATCCGTCGCCGGCACGCGTGCGGCTTGCGGAAACACCTTCGCGAACGTGCGCAGCAGGGTCGTCGCGATCGCCCCGCCGCCCCGCGACGCGATGTGCCGCCCGCCGAGCCAGAAGTAGGAGCGCATCTCGCTGCCACCGGGCACTGGAAAGACGTGATGCATCAGCCAGCCCGCATCGATCGCGGGCGAGACCTGTCCGATACGCGCACAAATGCAAACCGAGCCATCCCGCGCCAACGCCGCCTCATCGATGCCGAGCGACGACGGCGGCACAAAGCGGATCGAACCCTTGATGCGCGTCGCGCCGATATACTCGACCACATGCGAAGTGCGCCCGACATAGTGGTCGCGCTCGCCCTCGCCGTCGGCCCACGCGACATGCACATGCGCCCGTGGGTGCCAGAGTTTGTAGCGTTCGGCTTCGTTGCCGTGCCAGGCGAACCACCAGTTCCACATCGCAGGCGTCACGCGCGGCATCGGCGTCGTATCGAACACGCGCGTTTCGCCGTCCGGGCAGACGGTGAAACCTGTCTCCACCTGACCGCCGCGCGCGGCGACCAGTTTCGGCGCGTCTTCGAGGCCTGCGAAAATCTCGTGCGGCAGCGCGCCGACCGTCACCGCCTCCCGCGCCGACGCGGACAGCGGCGCGATCTCCGGCTTGTAGAAGCGCGCATAGGGACTGCGCGCCAGATCGGCCGCGCTGTAACCGAGCGTGAGAGCACGTGCGCTCATCGGGCGCCTCCTTCGAGCTTCGACGCTCCCTCGTACCACCCTTTCAAACAATTTACAACATGTTATAACTACTTCGGCTAGACTGCCTTTCTGCGGTGTGGCTCATGGTCGGGCGATGGACGGACGGACGGGAATCAAGGAGCGCAATCGCGAGGCCGTGAAGGACGCGGCCGCGAAGATCATCCGCCGCGAGGGGATGGCGGCCTTGACCATGCGCCACTTGGCGGAGGTGGCCGAGGTCAGCCTCAAGACGCCCTACAATCTCTTCGGCTCCAAGACAGGCGTGCTCATTGCGCTACTGGAGGAAGCATCTATCGGACTGGCGCAGACGCTGGCGACCCAAAAGAACCGCCTCGTTGTCGAAGGTCTGCTCGCCGGCGTCGATCGCATGCGCGATTTCTTCGCGCGCGACGAAGCGTTCTACCGCGACGTCTATTGGGGCATCATGGCGGGTGAGACGTCGGACGTGCGCACGGCCGCGGTCGATCGCACGATCGAACTCGGGCAAGCGACCGTCGCGCGCGCGGTCGAGGGCGGCGAACTCGACACCGATGTTGACGCACCAGCGCTGGGCCGGCACATCGCCATCCAACTCTTGTCGATCCTGGGCATGTGGGGCTCAGGCTATTTCGGCAACGACGAATGCGCCGCCCACATCAAGCGCGCCTTGAGCACGAGCCTCTTGCCGAACGCCACGCGCAAAAGCGAAGCCCTCCTCAAACAGGTCTTGGCAGGGAAGCGGAAGAACGTTCGCTCATGATCAGTTACCGCGGCTTGAAGACGCCGAGATAACAGCTGGTCGCCAAAGTTGGGATCAGGAACGAGGCTTCCAACACACGCTGCCAGAGACCGTTCGCGTTGTTTTCGAAGGCGTTGACCATTCCCGCCAAGCCGGCAAACGTACCGATGGCGCCGATGAAAGCGAGCGGAGCGATCCATGCGCCGCCCGGCCAACGGCGCGCCGCGACGCCAAGAAGCAGCATTGTGACAGGCGCGAGAAAGTAACCTGGCAAACTGGTCGCGTAATGCATCTGCTGCGAGAAGCTCGAGGTCGCGCCGCCGCAACCGGTATCGCACGGAAAGAACCGGTATCGCACGGAAAGAACGCCGCACCTACATACCCGGCGGCGAACAAGATCACGCCGAGCATTGCGAGAGCGGTCGCGGTTGAGCGCGGAAGTGCACGCCACGCGAGACACCCAAAGGCGGTCAGCAGCAGGCCGGTTGGTAGGAAGCCGAGCCAATTGACCGCCCACGCATCGGGCGCGGTGGCATCGCCCAGCTCACTGATGAAATCGCGCGCCGGGTCGTAGCTTGGGTCGAGTGCGCCGAAGTAGATGGGGAAGGCGACGGCCGCCACGACGCCCAGAATACCCAACAAACCGGCAAGACGCGCCATCA
>CAZLRW010000199.1:0-5250 GCA_964561925.1 uncultured Flavobacteriaceae bacterium
GCGTCCATCGTCGAGCGGTAGAGCCGCGCGGTGCCTAGGTTCGCGGGCGTCGTCTCGTCGCCCGGAATCATCACCTTGGCGAGCAAGATCGAGGCGGGCAGCGAAAGCAGCGAGGCCACGATGATGTGGCCGATCGCGCCGGGCACGACGGGCTCGATCACGGTCGCAAACAGCACGAGCACGGTGCCCGCGACGTTCGCGAGGCCACAGGTGAAGAGCGTGAAAAGTTCGCTGCGCGTCATCTTCTCCAGGTACGGCTTGATCAGCATCGGCGCTTCGATCATGCCGAGGAAGATGTTCGAGGCACAGCCGACGCCGAGCGCGCCGCCGATCTTCATCGAACGTTCGAGGGCAAGCGCGAAGCCCTTCACGACCACGGGCAGCACGCGCCAGTGCCAGAGCAACGCTGAGAGCGCCGACATCACGAGCACGATCGGCAGCACCGTGAAGGCGATCGTGACCATGGCGCCGGGGTTCTTGACCTCAAACGGCGGCGTGCCGCCGGCGGTGTAGCCGAACACGAACGTCGAACCCTTCGCCGTCGCCGATTGGATCGCGTCGACGATGACGTTGAGCGACAGCAGCGCCTCGCGCATCACCGGCACGCCGAGCAGCGCCGCCGCGAGCACGATCTGCAGACCGAGGCCGACGACGACCGTCTGCCAAGGAAAGGCGCGCCGATTTTCCGACAAGGCCCATGCGATCGCGACGAACACGACGAGCCCAAGCGCGCTTTGCAATTGCAGTATCGACATGGGCGAGAGCCTTCGCGTCCTGAATCGTTTGCGCTTCAAGGGGTAACATGGTTGCCGGGGCGCCGCGCATCTGCGCCCTGTACGTCGGACCCGCGCTGAGGCAGATTTGCCGCATGAGCGACCACCTTCCCCGCCCCGCCGCCATCACCACCGGCGCACTCGCGCGCGGCGGACAGGGGATCAATCTCGTCTGCGCGTGCGGACACAAGACGGCACTGTTGCCGTCGCAGATCGCGGCGGCCGCACACCCGGACACGCGCGTGCTCGACTTCAAGCGCCGCTTCCGCTGCTCGATGTGCGGGCGCAGCGGCGCGACGCCAGGCATCAAGATGACGACATTCGAGGTGCCGGCTTCGTTCGTCGGCGAAGAGATCGTGCTGACGGCCCCTGGGGATCGGCCGAACTAGCGCGGCGTCCCTGCCAGTTGATTTCGGCGGAAAAGCGGGGCAGAACTGGCCGACTTCGCAACTGCAGCAATCAGCCAAGGGCATCCATCACATGAGCATTCGGTTCGACGGGAAGGTCGCCATCGTCACGGGCGCGGGCGGCGGTTTGGGACGCGCGCATGCGCTCGAACTCGCACGGCGCGGGGCCAAGGTCGTGATCAACGATCTCGGCGGAACCGTCGACGGTTCGGGCGGCTCGTCGGAAGCGGCCAAGAAGGTCGTCGAGGAGATCAAGGCGTTCGGCGGCACGGCGATCGCGAACGGCGCGTCGGTGACGGACGATGCGGGTGTCGCGGGCCTCGTCAAGCAGACGATGGACGCGTTCGGGCGCATCGACATCTTGATCAACAATGCGGGCGTGCTGCGCGACAAGAGCTTCACGAAGATGGAGATCAAGGACTTCGACTTCGTGCTCGACGTGCACTTGATGGGTTCGGTGAAGGTGACGAAGGCGTGCTGGGAGACGATGAAGGCTCAACAATACGGGCGCATCGTGATGACGTCGTCGTCGTCAGGGCTCTACGGCAATTTCGGGCAGACGAATTACGGCGCGGCGAAGCTCGGCCTTGTCGGCTTCATGAATACGCTGAAGCTCGAAGGACAGAAGGACAACATTCGCGTCAACTCGCTCGCCCCCGTCGCCGGCACGCGCATGACCGAGAACCTGATGCCGCCGCAAGCGCTCGAGGCGTTGAAGCCCGAGTTCGTGACGCCGGGCGTGATCTATCTCGTCAGCGAAGACGCACCGAACGGCGTGATCCTGGCGGCGGGCGGCGGCGCGTTCGCGGTCGCGCAGATCGTCGAGTCGAGCGGCGCGTTCTTGGGCCACCAGGGGCTCACGGCCGAGAAGGTCGCCGACAACTGGGCCAAGATCTCCGACATGTCGGGCGCCAAGGCCTATTTCATGGGCGGCGAGCAGACGCAGAAGTTCTTCCAGCGCATCAGCGGGGGTTGAGCTGAAATGCCCGGGAGCGCCGGCATCTTGCCGGCTGCCGGCTGGAAGCCGGCGGTCCCAGGCATGCCATGAATGCTCTTCCGCGGTACCGAATTCTCATTCGCGCCATAGGCGGCGCGCTTGGCATCGGCGTGATGACGGCGCTGGCGTATGCGTCCGGGCAGCCGCTCATGATGGTGCCGTTTGCGACGTCGATCGTGCTTGTGATGGGCTCGCCCGAGGCGCCGCCCGCGCGGCCGCGCTGCATCGTTGGCGGTCACCTTCTGTCGGCGCTCGCGGGTATGGCGTGCGTGCTTTTGTTCGGGGATGCGGCGTGGGTGCCGGCGTTGGGCGTGGGTCTCGCGATCGCGGCGATGCACGTGACGGACACGTTTCACCCGCCGGCCGGCATCAGCCCGCTCATCATCACGAACGCGCATGCGACCGCGGTCTTCATCCTGTCCCCGGTGCTCTCAGGGGCGCTAATCCTCATCGCCTTCGCGTTCGCCTATCACCGGCTCTCCGGCGAGCGCTGGCCGGAGCGGTGGGTCTAAATCCCCGGAATGATCCCGCCGTGGTAGATGAAGAGAAAGTCGACGGTGTTTGACGTTCCGTGCGCCATGATGGGCACAATCAGGTTTCGGCCCGCGAGGAAATAGAGCACGGCGTAGGCCAGGCCGGCGATCGCCGTTACGATCATCCCGGTGACGTCTTGGTAGTCGTGCGCGACACCGAACACGATGTTGACGACAAGCGCGCTCAGTATCCAGGCGGCAGCGTTGCCGCCGAAGAGTTCCGCGACGCGGTTCATCGCGTAGCCGCGCCAGACCATCTCTTCTCCGAACGCCGCGAGTACCCACGACAGCGCGATGAAAAGGAGCGTTGCCTCCAGGTTGCCCTTCAGGTCTTTGAAGAAACTCAGGTCGGGCGATGAGCCGGTGAACGAGCGCACCAGCGGCTCGAGCACGATGAGTTCGTGAAGCGATAGTGCGACGCCCGCGGCCGCTCCCAATACCATCGCCGCACCCGCGTGCTCGGGCCAATAGAAGCCGACATCCCGCCAGCGTTTTCCCCGCACGAGCAGCATCAACCAGCCGAGCAAGAACAGATAGGGCGTGTGGCTGATCGGCAGGATGTTGTACGTCCCGGCGACGAATACGACCGCGAAGGCCAGCGCTTCGAACACCCCGAATCCCGCGCTTTCCCGCCATCCGGTCCCCGCCCTTCCCACCGCCTCGCCCATGACCCTTATACCTTTCCTTCGGTTATACCTTGTTATGCTAGATACCATGGTATAGTGTTCCGGTCGAGTCGGAGTGTGGCGTGGCGCAGGATGAGTTCCTTTCGAATTGGGAGTCGCAGGCGCGCAAAGGGACGTTGGAGCTCGTCGTGATGTCGACGCTCGCCGCGAAGGAGTTCTACGGTTACGAGCTCGTCGAGCATCTGAAGGCGCGCTGCGGCATGAGCGTCAGCGACGGCACGCTTTACGCCATTCTCCTGCGGCTCAAGAACGAAGGCTTCGTGCGCTACCGGTGGGAGCACGCGGCGACCGGCCCCGGGCGCAAATACTACGCGCTGACGAAGCAGGGCGTCGCGGCGCTTGCTGGAATGCGCGCGGCATGGGCCGAGATCACGCGCGCGGTCGATCGCGCGACGGAGGGCTGAGATGTTCAAGGACGCACGCGCACGGCGCGCATGGAACCTCTACTTCCTGAAGGCGGAGGCGGTGTTGTCGCCGCTCGCGGCCGGCGTCCGGCGGGAACTCATCGCCGATCTGAAGGCGCACGTGCAGGACATTCTTTCAAACGAGCCGCTCGAAGGCGACGAACACGCGCGGCTCAGCGCGGCGCTCGAACGCGTCGGGAATCCGAAGGAGTTCTTGGCGCCGCTCGTGGCGGATGCCGTGTTCAAAGCCACGCCAACGTTTGGAGGTCTCTCGATGACGGCACGCACCTTGTCGCTCTATGGCGCGCGCGGGACGATGTATGCTTTGCGGGCGTTCGGGCTTGTTCTGATTGCGGCGGCAGGGATTTGCGTCGCGCTGGCGTCGCTAAACAGTTTCTTCCGGCCGACGAGCGCCGGATTGTTCCAACTTGGCGGCGACGAAGTTCAGCTGCGCGTGCTCGGGCTTGGCGCGACCGGTGGTCAACAGCTGCTCGAACCTTGGATGGCCGCGCTTCTTGTCGCGGTCGGCATCGCGTTGGTCGTGCTCGCCGCGTGGCGCGTGAAGCGCATGCTGCTGGAGTTGATTGCGCAGGCCGCCTAGCGTTTCAGCGGGTCGGAGATGAGGGCGTTCGCGGCGCCACCGCGCCTCTTGTTTTCGTCGGCGCAGAGGCGTTCGATTTCCGGCATCTGCGCCTTGTAGGCTGCGGGGTTGCCGCTCGCGAACCAGCGCAGCGCGAGCACCCATCGCACCCAGCCGGGTGCCGCGACGCGGCGTTTGCGGCGCACGACGCCGGTCACGATCGCTTTGACGGCGATGTCGACAGGGGCGATCTTTTTCAAGGGGCCCGGCAGGTGCTCGCGCACGTAGGTGAAGGCGGGGTGTTCGCCGCCCTCCTTCACAAGGTCGGTTGCGAGCCAAGCGAAATAAGCGACTCCGACGTCGATGCCCTTGTGAACCACCTCGGCGCGCAGCGTGTTCAGCAGATTTTCCGTCGCCCCCTTACTGGCGCCGTACGCAGCCATGCCGGGCGGACCGAGTGCTGCGGCGATCGAGGCCACGCCCAGGAAGTAGCCCTTCGATTCCGTGAGATGCGGGAGCGAGGCCTGAACCGCGTTGAACGTGCCTTCGACGTTCACCGCCATGACGCGGCGGAAGTGTTCCGGCGACATGGTCGCGAGCAGGTCGAAATTCGAAATGCCGGCATTCGAAACGACGACGTCGATGCGGCCGAAGCGTTCGCGCACGCCCTCGAACGCGCTGCCCACCGCGACGCGGTCGGTCATGTCAGCCTCGAACGCGACCGCGTTCGCGCCGATCGCCTTTGCGTTCTGGCGCAGGAGATCGCCTTCGAGGCCGATGAGGCCGACGGCGTAGCCCTTCTTCGCAAGCGCCGCAGCGACGCCCGCGCCGATGCCGCGCGCGGCGCCAGTGACGATGGCGACTTTGGTG
>CAZLRW010000200.1:0-5152 GCA_964561925.1 uncultured Flavobacteriaceae bacterium
CCATCGGGCCGAACTTGTTCGAGAGCGCCATCAGCGTCACGCCGCGGATGCGCGATTGGATATTCTCTTCCGTCGTGTCGGGATTGCGGCCTGCGAAGAGCGGCGCCGTCATCGCGCCGAACGCCTTCACCGCCTCTTCGATCGGGATGTTGTCGAGCTCAGTTCCGAGCAGGCGCGCGACTTCGGCTGCGTCGTCGAGGCTTTCCTGCGAGGTATAGCGCGAGGGCATCATCACGCAGCGCACGCGGTCCTTGCCCAAGGCGTCGACCGCGACCGCGGCCGTGAGCGCGGAGTCGATGCCGCCGGAAAGGCCCAACACGACGCCGGGGAAGCGGTTCTTGCGCACGTAATCGCCGAGGCCCAGCATCATCGCGCGATAGACCGCCTCGTGGCCGGTGGCGATGGATGCCTTCTCTCCCGGTTCGCATGTCCAGCTTCTGCCGCTGCGGCGCCAGGTGGTGAGCGCGATCGCTTCTTCCCAGGCCGGCATCTGCAGCGCGAGGCTGCGATCGGCGTTCAGCACGAACGAGGCGCCATCGAACACGAGTTCGTCCTGCCCGCCGATCTGATTGAGATAGGCGAGCGGAAGGCCGCTTTCGACGACGCGCGCGACGGCGATGTTGAGGCGGATCTCTTCCTTCGTCGCCTCGTAGGGCGAGCCGTTCGGCACGAGCAGGAATTCGGCGCCGGTTTCGGAGAGGCACTCGACGACATCACCCTTCCAAATGTCCTCGCAGATCGGCACGCCGACGCGCACGCCGCGTATGTCGATCGGCCCCGGCATCGGGCCGGGCACGAACACGCGCTTCTCGTCGAAGACGCCGTAGTTCGGCAGGTCGACCTTGTGGCGCAGCGTTTTCACAACGCCGCCGTCGAGATAGGCGAACGTGTTGTGGAGCTTGCCGTCGTCGAGCCACGGCGTGCCGATGAGAACGGCGGGACCCGACCCGGTCTCCTTCGCGAGCGCCTCGGTCGCGGCGCGGGCGTCGTGTTGAAGCGCGGGCTTGAGCACCAGATCTTCCGGCGGGTAACCGACGAGGAAGAGTTCGCTGAAGAGCACGACGTCGGCGCCCAGCTTCGCGGCCTCAGCCCGCGCGGCGCGCGCCTTCGCGAGGTTGCCGGGGACGTCGCCGACCGTCGGGTTCAACTGTGCAAGGGCGATTTTGAGCTGGGAGGTCATTTCACGCGACGCATCTCTGCGATTTCTTCCTTCGTCAGATATGGCGCGTCCTCGTCGGGCGCGCTAGCCGCAGGGGAGTTCAATTTGCGCGGATCGATGCGGGGCACTATCAGCTTGCCGGTCTCCAGCTCTCGCAGTTGCCCGTCGCTGTCGAAAAATGCTCTTACCATTCTCCGCATGTGCTTCCGCTCGGACTTGCTGTGTCGCGAACTTATAGCGGCTACTTACTCGATCGCGCAGAAATGTTCGTCGCCGCTTTTGGCTTTGGCTTTGGCGCAGACGGCGTCCCAGAGGGGGATCATCGTGTTTTGCATGTCTTCGGCCATGGCCTTCAGACCGGTCGGCGAGGTGTCGGGGCGGGCGCGGCCGTGATGCCAGTTCGGCATGTAGGGTTTCGTGCAAGGGGCGCCGGCGACGATGGCCGCGCTGCAGGCCGCGTCGTTCAGCAGGTTGAAGCGTTGCGACGCATCGGTGAGGCGGCGATAGGTCTCGCGGTCGGTCGGCAGTTCGGCTGCGGGCGGCACGCGTGCGCCCAGGAGTTCAAGGCCACGCTGGGTTTGATCCTGCATGACCTCGACGCGGCCGACCATGATGTCGGCTTCGAGATGAGCGCTGTCGTCGACGGGCGGGCGCTTCTGCTGCGGCGGCGGATCGTTCGACTTCATCAGGCCGTCACACGCGGCGAGCGAGAGCGCCAACGTCAGGGCGGTGAATGCGTGTCTCATACGGCCGCCTTGACCGCGTCGATCACGCGATCGATTTCGGCGTCGGTCAAATAGGGGTGCATCGGCAGGCTGAGCACGCGGGCCGCCAATCTCTCGCAGTTCGGCAGGCCGCCCTTCGGCGCATAGGCGGCGAACGCTTTGTGCTGATGCAGCGCCTTGTAATAGTAGATCGAAGACGGCACGCCCGCCTCTTGCAGCTTCTTCATCACGGCCTCGCGGCCATCGACCATGATCGTGAAGAGGCCCCAGGCGTTTTCGCTGCCCGCGGGCTGGGCCTGCATTTCGACGGCGTTGCCGAGGCCCTTGCGGTAGCGGTCGGCGATGCGGGCGCGGGCCTTCATCTCCTCCGGAAAGATCGTGAGCTTCGACAGCAGCACGGCGCACTGCACGGAATCGAGGCGGCCGTTCACGCCGACGCGGATCGATTCCTTTTTCTGCGCGTCGGTGCCGTGCCAGCGGATCGACGACCAGCGGTCGAAGCGCGCGGCGTCATCGGTGAACATCGCGCCGCCGTCGCCGTAGCAGCCCAGCGTTTTCGACGGATAGAAGCTCGTCGCCGACATGTCGGTGAGCGCGCCGATTTTGGCGCCCCCCTGCCCGCCGCCGAGGCTTTGCGCGGCGTCGGCCAGGACCAGCATGCCGTGCTTCTTCGCGATGCGGTTGAGCGCGGGATAGTCGGCGGGCAGGCCGTAGAGGTCGACGGCGACGATCATGCGCGGCTTCAGCTTGCCCTCGCGCACGGTCGCGTCGATCTGCTTTTCGAGATGGGCGATGTCGATGTTGCAGGTGTGCGGGTCGACGTCGACGAAGACGGGCGTCGCGCCTGCGAGCAGCACGGCGTTGGCTGTCGCGTTGTAGGTGAAGCCCGGGATTAAGACGGCGTCCGCCGCCTTCACCTCTTCGCCCATGAGCGCGATGACGAGCGCGTCGGTGCCGCTGGCGACGGCTAGGCAGTGCTTCGCGCCGACATAAGAGGCGAGCGCCGCTTCCAACTCGCCGACCTCAGGCCCGCCGATGAAGGCGCCGTGGTCCAGGATCTTCTGCCAGCGCTTCTCGATGTCGGCGCGCAGACGCTTCTTCGGCGTTTCGAGGTCGAAGAAACGGATCGGGCCCGCAGCCGCGCTTGCGGTGCGGGTATCGAGCGACGCTGCTTCAGGCATGTACTTTTCTCTTTTGCGCGGCTGCTTTGGCCGTGTCGAGGATCAAGAGAGCGGTTTCGAGGGCGCGGCGCGCTTCGCGCGGGCGAATGACGGCCTCGCCGCCTTGGCGGACGGCGCGTAGGAATTGCGCGACGCCGTGGCCCAACGGATCGGTCGAGGGGCACGGCAGGCCGTCGGCGGCGCCGGTCGAGCCCAACGCCTTGATCTTGCGCGGCGTCGTGTTCGTCATTTCGCGCGTCAGGAAGTCGATGTAGATCTCGCCGTCCGGATAGGTCACGCGCATGAAGCGCTTGCGGGCGTCGGCCATGCGGCTCGCGAACAGGTCGACCTGCATGCCGCCTTCGAGCGTGAGCTGGGCCGACATCTCGTCAGAGCGGGCGTGCATGATGCGCTCGTTCGCTTCGAGCTCCGCGATCGGCGCCGCGTTCAGCTGATGCATCAAGTCGATGTCGTGGATCATGAGGTCGAGCACGACGCTCACGTCCGTGTTGCGCGGGCTGAACGGCGCCGCGCGGTGGCTTTCGATCTTGAGCGGGGTGACGCCGCCGTCGAAGAGGCCCAAATGGCGCATGACGAAGCGTTCTTGGTGGCCGGTGTGGAGCACGCGGCCCCGCGCCTCCGCCACGCGGATCAACGCATCGGCTTCGCGAAGGTTCGCGGCCAACGGCTTCTCGATGAAGACGTGCTTGTCCTGGTTCAGGCAGCCGACGCCGATTTCGCCGTGGAAGCGCGCGGGTGCGGCGATCGTCACCACGTCGACGTGGGGCAGCATGGCGCGCCAGTTCAGGAATCCGGTGACGCCGAAATCGTTCGCCAGCGTCTGGGCGCGCGCGGGGTCTGCGTCGGCGATGCCGATCAGCTTCACGCCGGGCAGGCTCGCGTATTTCTGGGCGTGGAGGCGGCCGAAGGCGCCGGCGCCGATGACGCCTGCTCTCAACTCGGGTTCGATGTTCATTGCGTTCAAGGCGTTAGTCCTACTCGGGTCCGGCGCAACTCATGCGTGTGGCGCATGATCCGCTGTTTGATTCACGTAGGCCACGGGGGTCCTTGCCGCAGCAATTCAAGAAATATTGCAGGGTTGTCACCGGGACGCGCCGTTTGGGCATGGCCCTGACGCGTTCGCCAGCCTAGATAGGCGGCATCGCAACTATGGTTGACGCTGTCAACAAACTGAGGAGAACCGCCATGCAGAACCTCAAAGGCCATGAGATCAGGCTGAAGAGCCGGCCCGTCGGCATGCCGACGGAGGAGAACTTCGACTACGCCGTCGCCCAGGTGCCTGAGCCCAAGGAGGGCGAGGTGCTGGTGCGCAACATCTGGATGTCGGTCGACCCCTATATGCGCGGCCGCATGATGGACCGGGAGAGCTATGTGCCCCCGTTCCAGGTCGGCCAGCCGCTTCAGGGCGGGGCCATCGGCCAGGTGATCGCCGCGGGCAAGGGCGCGCCGTTCGCGGTTGGGGATTATCTGAACCACATGCTGGGCTGGCGCGAGTATGCGGCGGTCGGCATGCAGGCGATGCCGCAGAAGGTCGACCCGAAGCTTGCGCCGGTGCAGAGCTTCCTCGGCGCGCTCGGCATGCCGGGGCTGACCGCCTATGCGGGGCTTTTCAAGATCGGATCGTTCAAGGCGGGTGAGACGGTGTTCGTGTCGGCCGCGTCGGGCGCGGTGGGCTCGATCGTGTGCCAACTTGCGAAAGCGCACGGCGCCTATGTCGTCGGTTCGGCGGGGTCGGACGAGAAGTGCCAGTGGCTTCTGAAAGAAGCCAAGATCGACAAGGCGATCAACTACAAGACCGCGGGCGATCTCGACAAAGCGGTCGGCGCGGCGTTTCCGAAGGGCATCGACGTCTATTTCGAGAACGTGGGCGGCGCGCATCTTGAAGCGGCGCTGAACCACATGCGCGTGTTCGGCCGCATCGTGATGTGCGGCATGATCGAGCAGTACAACAACACCGCGCCGGCGCCGGGCCCTTGGAACATCATCATGACGATCCCGAAGAGCCTCAGGATCGAAGGCTTCGTCGTGTCGAACCACTTCGACATGCTGCCCAAGTTCCATCAGGAGATGGGCAAACTCGTCGCCGA
>CAZLRW010000201.1:0-5082 GCA_964561925.1 uncultured Flavobacteriaceae bacterium
TCACGGATCACGAGTTCGATACCGTTCAAGATATTGACGGGACCCGCCTGACTCACGAGTGTCAGCTTGACAGCCTCGAGCCGAAGGATGGGGTCAGTGTTGAGCGAGCGCTGCATGCGCAACGAGCTACCAACGAGGGGCTGGAGGGAACCCACCCGATATTGGACGGGGCTGGGCCGAGTCAACGCGATTTGGCTGATTCTCTCCATCTTTGCCCTCGGAATCAACGGAATTGGCCCGGCATACGCCAAGCCCGTTAAGATTCTCGCCATCGGCACTAGTCTGACCCAAGGATACAACCTGCCGCCCGGGACAGAGTTCACCGCGGTGCTCAAGGCGCAACTGGCGGCGAAAGGCCATGACGTCACAATCGTCAATGCGGGCGTGTCGGGCGACACGTCGGAAGGCGGGCTCGCGCGTCTCGAGTGGACGCTTGCCGAGCCTTTCGACGGCGCGATCATGGAGTTCGGCGGCAACGACGCATTGCGGGCGCTCGATGCCGAGCACACGAAACGCAATCTCGACCGGATGCTCACGATCTTCGCCGAACGAAAAATCCCGGTGCTGTTTGCCGGCATGAAGGCGCCGCGCAATCTGGGCCCCGAATACGTCGCGGCGTTCGATGCCATCTTTCCGGCACTCGCGGCGAAACACAAAGTGCTGTTCTATCCGTTCTTCCTGGAAGGCGTGGCGGCGCAGCCGAAGCTCAATCAAGCGGACGGAATCCATCCGAACGAGGCGGGAACGCGCGTGATCGTGCGCGGGATTCTGCCGCACGTCGAAAAACTGATCGCCGCCATCGGCGTAGGGAAGTAACTCATGCTCTATCGCGAACTTGGGCGCACGGGCGTCAAAGTGTCTGCGCTTTGCCTCGGCACGATGACGTGGGGGCAGCAGAACAGCGAAGCGGACGGCCATGCGCAGATGGACTATGCGCTGGCGCAGGGCATCAATTTCTTCGACACGTCGGAGATGTATGCCGTGCCGCCGAAGCCCGAGACGCAGGGCTCGACGGAGCGGATTATCGGCTCGTGGTTCAAGGCGCGCGGAACGCGGGACAAGGTCATCCTCGCCACGAAGGTCGCGGGGCGCTCGCCGATGAATTGGTTTCGCGCGGACGGCGCGTCCAGCGAGCAAACGCCGAAGCAAATCGCGGAGGCGGTGGAGTCGAGTTTGCGGCGGCTGCAGACGGATCGGATCGACCTCTATCAGCTGCATTGGCCCGACCGGCCGTTCGCGATGTTCGGCGCGAACGGGCTCGCCTACAAGCACATCGACGGCGCGACGGTGCCGATCGAGGAGATTCTCGGCGCCCTTCAGGAGCACGTCAAAGCCGGGAAGATCCGCTGGATCGGGCTTTCGAACGAAACGGCTTGGGGAACGATGACGTTCTTGCACCACGCGACGGCCAAGAGCTTGCCGCGCGTGCAGTCGATCCAAAACGCGTACAGCCTGGTCAACCGGACGTTCGAGCTCGGGCTCGCCGAGATTACGCATCGCGAGCAGGTCGGGCTGCTTGCGTATTCGCCGTTGGCGCAGGGTTATCTCACCGGAAAATACCAAGCGGGCGCGTTGCCGGCTCAGTCGCGCAAAGCGCTGTTCAACCGGATGCAGCGCTATGAGCGGCCCGAGACGGGGCCCGCCATCGACCGCTACCTTGCGATCGCCAAGCGGTTCGGTCTCGATCCGGCGCAAATGGCGTTGCAGTTCGTGACGACGCGCCCGTTCGTGACGTCCAACATCATCGGCGCGACGACGATGGCGCAGCTCAAGACGAACATCGCGAGCATCTCGGTTGCGTGGAGCGACGACCTCGAGAAGGCGATCGACGAGGCGCATCACGCGCAGCCCAATCCGGCGCCCTGATGATCCGGCTGTTCACGGCGATTGCGATCCCCGAGAGCGTGCGCGTGCGGCTGACGCTCATGCAAGGCGGCGTGCCCGGTGCGCGCTGGTCGCCGCCGGAGAATCTTCACCTGACGCTGCGCTTCATCGGCGACGTCGACGAGGGGGTGGCGAACGACGTCGACGAGACGCTCAGCGGCGTGCGTTCGCCGGCGTTCGATCTTACGCTGAAAGGCGCGGGCGAATTCGGCGGGCGCGACGTGCGGGCGCTGTGGGTCGGGGTGGCGGCGAACGCGGCGCTCTCGCATCTCGTCGCCAAGATCGAGAGCGCGCTGCAGCGCATGGGTCTGCCCGCGGAGACGCGCAAGTACACACCGCATGTGACGCTCGCGCGTTTCAAGGACACGCCCGCCGCCAAAGTGCGCGCGTTCCTGGCGCAACACGCGCCGTTCGACAGCGGCGCGTTCCCAGTGCGGTCGTTTTCGCTCTACTCGAGCTTTCCAACGTCCAAGGGAAGTCTCTACCGCGCGGAGCGGAGTTACGTGCTGACCGCCTAAAAACGGCCCCGCAGGGCAGGCGAAGCGGCACAGATGGCACAAGAGTCGGTGAGACTCATTGTGTCTTGCTTGCTGTCCCGGTTGGCGCGAACAGCTGCTGCAGCCGTGGCGTGAGGTTCGCCATTTCCACCGCTTCGCCGCGGTAGAGGCGCTTGGCGATCTCCTCCAACATGTAGTCTCGCACGACGACTTGGACCGGCCGCATCTCGGCCAGCGGGGGCGGGGCGGCACGTTCGCGATAGTCCGCGGGGCGAACGGCCTTGAGCCGCGCCAACAGCAGCGCGTGGGAGTACATGCGTTTTGTGCCGCACACCTCGCCCCGGTAGAATACCGGCACGTCATAGCCGTCGCGCCCGCGGCGATCCGCCTCTTCCTCCAGCAGATCCCCCGCCAATTGCAGGGCCATCGTCCAGCGGCCGGCGAACGCGGGGTCGCTGCCGCGCCAGCGATAGACGCAGCGCCGCGCATAACTCGCCATTCGGCAGGCGGCTTGCACGGCGTGACCGTTTTCGAGCGCAGTGAAGAAGATCGCGTCGGCCGACGCCGAGCGTGATGATTTCGCAGGCATGGGGGAACTCTTCGCAGAAGGCGCGCGCGGGTTTGCCCCGCCAATGCCGCGGAGAACGCACGTCGCCAATCTAAGGGTGATGCGCGCCGATCATCGCCGAAAGCGCCGAAAATGTCAACGAAAAAATTGGCACTCCTTATATCGCGATATCGCGGTGGAACGGTGATCGCACGCGTCCATTCCGGTCGGCTGTCAGACGGGCCCCGCGCCGATCCGCGAAGCCGATCACGCCTCAAGCCTCGATCGCTTCGGCTTCGATGCGTTCCATGTCTTCGTCGGAGTAGCCGAAGTGGTGGCCGATTTCGTGGACGAGGACGTGGGTGATGATGTCGCCGAGCGTGATCTGCGAGTCGCTCCATTCGTCGAGAATGGGGCGGCGATAGAGATAGACGATGTTGGGCTCGCGCGGGACCGGGTCGCTTTCCTGCGCCTCGGTGATCGCGGTGCCTTGGAAGAGACCCAGGATTTCGTAGGGCGACTCAAGTTCCATTTCTTCGATGACGTCGTCGTCGGGGAAGTCGTCGACCCGGAAGAGAATCTCGCCGCACTTCGCGCGGAACTCGTCCGGCAAAGATTCGAAGATGTCGCGCGCAAGAAGCTCGATGTCGTCCAGCGTCGGCGCCGAAAGCTCGTAAAGCGCTTCGTCCGTCATATTCCCTCGCCAAGCGAAACGATTCTGAGCAAAGATAGACCAGCTGAGGCCGCCAAGGGGAGAGAGATTCCGTGGTTGCGAAACTCGACAAAGTGCAACGCGCCGCCGCGCTCAAGGGCCTCAAAGGCTGGAGCGAAGACGGCAAACGCGACGCGATCCGGAAGACGTTCGTGTTTGCCGATTTCGTCGAAGCGTTCGGCTTCATGACGAAAGCCGCGCTCGTGGCCGAGCGCATGGACCACCACCCGGAGTGGTCGAACGTCTACAAGACCGTCAACGTCCTGCTCACAACGCACGACGCGGGCGGGTTGACGATGAAAGACGTCGAACTCGCCCGCGCCATGGACCAAGCGGCGAAGATTTAAGGCGTCGGCGTGCTTGCCGTCCCGCCGTCGGCCGGCGGGGTTGCGGGCTGGGCCTCGGCCGGCGGCGCGGCTTCGGCCGGCGGGGCGTCAGGCGCCGTGCCAGGCGTGCCGGTCGGCTCCACCGGGATCGGCGCCTCTTCGGCGTAAACGCGCAGAACCATCGAGTTCAACCGCGCGAGCGTGTCCGTCGACGTGTTGCCGGAAAGCTCGACCGTCACGGTGACGGGGACGCCCGCACCGTTGCGCACATCGGCCGGGGTGCCGACATAGGCGACCGCCTTCGAGAGCTGGTGCTCGCTGCCCGCGCCCGTCCAGTCCCTCCATTCGGTGATCGAGCTTTCGCCGCCGATCGTGACGACGATGCGTGCGGCGCCGTCACCGGCGACGGGTTTTGCCGGTGCCGCCGCAGGTGGAGGCGTCGCGGCCGGTTGCTCGGCGGGAGGCGTGGTCGCGCTGTCGGCGGTGGTGGTGGGCGAGGCGCCATCGGCCGCGGGTGCCGGCGCCGGCGGCTGGGCCGGCTGCGGTGCGGGTGCTGCCGGCGGCGGCGTACCTGCCGATTTCATGAAGCCCGACAGGGACACCGTGGCGACGTTCGCGCGATGACCTTCCGGCAGCGTGAGGCGCCACGTCGTGGAGAACACGGACGATGCGGTTTCGCCGCCCTTCGCCGCCAGTTCGAATTTCGGGAATGTGACGCTGAGCATGCGGCCGTCGTCGGACTGACTTGCGCTGTGGTCCGTGATCACCGACACGGGGTTCAGCGTGACGGGTCCCGTAGGCTCGGTCGCGGTGCCGGGGCCCGTCGCGGTCGGCGACTTCGTGCCCAACAGGAACCATGCGGCGACGCCAAGGAGGATCGCGACGGCGACGACGCCGCCGATCACAACAGTGCGATTCATGTGAAGTGTCCCTCGAGGTTCGGTCTGAGAATCCGAGCGCGGACGTTAGTCATCCGGCCAAACGCGAGCAAGTTCGCGGGATTCGCGTCATTTGGGGTAGAGCATCATTTGCGTGCAGCGAAACAGCGCCAACGGCTTGGATTCGCCTTCGCGGCGGACTTCGGCGTCCCAGACCTGGGTCAATCTGCCGCCGTGG
>CAZLRW010000202.1:0-5043 GCA_964561925.1 uncultured Flavobacteriaceae bacterium
ATCGGCGCCGATTGGTACACGGCGAATGCGCACAAGTGGCTCTACGCGCCGAAGGGGTCGGCGCTGTTCTACGCCAGCGCGGACGCGGCGGCCGGCATTGCGCCGCTCTCGATCAGTCATTGGCACGACATGGGTTTCCCACGCGCGTTCGACTATGTCGGCACGCGCGACGTGACGCCGTTCTTGAGCGTCGCGGCGGCGCTCGACTTCATCGAGCGGTTCGGCGCGGCAAACGTGCGCAACTATCTCGAGACGCTCTCGCGCGAGGGCGATGCG
Source organism: uncultured Flavobacteriaceae bacterium (assembly GCA_964561925.1). GTDB lineage: Bacteria > Pseudomonadota > Alphaproteobacteria > Micropepsales > Micropepsaceae > SZUA-430. Next base: position 277 of record CAZLRW010000202.1, read on the forward strand.
ATCGTGCGCAAGCTCGGCGCGGCGCCGGTTGCGCCGGATGGGATGTTCGCGGCAATGCGCGCCTACATCCTGCCGCAACGCCGGCCGGCCGAAGGCGACGACGCGCTCGCCCTCATGAACACGATGTGGGACGAACACCGAATCTGGATCGCCTCGTCGGCCTATCAGGGCAAGCTGCTGCTGCGCCTCTCGGCGCAGATCTACGCCGAGCGCGCGGATTATGCGCACGCGATCGAGGTTCTGGGTCGCGCGGGGTGGCCGGGGCGAGCTTAGAGCGCGGCGGAGAGGAACAGGAGCGTCGCGATCGTGCCGAGGGCGCTGCGCACGGCGTGGAGGTAGCCCCAGCGCGTGATCAGCGGGCGGATGTCGGGGTTGGGGTTCGCGGGGTCGATCGCGAGCAGCTTGTTGTTCGTTGGGAAGATCACATAGAGCGTGTACGGCCAATTCGCGAGAATGAGCGCCGCGCCCAAGAGCCACTTCCAATCCCAATCGAAGAAGAAGGCGACGATGGCGGCGAGGCCGCTGATGACCGCGAGACTTGCCTGCATCATGAAGCCCGCTTTGTAAGAGGGTTTCCATTGCGTGAGCAGGGCCGCGTCTTCGAGCTTCAGGCGCGCGGGCTGTTCGGCGAAGTTGATGTAGATGGCGGCGCCCGCGAAAGCGGCGGCGGTCATGAGGGCGATCAGGCCGAAGATCATTTGGGAATCCTGTCTTGTCGGCGCACTTTGCTCTTTCCTGCACATGGACTGCAACCACAGCCTGCTTTGACAGGCCGCACGGCGCCAGCGCAGTGTTTCGGTCCGGCGCGCCGGTGGGGTGCGCCGCCTTTGAGGAGACCCCCAGATGGCCGTCGCACGCGTGACTGAAATCATCGCCTCGTCGAAGAAGAGTTTCGAAGATGCGGTCGCCGCCGGCGTTTCGCGCGCCAGCAAGACCCTGAAGAACGTCGAAGGCGCGTGGGTGCAGGATCAGAAGGTGCTGGTGAAGAACGGCAAGATCGTCGAATACCGCGTGGCGTTGAAGGTGACGTTCGTGCTGGCGGATAAGGATTGACGCTACAATGGTCGTCGCGGCCGGTCTTGAGCCGGCCATCCAGGTGTCGTGCGGAGCGTGTTGTAAGGTCGTCTTGAAACACGAAGCACACAAAGATCACGAAGCGGCTCGGCCACGCTCGGCGTCTTGGTGTTCTTCGCGTACTTCGTGCTTCAATCTCTTTTTGCGACGCGGCTCGCGCGTTCTGGGTGGGCGGGTCAAGCCCGGCCATGACGATTGAATGGAAGTGTGGAGCGAACTTCATGGCTTATCAGAACACCGGCGGCCGGCGGCGGCCGCAGCGCAATGTGCTGGGTGGCGAGCTTGCGACGTGCAGCGCCAATCCGGTGACAGGGTTCTTCCGCGACGGGTGTTGCAACACGTCGGACGACGACGTCGGCTCGCACACCGTGTGCGCGGTGATGACGGTCGAGTTCCTCGCCTTCTCGAAGGCGCGGGGGAACGACCTGTCGACGCCGCGGCCGGAGTTCGACTTCCAGGGGCTGAAGCCCGGCGACCGCTGGTGCCTGTGCGCGCCGCGCTGGCAGGAGGCGTTCCTGGCCGGTCAGGCGCCGAAGGTCGTCTTGAGCGCGACGCATGAGGGGGCGCTAGAGTACGCGGCGCTTGGCGACTTGAAGAAGTTCGCGATCGATCTGAATTGACCTTGCGGCACCCAGCCAGTTTGACCGTTCCGGCGAATTTGACTAGCGTCCGGCGCTTATCGAATGGGAGCCTTTCGCGGCAGCGAAGCGGCGGTATAAGATGAGCCAAATCAAAGGGTTAATGCAGGGCAAGCGCGGCCTCATCATGGGGGTTGCGAACGACCGCTCGATCGCCTGGGGCATCGCGAAGGCGGTGCACGACCACGGCGGCGAACTTGCCTTCACCTATCAAGGTGACGCGCTGAAAAAGCGCGTCGATCCGCTCGCGGCCTCGATCGGCTCGAAGATCGTGCTGCCCTGCGACGTCACCGACCAGGGCTCGATGGATGCGGTGTTCGAGACCTTGAGACAAGAATGGGGCTCGCTCGACTTCGTCGTGCATGCGATCGGCTTTTCGAACAAGGACGAGTTGCGCGGGCGTTATGTCGACACCACGCTCGACAATTTCACGCTGACGATGAACATCTCGTGCTTCTCGTTCACCGCGATCGCGCAGCGGGCGGAGAAGATGATGACGAACGGCGGGTCGCTGCTGACGCTGACCTATCTGGGCTCAGAGAAGGTGATGCCGCACTACAACGTCATGGGCGTCGCGAAGGCGGCGCTGGAGGCGAGCGTGCGGTATCTCGCCGAGGACCTCGGCAAGAAGGGCATCCGCGTCAACGCGATTTCGGCGGGGCCGATGAAGACGCTGGCCGCCTCGGGCATCGGTGACTTCCGCTTCATTCTGAAATGGAACGAGTTGAACGCGCCGCTCCGCCGCAACGTGACGCTGGAGGAGGTCGGCAGTTCGGGCCTCTATTTCCTCTCCGATCTGGGGCGCGCGGTCACGGGCGAAGTGCACCACGTCGATTGCGGCTATCACATGATCGGCCTTGCCGCGGTCGACAAGGTTTCGGAAAGCGCGGAGCTCCTGAAGACGCTGTCGCCGGACGAATGACGCCGCACACGATCTATTTCGTGCGGCATGGCGAGACGGTTTGGAACGCGGAACGGCGATGGCAGGGGCGCAAGGATAGCGCGCTGACCGAAGGCGGGCGGGCACATGCGTTGCGCAATGCGGAGACGTTGGCCGCGGCGGTGCCCGACATTCTGACCCTACCCTTCGTGTCGAGCCCGCTCGGCCGCGCGCGCGAAACGATGGACATCATCCGCGAGCACTTGGGCTTGCCGCGCGACGGATACGCCGTGGATGAGCGGCTGGCGGAACTTGCGTTCGGCGGCTGGGAGGGCATGACCGCGCGCGAGATCAAGGCGGCGGCACCGCAAGCCTGGGCCGCGTTCGAGGCGGCGCCTTGGGAGGGCGCGCCCGGCGGCGAATCCTATGCACAGATGGCGGCGCGGCTTGGGGCTTGGGCGGCGTCGCTCGAGAGCGATGTCGTGGCTGTCGCGCACGGCGCCGTCGGACGGGCGCTGCGTTGCATGAATCTGGGGCTGCCGATCGTGGAGATGCCGCGCTTTCAGGCGACGGAGAACGACCGCGTTTACCGGTTGGCGCGCGGGACGGAGGCGGTGTTCTAATGTCCCCAGGTGTCATGGTCCGCGAAGGCGGACCACCCACGACTTTTGGTGTAACTGTAAGCGCTCATTGTTTCACGCGAAGCCGCGAAGGACGCGAAGACACTAGTCGCGTCTTGCCTTCGCGAACTTCGCGGCTTCGCGTGAGACAAAAGAGTCGTGGGTGGTCCGCCTTCGCGGACCATGACACTCTTTCACCTCTTCGTTGGCTTCCGGATTCGATCAAGCGACGGCGCGCATGAGTCACAACACCTACGGCCATCTTTTCCGTGTCACGACCTGGGGCGAGAGTCATGGGCCGGCTCTTGGGTGCGTCGTCGACGGGACGCCGCCGGGGATTGCCTTGACCGAGGCCGACATTCAGCCGTGGATGGACAAGCGCCGGCCGGGGACGTCGAAGTTCGTCACGCAGCGGCAGGAGACGGATCACGTCAAGATTCTCTCCGGCGTGTTTTCCGACGATACGACGGGCGGCCAAGTCACGACGGGGACGCCGATCGCGCTCCACATCGACAATGTGGATGCGAAGTCGAAGGACTATGAGGGCATCAAGGACAAGTTCCGGCCCGGGCACGCGGACTATGCCTATTTCATCAAGTACGGCGTGCGCGACTATCGCGGCGGCGGGCGGCAGAGCGCGCGCGAGACGGCGGCGCGGGTGGCGGCCGGCGCGATCGCGCGCAAGGTGCTCGACCATATCGTGCCCGGCGGGGTCCAGATTCGCGGCGCGCTGATTCAGGTGGGGCCGCACAAAGTGGACCGCCGCAACTGGGACTGGGCGGAGGTCGAGCGCAATCCGTTCTGGTCGCCGGACGCGAAGGCGGCGGCGCTGTGGGAGACGTTCCTGGACGAGCGGCGCAAGGCGGGCTCGTCCGCAGGTGCTGTGATCGAGGTTGTGGCCTCGAACGTGCCGGCCGGCTTGGGCGCGCCGGTCTACGGCAAGCTCGACGCGGACCTTGCGGCTGCGATGATGTCGATCAACGCGGTCAAGGGCGTCGAGGTCGGCGACGGGTTCGCGGCGGCGGCGCTTTCCGGCGAAGAGAACGCGGACGAAATGCGCATGACGGGCGGCAAGCCCGCGTTCCTCTCGAACCATGCGGGCGGCGTGCTCGGCGGCATCTCGACGGGGCAAGACGTCGTCGTGCGCTTTGCGGTGAAGCCGACGTCGTCGATCCTCTCCGCGCGCAAGACGATCACGCGCGAGGGTGAGGACGCGGAGATTCAGACGAAGGGCCGGCACGACCCCTGCGTCGGGATTCGCGCGGTGCCGGTGGGCGAGGCTATGATGGCCGCGGTGCTGGCGGATCATCTGCTCCGGCATCGCGGACAGGTGGGGTAGCGCGTATGAGCCTCGACGATCTTTTTGGGAAGCCGAAGAAGAAGCGCAAGCGTCCGGTGGCCAAGCGCACGGCGTTGGAGAAGGCGCTGGGTGTGCCCGCGAAGCGCAAACGGCGTAAGCCGCAGAGTGCTGCGAAGAAGGTCGAGAACGCCGTCGAGCGCGCGGTCGGCAATGTGGTCGAAGACCTGGTGACGGCGGCGATCAAGAAGATCACGG
>CAZLRW010000203.1:0-5022 GCA_964561925.1 uncultured Flavobacteriaceae bacterium
ACGCCCTTCGTGGACGTGATGTTGGTGCTGTTGATCATCTTCATGGTGGCGGCGCCGCTCGCCTCCGTGAACGTGAAGGTCGATTTGCCGCCGTCGGTGTCCAAGCCGGCGAAGGTGAAGGACCCGGTCTACGTGTCCCTGCAGAAGGACGGCAGCCTCTACATCGGCGACATCAAAGTGTCGTTCGCCGAGTTCTCGACCAGGCTCGTTCAGGCGGCAGGCAACAACTACAACCGGCGCATCTTCATCCGCGCAGACAAATCGGTCCGCTACAAAGAAGTCATGCGGGTCATGAATATCATCCAGGACACCGGGTTCTATCAGATCGCGTTGGTCGCTGAAGACCGCCCGGTGGACAAGTAGGATCGGAAAGATCGGACCGCCATGGATAGACGCACGGTCTACATCACGGTCATCGTCTCGGTGCTGTTGCACATCGGGGTACTGTATTACGTCGCCATGACGTGGGGTATCGTGCCCAGCATTTTGGAGGAGCCGGAGGAAACGATCGTCAACGTGGCGCCTCCGCCTCCGCCGCCGCCGCCGCCGCCGCCGCCGCCCGAGCAGGTGATCATCGACAAACCGCGCTTCCGTCCGCGCGCCGTGCCGCCGCCGCCGGCGCCGGTGAAGGTCCCGCCCGTTCCCCTAAAGCCGCAGCCGCCAGCCGAGTCGACGGCGGACGCGACGACGATCCTCTCGGACAAACAGGTCATCGACAATCCGGTGTCCAAGCCGCTGCCGCGCTATCCGCAGCGCGCGCTGGAGGCCGAGAAGGAAGGGGTTGTGCGCGTGCGCGTGACGATCCAACCGGACGGTACGGTTAGCGATGCGGTCGTCGTGTACTCGAAGCCTGAGGGCTGGTTCGAGAGTGCGGCGCTTGCCGCGGTGAAGAGATGGCGGTTCAAGGCGCCCGGGCGCGTCGTCGTCGGCGAAGTGGAGGTCGAGTTCAAGCTCGATTGACGAGAGCAAGAACGCGGCGTTTCGGGAGTTGATGGTGACATGGCAGGTACCGTAGGCACTGGCGAGACCAAAAAGGGCGGCAAGAAACGCTTCGACGACAACTCGGAGATCAACGTCACGCCGTTCGTCGACGTCATGCTCGTGCTGCTGATCATTTTCATGGTGTCGGCGCCGCTCGCAACGATCAGCATCCCGCTCGATCTGCCGCCGCCGAGCCCGGACTCGCTCCCCGACCCGGTCGAACCGGTATTTGTGAGCTTGCAAGAAGACGGAACAATCAACGTCGGCACGCAGTCGACCGGCGAAGTCAAAGCCACGTGGCAGAGCCTCTCGGCCGCCGTCGCCGAGAAAACCGGCGGCGACAAGAAGCGCAAGATCTTCCTGCGCGCCGACCAGAACGTCGTCTACGCCGACGTCATGAGATTGATGGATGCGATCGACAAGGAGGGCTACACGGAGAAGGCCCTTGTCGCGGAAGACGTGGTCGACTGACGCGCCTAAAGACAACCGACAAGCGAAACAAAGGGCCGGTCTTCCGGCCCTTTTTTCTTGCATTGTACGAAACAGTCGTTCGCCCTTATGCTTCACGACGCATGTTTGCGCACAGCTTGGAGCTTTTGCCATGAACGATGTTGCTCAAGCGCGCCCGCGTACCTGGACGCCCCATCTGATCTTGTTTTCCGTCGTGCTGCACGCCGTGGTGATTTACTACGTCGCCGTCGCGTTCGAGATCGTACCGCCGCTGATCCCGACAAGGGTCGAGCCACCGTCGATCAGATTGATCGATCCGCCGCCGCCCGCACCACCGAAGCCGCTCATCGATCCTGTCGTCAATCCGAAGCCGGCGTTCACGCCACGCCAGCCTCAGCCATCGCCGGTGCCGCCGATCGTTCAGCCGACACCGTTGGCACCTGCAACGAATCCTCCTGCGGGTCCGCCGACGGTTCTCGTCGGCCAACCGATCCAAGAGCAACCCATTTCGCAGGCGCTGCCGCGCTATCCAACGGTCGCGGAGGCGCGCGGCATCGAAGGCCGCGTCACGCTCTCGATCACGATCATGCCCGACGGCAGCGTGCGCGACGTGCGCGTCGTCAACGCGAACCCGCGCGGCTATTTCGAGGACGCCGCCGTACGCGCCGTTCAGCGCTGGCGCTACCGCCCGTCGAACGTCACGCGCACGAACGTCATCGTGCAGATGGACTTCGAACTCAAAGACGCCTGACGTCTTGACGCAACGTAAATCGGAACCGCCGGGGCAGGGGAGGGCCCCGCCCCGGCGCGTCTATGGCCTCAAACCGCAGGACCCAGGATCGCGGCCGCCGCAACGATGGCGTACGCGACGCGGCGGTAGAGTTGTTCGGAAGCCTTGTCGAAAAGGCGGCTTCCGAGCCATACGCCGGCGATCGCCGCGGGCGTGCAGATCAGCGTGAGCGTCAAGACCTGACCGCCGATCAGTCCGCGCGCACCGAATAGACCCGCCGACACGACGTCGATCGCGAAGAAGTAGACGATGACGGTCGCGCGCAATGCTGCCGAACTGACGTCGCCGGCCAGGTAGTAGAGCACCACCGGCGGCCCGCCGACACCGGATGCGCCGTTCGCGACACCCGACAACGCGCCCGTTGCGCACAGCCCCGCCGTCGTTGCTGCATCACGCCGCCGCCAGTCGAGAGCCAGCAGCGCCAGAAACAGCAGGATCGCCGCCGACACCGCGAGCCGCAACGTGCGTTCGGGTACCGCTTCGAGCAGCCACACGCCCACCGCAAGGCCCGGCACCGCCGCAGCCGTCAGCACCGCGATCTCCCGCCACACGACCTTGCGCATCGCGGCAGGCAGGAGTTGGAACGACAGCGCCACCTCGAGCAGAACGATCAGAGGAACGGCGACGGTGACGGGATAGAGCGCGGCCAATGTCGGGGCGAGCACCATCGCCGACCCGAAACCTGAAAACCCGCGCAGCACGCCCGCAAAGGCGACCAACGCGGCCGCTGCGGCCGTGGTCAGGGTCAATTGCGCGGCGATGGTGTCAAGCATCGGCCGCAGCCGCCCCGAGAGTCTATGTGGAACGCGCAAAGTGGCGCGGCCCACGCGCGCCTGCAAGCCGTGCCCCAAGGGCTTGCCGCGCCCGGGATCGCGACCATAATGCCCCAAATCGGAGGGGAGCGCGTGGTCCACGGTTTGTCGTCTCGCGATGATTGGATCGTCCGCGTGTCGGAGACGCACGGCGCCGAAGGGTTGTGCGATCGCGAGTGGCGCTTTCTCGCCGCAAGTCCGCAGATGCTTTCCGGTCTGAATGCGTCCGCGTCGTTCGTCGGCCGCAAGGTCCACGAGATCCCTCAGTTCAAGGCATACGCCGCCGCGATCACGTCTATTCCTCTGTTCGACGGCTCGCTGCGCGGCGTCCAATGCCACAGCGAAGCATGGGTCGGCGGCGTCTTGCGCGCGTGGGAGCTCGACTTCTGGGCCGTCTGCACCGGCGATCTCGAGATGCTCGTGCACATCGTCGCCAACCGCGTGCCGTCGGAAGAACGCGGCGCGTTCGCCGGCTTCCGGATGTCGAGGTTTCGCTGGATCACGGCAGAGGGCCGGCAGCTGAACGACAGCGCGGGCGCGGCCGATACGGCCGAAGGTGAGGACAGATGATCGGACGCCAGACACAGGCTGCGACCGAACTCGACGGACGGAACCTCAAAGCGCTTCGCACGGAAAACGACGTCTCGCGCGAGGCGTTTGCGCGCCTCCTCGGCGTGCCCGGTGACGTGCTCGGCGATTGGGAGGACGGCGCACCGGTCCCGGTCGCGTATGCAGGGCGCATCGCGGACGTCGCGTTGTTGGTCCGTCACGCAAGCCGCGCCGCGTGGCGGCAGCGTATCGACGGCGCCAGCGGCATCGAAATCCTCATCGACGCCGATCTGCGGATCGCCGCCATATCGCGCATGGCGCGCAACACGCCGTTCGCGCGCGAGTTCGGCTTCGACTTTCCCGCCTCCGTGTTCGTCGGCGCGCATATGCACAGCGTTCTGCCCAATCTCGATTGCGTGCTGGTCGAGAACCACGGCACCGGCCTCAACGACCTCGTCGATATCGGCTTCTTTGCCGGGGCGATCCGCTTCGTGCGCATCACGGCCGAAATCAACTTCGGTCTCTATGCCTATTGCGGCGCGTTCGAGTATTGGCCCATCGAAACCTGCGACGCGGGGATTCTCGCGCGCCAGCTGAGCTTGCTCGACCTTGAGAGGCGCACCACGCTGCGCCAGCCTGGCATCCTGGTACAGCGCATAGAGATTGTCCGCCGCGACGGCGGTTCTTCGTCAGGCTGAAACTTCCCGCCGTCCGCACTACGCTGGCCCCGCGTGCCCTTAGAGATTCGGGAGACCGCGATGCTGGACGCGATCGGCTTTGAGATGATGAAGGCGCTCATCGGACCGGTGGTCGCGGTGGGGCTCGCCTGGCTCGTCGGCAACCGCCTGAGCGCCGAGTGGGCGCTGCGCCAGCGCCGGCGCGAACACAGTCTGGCCAGCGTTGCCGAGTTCTACCGCCTCTACGGCGAGTTCTTCGCGCTCTGGAAGCTGTGCAACTACGCGTTCCGCGACGCCGACCACGAAATGGGCGACGACACGCTCTGGGACCTGATGCGCCGCGCAGCGGCCCTCGAGGCGAACGGGGAGGCGATCCTGCTGCGCATCGCGAGCGAACTCACGCTGAGCGACGACGACATTAAGACGCTAGGTCTGTTCCGTCAGGGCGTGCAGCTGCTGCGCCAGTCGATCGTCAAGCAGCGCATCCTGGGCTGGAGTTCGTCGGAGCACCGCGAGTACCAAGCCTTCAAGGGCCTGTCCGTCGGCGTCGCCGCGCTCGCCGCGAAAGTCGGCTCGGGGACAGCGCCGCCGCTCGACAAAGCCCAGCGCCAGCTCCGCGAAATCACGCACAACAAATGGAGCAAAGAATGGCTCGCCACGATCGCCCGCCGCGACGAGACACCCGTGCAGGCGGAGCTCGAAGCGGCAACGGTCGAGGGCGGGTGAGACAGAGTTTCTCTGTGTCTGGTGGTGGCTGCGGCGG
>CAZLRW010000204.1:0-4940 GCA_964561925.1 uncultured Flavobacteriaceae bacterium
AAACCCGGCCCGATCCGTCAGGTCGATCAGATGCAGGTCGCGTTCGCGGCGTAACCGCCCGGGATCCGACCGGCCCTTGCTTTCGGCCGTCCCTTTTCGTGTCCGTTAGGCTCGACGTCGCTACCCGCTACCGCGGCTTGACCGGCACCGCGACTTCGTTGCGGCGCCAGAACGGCAGCGTCCACGGCGGGTCGTAAAGCCAGGTGACCGGCGCACCGGCGACAACCCAACGCGAACTCTCGACCCCGCGAAGCAGAGCGGCGGTCTGCGTCGCGATCGCCTCGGCGCTGCGGCTGTTCGAAAACCGCAAGACCGCCATCGTCTCCGCCGGCACTTCCACGATCTGGACCGCGGGATTGATCGGTTGCGGCAAGGTCTCGCGCGTGTATTTCGCGGGCATGAAGAAGCGCACGCGCCACCCGCTGCCGTCGCGCGTCTGCGCCACCGGGGCGGTCATCGCAATCTTTTCGTTGCGCGTCTGCGCCACCGGTGCGGTCATCGCGATCTTCGTGCGCGCCGTGTTGTTGCCGAAAATGTAATCGGCCAAAAGACGAAAGCCGTCGGACCGCGCGCTCTCCTCATCGCCTTGCACGACGACTTCGGCGGCGAGCCTGGGGCCGTATTCGCGCACGTCGATCACGCCGATCTTGTCGACGACGGCGAAGCGCGGCTCTTCGGTGTCGGCCTGCGCCGGCGCCGCAAAGGTCGCCGCGCCCACGGCGAGAACAATGGCGGCCAACCCGGGAAACAAGTGCGTCATCGTGAGTGCTCCTTCGTAGACGTCGAAACGGACGGCGCCCCGGCCGGGGAGAAAGGGGCCGGGGCGTCGCCGGAGAGGCTGCCTCGCCTTAGTTCGCGGGCAGCAGGACCTTGTCGATCACGTGGATCACGCCGTTGCCGGCGCGCACGTCGGCGCTGACGACATTCGCGCCGGCGACGTTCACGCCGCGCGTCGCGTCGATGGCGAGCGTGCCGCCCTGCAACGTCGGCGGGGACGTCAGCTTCTTGCCGGCCAGCGCCGACGATTCGATGCGCGCCGGAATGACGTGGTACTTCAGCACCGCCTGCAGCTTCGCCTTGTTCTCAGGCTTCAAGAGATCGTCGAGCGCGCCCGGCGGGAGCGCCGCGAACGCCGCATTCGTCGGCGCGAACACCGTGAACGGACCCGGACCCTTCAACGCATCGACCAAATCGGCCGCCTTCAGCGCGGCGACGAGCGTCGAGAAATCCTGGTTCGACACGGCGACGTCCACGACCGTGTTCGATGCGGCCTTGTAGCTGCCGCCGGCCATGGCGGGCATCGCGACGGCGGGGATCACGAGCGCGATGGCCAGCATCGCTTTGCGAAAGAACGACATGAGATACTCCTTGTTTCGTTTGAACGAGCGTTGCGGGTGGTTCTCTTCGTTCCCGCAAAGACCGTCCGTTCTTACGTGCGCCTCGCATATGCGGATTGGAGAGGCGATGAAGTTTGTTTTTGCTCCTCGCCCTTGAAAGAAGGGTGCGTGCTTCTAAACACGTCAACGCGCCTGCGGCCGCATCGTGATGTCCACGCGACCGACGCGCAGTCCGAACTTCGACACGACCGCCTTGTTCGCGATCGACCCGTCGGCGTTCAGGTAAAGCAGGTCCTGAAAACGCACATCGATGCCGCCAAGCCCGGTCGTGAGCGTGACGTAATAGTCGAGCCGGACGCCGTTGCCGTCCTGACGCACGTCGGCTGAATCGATCACGTCCTCGCGTACGCCGCTGTAGACGCCGTCGGCGGTCTTGGTCAGCCGCCAGGTCTTTCGCTCCTGCGTGCCGTCGCCAAACGTGAAGTCTTCGACCAACGTCAGGACCTTGCCGTCCCACGCGCCGTCGATCACGACCGTGAATTTCGTCTCACCACCGGTGATGCCGTTGACGAAGACGCCGTCGCCCAACGTCCGGCCGTTCAGCGCCTCTTCCAGCACCAGCTTCGTCGCCGGCGGCGGTGCGTCGAACGCGGGCATCGCCGCACAACCGGAAAGAAACACGCTTGTCATCAAAAGGACTTTCAACCGCCGCATGGCGCCCACCTTTGCACTATCTGCCGAGGGACCTACGCGGACGCGGCGATGCCGGATCATGCACGCGACGTCGCGGCTACCAGTGCAGTTCGCCGCCCCGATAATCCAGGAAGCTGCCGCTGTGCCGAGGTTCGAGCGCAGCCACCACGTCCAACATCCGGCGCGCCGCCACGTCGGGCGACCGCACATCAAGACCGCCCTTGGCGAACGGCGCCGACAACGGCGTCGCCACGGTGCCGGGATGCAAGACCACGCAGATCGCCTGCGGCCGCGAGCGCGCGAGCTCGATCGCGGCGGTGCGCACGATCTGGTTCAACGCCGCCTTCGACGCGCGATAGCTGTGCCAGCCGCCGAGACGGTTGTCGCCGATGCTGCCGACCTTGGCCGAGAGCAGCGCCACGACGGCTTTGTCCGATTTAGGCAACAGCGGCGCGAAGTGCTTCAGCACCAGCGCGGGCCCGATCGCATTCACGGCGAACGCCTTGGCCATGTGCGCCGGCGAAAGATCGCGCAACGCGCGCTCCGGCCGGTATTCGCCGTCATGCAAAAAGCCGGAGGCCACGAACAGCAAGCGGAGCGGCAGACCGGTCTCTTGCGCGGTTTGGGCTGCGGCGGCGACGCTGTCCTCGTTCGTGATGTCGATCGCGCGCGCGCCGGTCCGCGCAAAGCCCATCGTTCGCGCGAATGCGCCGCTTTCGTCGAGCGCCTTGGCAACCGCCGAACCGATGCCACCACCCGCGCCGACGACGACGGCCAGACCGCCCGCGAGACCAGAAAGATCGCCCATGAGAGATCCAGACCCGGCAGCGTCAGCCTTGTTCGGCGCGCCCCGTGATCGCCGCGGTTGCGACCAATTCTTCGAGCAGCGCCATCGTCGCATGACCCGGCGCGTCGAACGGATCCATCGCCGGCCGCCTGAAATACTTCAACAGCAGCGACGGATTGATTTTGGCGGCATGGACCTGACCCATCGTCCAATGGCCGAAGCGGCGCGCGCCGATCTCTTCATAGCTCAGCAGCTTGATGTCCTTGTGCCGCGGATCGCGCGCGATCGCATGGTAGAGGTCGCACACCTCGTCGCGCCCGCCTTCGAGCACCTGGATGAACACGTCGTCGGCCACGCACAGCAGCCCGGTCACGCCGGCAGCCGGGTTCTTCTTGCGCGACTGCGCAAAGATCGCGTCGGCAAGGCCCGGCGTCAGCGGCGTCGCCGGACGGCTGGCGTAGAGAAGACGGACGAGCATGCGGGGTCGAGCCTCAGTCTTTGAGATTGAGCAGCGAGAGGAACTCCCGCCGCAACGTGTGATCCTTCAGAAACGATCCGCGCATCACGCTGTTGATCATCTTCGATGCGTTGTCCTTCACGCCGCGCCAATGCATGCAGTGGTGGTCGGCCTCCATCACGATGGCCAGACCGTCGGGGCGGACCTTTTCGATCAGCAGATCGGCGAGTTGCGTGATCGCCTCCTCCTGAATCTGCGGCCGCGACATGACCCATTCGGCGAGGCGCGAGTACTTCGACAGGCCGATGAGGTTCGAGTGCTCGTTCGGCATCAGACCGACCCACAGCCGCCCCATGATCGGGCAGAAATGGTGGCTGCAGGCGCTGCGCACCGTGATCGGACCCACGATCATCAGTTCGTTCAGCGATTCGACGTTCGGGAATTCGGTGACCTTGGGTTCCGTGGAATAGCGCCCGCGGAACACCTCCGTCAGATACATTTTGGCGACGCGGCGCGCGGTCTCTTGCGTGTTGTGGTCGCTGTCCGTGTCGATGACGAGGCTTTCGAGCACGGCTTTGAATTTCGCCTGCACCTCTTCGAGCAGCGCGTCGAGTTCGCCGGGTTCGACGAATTCGGCGATGTTGTCGTTGGCGTGAAAGCGCCGCTTCGCCCGGGCGATCCGGGCGCGGATGCGCGCCGAGACGGGTTCGGCCGTCGCCGGACCGGAAGACTTCACGACGTCCATGTGGTTCAGCCGCCCCACACGTCGTCATAGCGCGCCGTACCGTCACGCCGCGGGTGGTCGCGATAGGTCGTCACGCGCGCGTGTTCGCGCCGGGCGAGGTTGAAGGCGAAGGCGGTGACGGTCACGCCCAGCAGGACGCAAATGTGAAACGTGACGAGTTGCCCGTACCATACCCAGGCGCCCGCGCCCGCGCAGAAGATCGCGGTCCACATCATCGCCAGCGCAACCATGATCTGAAACCGTTGCGCGGCGGGAAGCACGGCCAAAGGATTGACGCGTTCGTCCATGATCAAACGATAGATCGTCGCCATTGCGGCTGCTCCTGCATACGCAAGCTTGTACGGGGCGCGCGGCCGATTGGATTAGCGCAAAGGAGTCGCTCAGGAGGCGTTAACCGCCCTGCGGGGACACGACGGCGCCGATCCGAAACGGAGTACGGTCCGTAGATCATCTCGGTTCAACAACTGGATCGTCCATGGGTGCCGGAAAATCTCGATCCGACCGGACGATGGTGCTGATCCTGGGCGATCAACTGACGCCCGAGATCGCGGCCCTCAAAGGACTGACGCCGAGCGAGACGACCGTCGTCATGGCCGAAGTGATGGCCGAGGCGTCCTATGTTCGACATCACAAGAAGAAGATCGCGTTCCTGTTTTCGGCGATGCGCCATTTCGCGGCGGCGTTGCGCGCGGCCGGCTGGCAGGTGGCCTACACGCGGCTCGACGACGCAGGAAACACGCAGAGCCTGTTCGGCGAGGTGGAGCGCGCGATCGCACGCCACGGCGCGACGCGTCTGCGCGTGACGGAGCCCGGCGAATGGCGGCTGCTGGAGGACATGACCTCGTGGTCGCGGCGGCTGGACCTGCCCGTCGATATCGTGCCGGACGATCGCTTTTTCTGCAGCCGGGCGCGCTTCACCGC
>CAZLRW010000205.1:0-4917 GCA_964561925.1 uncultured Flavobacteriaceae bacterium
TCGCGTTCGGGCCGATGATGCCGACTTCGGGGTGGTTGATGACGGGCGTCGTCACGATGCCGCCGATGGGGCCTAGGCTCGTGATCGTGATCGTCGAGCCTGAGAGTTCGTCCTTCGTCGCTTTGTTTTCGCGGGCTGCGGTCGAGACGCGGGCGACTTCGGCGGCTGCTTGCCAGAGGTCCATCGCTTCGGCGTGGTGGACGACGGGGACGATGAGGCCGTTCGGCGTTTGTGTTGCGATGCCGATATGCACAGGCTTGTAGCGGTGGACGACGCCGGCTTCATCGTCGAAGCGCGCGTTGATCTGCGGGTACTCCGGCAGCACGCGGCAGAGCGCGCGCATCAGGAACGGCAGCAGCGTCAGCTTCGGCTGATCCTGGCGCTTCGTCTTGTTCATGTGGGCGCGCAACGCTTCGAGCTCCGTCATGTCGATTTCTTCGACATAGGCGAAGTGCGGGATGCGGCGCTTCGCGTCCTGCATCTTCTCGGCGATCTTGCGGCGGAGGCCGATGACTTTGATCTCGTCGACGCCCTCGCGTTGCACGAGGCCGCCGCCACCGGGGCGCGCGGTCGGCGCGCCCTTGGCGATGTAGGCGTCGAGGTCGGCGTGGCTGATGCGGCCGGCGGGGCCGGTGCCGCGGATGTATTGCAGGTGGACGCCGAGTTCCGTCGCGCGCTGACGGACGGCGGGCGAGGCGAGCGGCTTGTCGCCGAATTTGCGTGGGCTCGTGGGCGCGGTGATGGCGGGCGCGGGCGTTGGTTTCGCCGCGATCGGTTCGGGCTTCGGCGCCGGTTTCTTTTCTTCGAGCTTGGGCGGCGGTGGCGGGGCGGCCTTCGCCGTCTTTGCGGCTGCGGCAGCGCCGTTCGATTTCACTTCCGCCTCGTTGCCGGCACCATCGACCTCGAAGATCACGATCGGCGCGCCGACGGGCGCCATCGATCCCGGTTCGCCACGCAGTTCGACGATCTTGCCCGAAACCGGCGAGGTCATTTCGACGGTCGCCTTGTCGGTCATTACGTCGACGAGGTGCTGGTCTTCCTTGATCGTGTCGCCGACGGCGACGTGCCAGGCGACGATTTCGGCCTCGGCAGTGCCTTCGCCGACGTCGGGGAGTTTGAAGATGAAACGGCCCATCGCGTCAGCCCTCCATCGCGCGGCGCATCGCGGCGGCGACGCGTGAAGGTCCGGGGAAGTACTGCCACTCGAACGCGTGGGGGTAGGGTGTGTCCCAACCGGCGACGCGTTCGATCGGCGCTTCGAGGTGATAGAAGCAGTGTTCCTGCACGAGCGCGGTGAGTTCGGCGCCGTAGCCGGAGGTGCGCGTCGCTTCGTGGACGATGACGCAGCGGCCGGTCTTTTCGACCGATGCCTTGATCGTCTCGATGTCGACGGGGATCAGCGAGCGCAGGTCGATGACCTCGGCGTCGATGCCGGTGTCGTCAGCTGCGGCGAGCGCCACGTGCACCATCGTGCCGTAGGCGATGACGGTGAGGTCGTTGCCTTCGCGCGCGATCGCGGCTTTGCCGAGCGGGACCGTGTAGTAGCCGTCGGGCACGTCGCTTGCCTTGTGTTTCGCCCACGGTTGAACCGGGCGGTCGTGGTGGCCGTCGAACGGGCCGTTGTAGATGCGCTTCGGTTCGAAGAACATCACGGGGTCTTCGTCTTCGATCGCGCTGATGAGCAGACCTTTCGCATCATACGGATTCGACGGGATGACCGTCTTGATGCCGCAAACGTGGGTGAAGAGCGCCTCGGGGCTTTGGCTGTGCGTCTGGCCGCCGAAGATGCCGCCGCCATAGGGCGAGCGCAGCGTGATCGGGGCGGTGAAGTCGCCGGCCGAGCGGTAGCGGAGGCGCGCGGCGGCCGAGACGATCTGGTCGTAGGCCGGATAGATGTAGTCGGCGAACTGGATTTCGATCACGGGCTTCAAGCCGTAGGCCGCCATGCCGATCGCGGTCGCGACGATGCCCGATTCACCGATCGGCGAGTCGAAGCAGCGTTGTACGCCGTGCTTCTTCTGGAGGCCGTCGGTCGCGCGGAAGACGCCGCCGAAGTAACCCACGTCCTCGCCGAAGATCAGCACGTCGGGGTTCTTCGTCAGCATGACGTCCATGGCGGAGTTCAGCGCCTGGATCATGTTCATGGTGGCCATGACTAGCGGCTCCGCTCGAATGCAAAACAAAGTTCGTCATGGCCGGGCTTGACCCGGCCACCCAGGGACGCTCCCTCAGACTCAGAAAGAGTCTCACACAATGAAACTATGAAACGATGGGCGCTTCGCGCCGAAGGCGCATCATTGTTCCATTGTTTCATTGTGTGAGATTTTTTTGGCAGCGCTTGTGAGGTTGCCCTGGGTGGCCGGGTCAAGCCCGGCCATGACGAATTTTGGGTGATGGCCATATCGTCAGATCCCCATCTCTTGGCGCTGGCGGCGGATGTGCCAGGGCATTTCTTTGTAGACGTCTTCGAACATGGTTTTGACGCTCGGCATCTTGCCGGAGTTCAGCGTGCCGTAGGACTCCGCTTCCTTCTGCGTGTTGCGGACGTCTTCGGCGATCGCGGCGTCCATATCGGCGTGCTCTTTCTCAGACCACTTGCCCAGCGCAATCAGGTGCTTCTTCAGGCGGTCGACCGGGTCGCCGAACGGCCAGGCCTTTGCTTCGTCGGCGGGGCGGTAGCGGCTGGGGTCGTCGGAGGTCGAGTGGCCTTCGACGCGGTAGGTGAAATGTTCGATCATCGTGGGGCCGAGATTGGCGCGGGCGCGGTCGGCGGCCCACTTCGTGACCGCATAGACGGCGAGGAAGTCGTTGCCGTCGACGCGCAAGGCCGGGATGCCGTAGCCGATACCGCGCGCGGCGAACGTGGATTCGTCGCCGCCGGCGATGCCTTGGTAGCTCGAAATGGCCCACTGGTTGTTGACGACGTTCAGGATCACGGGTGCCTTGTAGACGGCGGCAAACGTGAGCGCGGTGTGGAAGTCGCCTTCCGCCGTCGAGCCGTCGCCGATCCAAGCGGCGCAGATGCGGTCGTCGCCGCGATAGGCCGAGGCCATCGCCCAGCCGACCGCTTGGCTGTAATGCATCGCGAGGTTGCCCGCGATCGAGAAGAAGCCGTGCTTCTTCGACGAATACATGATCGGGAGCTGGCGGCCCTTCAGCGGGTCGCGCTCGTTCGAATAGACCTGGCACATCATGTCGAGCATCGGATAGCCGCGCGAAATGAGCAGGCCCTGCTGGCGGTAGGTGGGAAAGCACATGTCTTCCGGATCGAGCGCGGCCGATTGCGCGACGGCGATCGCTTCTTCGCCGGTGCATTTCATATAGAAAGACGTCTTGCCCTGGCGCTGGGCCGCGAACATCCGGGCGTCGTAGTGGCGGACCGTCACCATGTGCTTCAGGCCGCGCTTCAGCGTTTCGACGTCGACGCTCGGGTTCCAGGGACCGTGCGCCTTGTTGTCGTCGCCAAGCACGCGGATGAACGAATAGGCGATGTCGAGCGTGTCCTTCGCCGCGACGTTGATGTCGGGTTTGCGGATCTCGCCCGCCTTCGGGACCTTGATGTGGCTGAAGTCGGGCGTGTCGCCGGGGCGGTGTTTCGGTTCGGGGATGTGAAGCTTGAGCTGCGGCTTGTTCTTGCGCGCTGTCGACATCGCGTTTCGCTCGCGTGGAGGTTCAATTTCGCGGGGCAGTGGATAGGCGCGGGCGGCCCTAGCGTCAATGACGGGGCGGGGTCACGGCAAAGATATGGTTGGCGGTTCGAGTGTTGCTTGCGATGGTCCCGGCATTGGCGTTTCATTCCTACGGCAGGCTGCGCACGTAACTTTCGACTGCGATTGCTGCGGTGCAGCAGTCGGAAAGGATGAGCGGTTGCTTAGGGTGATAACGGCTTTGTTCGATATCCACGGGCGGCTTAGCCGTGGTGGGTTCATTCTTTTTGCCTTCGCCGGTAGCGCCTGCCTTGTACTGATCGCGTGGTTGCTGCGCGATGAGCTGCCCGAGCGGGCCGAACTACTCTTGTTGGTCTTGTCTCCGCTAGCCGCGCTTTCAATCCTGGCTGTGATAAGGCGGTTGCATGATCGGGGACGCAGCGGTTGGTGGTTTCTAGTGATCTACGTGGTCCCTATCTTCCTACTCGCTTCGAGTGTTTGGCTGCTCGACCTTCTTCGCGCGAATGGGCTCTCGGAGAGCACGGCGCGCTTCGCGCGGCCTGTGTTCGTGGCGGTTGCGATGACGCCACTGCTGTGGGCGTTCGTTGAACTCTACTTCTTGCGGGGCACGCGTGGGCCCAATCGATTTGGTCCCGATCCTGTTAAGTCCGCAGCATCGCGCTCCGAGGCGTGATCGCGCTTCACACTTTGCCGTCGACTGCAACTAACAGGGGCACCAGGCCCGCTCATCGTTTGGCGGTCGGGAGTTTCTTGTGGCCTTTCATGCCGGGCGGCAGTGCGATGCCGACGCGCTTCCTCGAATAGGGGCCGTTTGGGGTGAGGTTCGTCAGGATCACGTGGGCCGCGTCTTCGTACGTGATCGTCATCTCGGGCATTTTGCGGGCGAAGGCGATCGCGGTTGCGATCGATGGGAGCAGCTTCGTGATCCAGGGGCGGGGGACCGGCCAGATGTCGGTGGAGATGCGCAGGCCTTGGTGCGGTTTGCCGTCTGGAGCTTCGGTCATCGGGCCGGGGCAGAGCATCGACCAGTCGAGCTTCGTCTGCGATACGCGTTCGAGGTTTGTCTTGTGCGCCCGGAACATTTTCGGGATCAGCGGGAGATCGACCGTCATCTTTGCGGTGCCGGGAATGTCGAGCGCGGCGGCGCCGCCGAACAACCAAAGGCGGCCACCGGGGCCGAGCGCGCTATCCGCTGCGCGGATGATGCCGGCGATGAGCGGAACATAACCTTGTGGTTCGGTTGCGTTGC
>CAZLRW010000206.1:0-4886 GCA_964561925.1 uncultured Flavobacteriaceae bacterium
CCTTGAGGTGGTAGCGGGGCGACCCGTGGAAGTTCGAGTCTTCTTGACCGCACCATTCGATCGCAGGCCCAACGCGCGCCGTTGAGGATTTCTTGATCGCCGCCGCCTATCGTCTGCGGCTGTTGTCCTCTCCAACACCGGCTAAGAGCGCCATGGCCCCAACCAGCAGCGATGCCAGAGCCGCGCCCGCCGCCGAAACCCAAGAGGTCCTGACCCCGGCGCTGTTGGCCGGCGTGCTCGATGCGCTGGAGGCGAACGACGCGGCCGCGATCAAGGCGCTCGTCGATCCGCTCCACCCTGCCGACCTCGGCGCATTGCTCGGCACGATGAATGCGGCCGGCCGGCGCGCCCTCGTCGCGGTCTTGGGCGGCGACATCGACCCCGAAGTTCTTTCCGAACTCGATGAAGACCTGCGCACCGAAATCGTCCGCCAGCTCGGCACGAAGACGCTGGCCGAAGCCGTCAAGGAACTCGACGTCGAGGACGCGGCCTACGTTCTTGAGGATCTCGAAGACGCCGAGAAGCGCGAAGTGCTGGCGCAGGTCCCGCTCGAAGACCGGGCCGAGGTCTTGGACGCGCTGCTGTTCGCCGAGGAATCGGCGGGCCGCGTCATGCACCGCGAGTTCCTGGCGCTGCCCGGTTCGCTCACCGTCGCCGAAGCGGCGGCCCGCATCACCGCCCCCGAAGCACCGGAGGAGTTTCAGGACATCTTCCTCGTCGACGGCGACGGGCGGCCGACCGGTCTCGTCGCGCTGAGCCGCCTGCTGCGCGCCGCCCCCGACGCGACGCTCGCCGACATCGCCTCGGCCGAGATGACGGTCATCCCCGCCGACACAGACCGCAAGGCCTTCGCCTATCTGTTCGAGCACTACCATCTGAATGCCGCCCCGGTGACGGACGAGGAAGGAAGACTGGTCGGCGTGTTGAGCGCCGGTGCCGTCGTCGAGGTCTTGCAGGAAATGCACAAGGCCGAGGTTCTGGCGCTGGGCGGCGTGGCCGACGGCGACAGCCTCTCCGCGCCGCTCCGCAAGACGTCCTACCTGCGTTTCTCGTGGCTGTTCGTGAATCTGCTGACTGCGATCCTGGCCTCGATCGTGATCGGCTTTTTCGAGAGTTCGTTGGAAAAGATCGTGGCGCTTGCCATTCTCATGCCGATCGTTGCGTCCATGGGCGGGAACGCCGGCACGCAGACTTTGACCGTCATCGTCCGGGCACTTGCGACGAAAGAGCTTAACCAGGCGAATTTCTGGCGGGTGGTCAACCGCGAGATGCTGATCGGGGCCATGAACGGGACCGGTTTCGCCCTGATCGCCGCCGCGATAACCTATGTCTGGTTCAACGACTGGGCCTTGGCGGCGGTGATCGCCGCGGCCATGACGATCAACCTTCTCGCGGCCGCGATCGCGGGGATTTTCGTGCCGGTGGGCCTTGACCGGGCGGGCGTCGATCCGGCCGTATCATCGCCCGTCTTCGTGACCACGGTGACGGACGTCGTGGGCTTCCTTTCGTTCTTAGGATTGGCAACGTGGGTTCTGCTGCGGTGAGTTCCTTGAAACGCATTCGACACGCGGTCGCGAGCCTCGCGATCCTGACGGCATTCGCATCCGCCCCGGCGCAAGCCGGCGGCTGGACCGCATCCGAAAAGCTGGAGACGCCGCGCGCAGGGTTGGCGGCGGCGGCCGCGGGCGACCTCGTTTATGTAGGCGGCGGCGCCGCCGCCGGCGACCCGTCGAACGCCTTCGACGTGTTCGATGCCGCGAAAGAAATGTGGCGCCCCCTGCCCGCGCTGCCCAAAGGCCTCGTCAACTTTGCGATGGCGACGGACGGACGCACGGTCTTCGTCTCCGGCGGCTACGCGGCCGATAAGCCCGGCGAACCGCGCAAGGAGTTTTGGACTTACGATGTCGAAACCGCCGCGTGGCAACGCAAAGCCTCGATGCCGCTCGCCCGCGCCGCGCACGCGATGGTCTATGCCGGAGGCCGCGTGATCGTCGTCGGCGGTTCGGGAAGCGAAGCCGACAAGACGCAGATCTACGATCCTGCGAACGACAAATGGCAGACTGGCGCGGCGCTACCGACGCCGCGCCGCGGCCTTGCGGCGGCCAGCGACGGCAAGCGCGTTTATGCCGTGGGCGGCGTGCGCGCGGACGGCAGCGTCACAAACGCGTTCGAAGTCTTCGATCCCTCTGCGAACGCATGGTCCGCCCTGCCGTCGTTGCCGTCGGCGCGCGGCGCACTGACCGCGGGCGTCGTCGGCAACAAGCTGCACGTCGCAGGCGGCGCAACCTGGCGCCCGCTCAAGACGTTTGCGAGCCACGACGTCTACGACATCGCCTCGCGCACGTGGAGCAAGGCGGCCCCGCTTCCGACCGCCCGCCAGGCCGCAGCCTCGGGCGTTGCCGCAGGGCGCTGGTGGGTGATCGGCGGCGGCGCCGGTGCCGGCGTCTTCGGCGTGTTCACCGCCTCCGACGCGGTCGAAGCCTACGATCCGTGAGCTAAGGACGACGCATGATCCCGAACGCCTTCCGCGGCTTGAACTTCGACCTGGGAGAGACCGCCGACGCCTTGCGCGAAACGGTCGAGCGCTTCACGGCGAACGCGATCGCCCCGCGGGCCGACGACATCGACAAGACGAACAAATTCCCGCGCGACCTCTGGCCGAAGCTGGGCGAACTCGGCCTGCTCGGCATCACGGTCGAAGAGGAATTCGGCGGCTCGGGCCTCGGTTACCTCGAGCACGTCGTGGCGATGGAGGAAATCAGCCGCGGTTCGGGCGCAGTGGGCCTCTCCTATGGCGCGCATTCGAATCTCTGCGTGAACCAAATCCGCCGCAACGGCAGTCACGAGCAGAAGAAGCACTACCTGCCGAAACTCGTCTCCGGCCAGCACCTCGGCGCGCTCGCAATGTCCGAACCGGGCGCGGGTTCCGACGTCGTGAGCATGCGTTTGCGCGCGGACAAGCGCGGCAAGAATTACGTGCTGAACGGTTCGAAGATGTGGATCACGAACGGTCCCGACGCCGACGTGCTTGTCGTCTACGCCAAGACCGAACCCGACGCCGGCCCGCGCGGCATCACCGCCTTCATCGTCGAAAAGGGCATGAAAGGATTCACGACCGCTCAGAAACTCGACAAGCTCGGCATGCGCGGCTCCGACACGGGCGAACTCGTGTTCAACGACTGCGAAGTACCGGAAGAACTCGTGCTCGGCCGCCTGAACGAAGGCGTGCGCGTGCTGATGTCGGGCCTCGACTACGAACGCGCCGTGCTCGCCGCAGGACCCTTGGGCATCATGCGCCAGGCGATGGACACCGTCCTTCCCTACGTCCATGAGCGCAAACAATTCGGTCAGCCGATCGGCACGTTCCAGCTGATGCAGGGCAAGCTCGCCGACATGTATACCCGCATGAACGCCGCACGCGCCTATGTCTACACCGTGGCCAAAGCCTGCGACCGGGCTGAGACCACGCGCAAGGACGCCGCCGCCGCGATCCTATTCTCCTCCGAAACCGCGACCTGGATGGCGCTCGAAGCGATCCAAGTCTTGGGCGGCAACGGCTACATCAACGACTATCCGACCGGCCGTCTCTTGCGCGACGCAAAACTCTACGAAATCGGCGCCGGCACCAGCGAAATCCGCCGGATGCTGATCGGCCGAGAACTATTCGAGGAGACGGCCTAACACTCGGGAGAGGTTGCCATGCCAATCGATGCGCTCCGCGGAGCCGAGATCGCGCTCGTTGCACTTCTTGTCGCTTTGGCCGCGGGCGCCGCGACGGCCGCCGACGAACGCCCGCCGATACGTACGATCGGCATCGTCGCCGACTGGAGCGACTACGTCTATTACATCCACACGGGGTTCGCGTCGAAACGCGAACAGCGTAGTTCCATCCCGCAATGGCAAATGGACAAGTATCTTGCCGGCGAATTCGAAACCGCGCTGAAGCAAAAATACGAGCTACGTCCCGTTACCTTCGCAAAAGGCTCAATCGCACCCAACCCTGAAGAGATGTTGATGTGGAGCCTGCCAAGTCCGAAGGAGAGTCTACGCAAGCACGCAAAGCCTGCGAACGGCGAGCCCGTCGACGCTTACGTCGTGATTTGGCCTTTCATCTGGGAATGGACCGCAATGGATACACACGTTGTCGGTCCGGGACTCCTCACAAGCAGCGGCAGCATGTTCCCCGGCAGGAACGGGGCATGGGTCTACGCGACCGGCGTAATTTCGGTCGTCGACGGCCGCACGTTCGAAGACGTCGATGAATGTCCGCTGGACAGCGACTCGGCCGCCTTCGCCACGACCAAAGGCTTCGCGCGCCGCGCCGACGACCTGAACGTCGATGGTCTCGAAAAGCTGACGCCGGAGCAGGGGCAAAAGATGGAGGCCGCCATCAAAGCGCTGATGCGCGACGAGATCGCGTACTGTCTGCGGAAGCTGAAGTTGCTGCCTTAGCGATCACCGCTCGTCGAGCGTAAACTTGGCGCCGGGATCGCCGAACACCTCGAGCGTGCACGGCCCGGCGGAACGACCGGCGCGAACCGTGCCCGCCGCCCCGACGTCGCCCTCGAAATCGCTTGTAGGGCACGTGACCCGATAGCGTTTCAAGTTGCCCTGCAGATTCTGGAAAGCGAACGTGTCGCGCAAGAGGGCGTGAGACCAATGCGTCGGAATCTCCTCGCGTCCGGATTCGACGAGTTCGACATCGTTGAGCAAAGGCGCGGTGCCCGACAGATCCAGCTCGGCTTGGCGCAGGAGATCGGCGAGCGCCGGGGACGGTGCGTAGCCCGACACCTTCTTCTTGAGCGTTTCGAACGCACAAAGCGCGGCACGGGGATTGCCGTCGCGCGCCTCGAGCTCCGCCAAGAGCGCAAACGTACTGCGCACCA
>CAZLRW010000207.1:0-4873 GCA_964561925.1 uncultured Flavobacteriaceae bacterium
TCGCCAAGTCGCGGGACAGCGAGTGATCGGCACACACGATGACACGGCGCTTGCGCAGCCCATCCTCGCCACCGCAACGTCAATCGATCTCGAAGAGAACGTGCGTTGTGGCCGTCGCGGCTTGCTCGCGCGGCGGCGGGATGTCGAACGTCGTGTCCGGAATCTGCGCGCGCGTGCCAGTGACAGTCACTCTCTCGACACCTTCGCGACGAACCACCGAACGCCTCGTGCGGTAGGCGCGTTCCGGATAATCGACCTCCGGGAAGCTCACCTCCTCGTCCTGAATCTTGAGAACGCGTCCGCGCGTGAACTTCCCGTCGCGGGCGTAGGTATCGGCGGTCGCGATCGCGTTGAGCAGCGCCTGCCGCCGCGCCTCGGCCTCGAGTTCCTTCGCGCGCGTTTCATTGACGTGGTAGCGCACTTTCCAATAGTTGGAGCCGGCGCGCGCAATGGCATCGAGCGTTTTGCCGACGCGCGCCACATCATGAACGGTCAGCACGACGGCTTGCTCCGCATAGTACGAGCGTTTCGCGTCCGGCGCCCGATTGCGCTCGCTGGAGTCGTCGAGCAGCCCGCTGCGCACCTCGGCCGTCTTGATGTCTTTGTCGGCGACCCCGGCCTCCTTCAACGCGGCCAGAATGAGCCGCATCGTCGCTGCCGCTTCCTTGACCGCATCCAAAGACACATCGGCCTCCGCATAGATCGAGGCAGTGATCTCGGCCCGGTCGGGCGTGTACGGGATCTCTGCGTCGCCGCGGACTTCAAACATGTCCGGCACGCGCACGAGCATGATGACGGCGATGACCGCGCCCAACAGCGCGACAAACATACCGGTCAGCGCAGCAGCGACTCTCATTGAACACCCCCACGATGCGAGTGCACATTAGCGTACGATCGCCGACAGTTACAGTGCAGCGAAGGACTAGGAATGCTGCCGGTCTGCTCGCTCGGCGGAAAATACTGTAGTGTGTCAGGGTTCGAGCGGGAGAGGAAAGTCGGTGACAGGATGCTCCTGGCCCTCGCTTCACCGGCTGGCGCGAACCCGAATGGGGCGTTACATCTTGCCGATTTCTCTTCTTCAATCGAGACCAGGTGACTATCCGAAATTGCAGAGAGGTTGATCAATCTCCATGGTTGTGAAGCGCGCCCCAAACGAAAGGCGAGCACACCCGCCATCGGACCACCCCGAAGGCACTTTGTCCGGCGCGACGACCTTCCAATAGCCTTCACCGGGCTTGGTCGCAAAAAAATCCCCGTAGATGTAGGGGCTGCCATCTTCCAACGTCGCCAATGTGTAGTACCGCACGTAGGACGTTAGCGGTCGCCATGGGTCGGGCATCACGATTCGCGATTCAAGCCCTTCGCTGATCTCAGGCGGGAGTGCGTGGTGGTCCGGCGCTTCTGATGGCGTGTCCGCCCACGACATGGACGCAGTCGCAGCACATGCCAGTGCTGTTGCGCAGAATAGGGAGCGGTTCATCGTTCCTCCAGTGGCACCGACAAGTCGGCGAACCAGTCTGTCGCAGTCGCCCGCGACATCACCGCCCCCGCAGCCGCATCCAAATTTGCGCCATGATCACGTCGGGGATCGCGCGGCTGTCGCGCTTCACGATGTGGACGAGCGGGCGCGCGCCGGTGGCGATCAGCGCCGCGCGGGCGTCGTCGTTCTGCTCGAACTTGGCCGCGCACGCGCGCTCCATCAACCGCCAATGCGCGTGCGTGCCGACGGCGATCTCGACGCCTTCATAGACGATCGTCTGGCCGTAGCCTTGAAGGCGTCCCTCCGACCGCGCGCGCGGCCCGTCGCAATCCGCGATGCGCGCCCGCGCCGCCGCGTCCGGGAACTTCAGCCCCTGCCAGAACGACTCGACCGAGCGATAGCGCCTTCCGTCGAGTTCGAACGGCGTCGCGGCCAAATTGCCGATCAGCCGCACCGCGGGATCGGGACTGCTGCTCACCACGTTGATGGGCTCGCGGCACGCGTCGGCGCGCGGACCCAGATCGTGCAGCTCCAGCGCGGCGGCCGCCGCCGGCCCGGCGTCGGCGCGCGCGTGCAGCACGTGACCGCCATGCGCCGCCTTCCAACGCGCAAGCGCATCCGCCTCGCCCTCCGTCTCCGGAATCAAGACGACGAGCGCATCTCTCAGCACGACCTTCATTTCGCCCAAGCCGGAATGGCGGACAGAGAGAGATTCGAACTCTCGATACCCGTGAAGGTATACACGCGTTCCAGGCGTGCGCCTTAAACCACTCGGCCATCTGTCCTGACGAACTCGCGGGAGAAAGGGTGCGAGCGCGGGCGCAGGACTATAGTCGCCGACCGCCCGCCTGCAAGGCGAAACCGCGTGCGCCGTGGCCGCAGTTTTCGGCCGGTCTTTGAGGGGGCCGGACGGCGGCCCGCGCACGGGCCGCGTAAACCTTGTCCCCCCGCGCCGCTCTCAGCTACGATGCCCGCGGGGTTCGAAAGGGGCAGGTGGGTTTCATGGCAGTCTTCCGCTTCGTCGCGCTGATCTTGATCGTGCTCGGCTTGATGCTGCTCGGCGCCGACTTCGTGACCATGCTCGAGACCCGCACCGAACCGCAGCTCCGCTCGGTGGAGGCGGTCTGGGCGCTGTTCAGCGACACCGGCGTCGCCGCGTTCAAGGCCTGGGTGCCCGGCATCCTGCCCGCGCCCGTGCCGGAGGGCATTCTGACGTTCTTGAGCTTCCCCGCCTTCGCGGTGTTCGGCCTCACCGGCGTGATCCTGGCCGTGCTGTTCCGCGAACGCGAAACCTTCGGCGAAGCGAACGCCTGACGCGTCAGACGTTGAGCTCTTCGCGCGTGCGCGTGTCGAGCCGTCCGGTCTGCGGCAGATCCTCGTCCTTTTGGAACGCCCACAACGCCGCGCGCATCATCTGATTGTAGATCCCGTTGACGACGCCCTTGTAATAGCCGAGCCGCGTCAGCTTCTTCTGCGCTTCGAGCACGGCGGTATTGGCAAGCCCGTCCGCTTCGCTCTCGCCCGACACCGGCGTGGGCTTCGGCTTCGAGGGCGACGTCGAGGTGGTCGAGGTCGTCGTCGGCACAGGCTTCGCCGGCGTTGTGCCCGGCGGCGCGTTCACCACGGTCTTGACCTTGCTCAGCCAATGCAGCCGGTCGTTGAGCCCGATCGTGCCCCCGTTGATCTTCTTCGTCACCGCCGTGAAGTCCGAGACGTCGCACGCCGGGTTGATGTTCTTCCACGTCCAATAGGCGCAGGCGATGCGGATCGCGTTCTCGGGCTTGGCGGCCAGATCGGGGTTGGTCTCGAGGTCGAGCCCCGCGACGCGCCCGACCTCGCGATAGGTCTCGCGGCCCGTCAGCTGAATGTAACCGCGCCCGCGAAAGCGATAGCCGTCGCCCGGATTCACGTTCCCCATGCGCCCGCCATAGACGAAGTTCGCGAGCTTCTCCGGATTGCGCTCGTATTGCTTGGCGATGTCGAGCGTGGGAAACCGGCTCGGCCACGTTTCCATCAGCCGCGCGGCCGAGTAGTTCAGACCCTCTTCGCGGCTGGTCAGCCCGTTCGACTCGTGCCCGAGCTGCGCCAGGAAGTACTGCAGCCGCGTGACCGCATCCAAGATGCCGGAACTCTTCAGCGCCTGTTCGCCGAACTTCAGAAACGCGTCGACGTCGGCCTCGGCCGCCCGCGGAAAGATGCTCTTGATCTGCGTGCGCGTCAGCATCGGTGGGTCCCCTCTCCGTGCGGCGGCAGCACGCCGCCGAATCACTCCGCTCGGCCGATTCTACGATGCTTAAGCAGTGGTGACGCCGCGCCCGGCGCAGGAAGTCTCGCCGAACGTAGCGCTGCGCACAGCGGCCTGGTTTCGGTGCGCCGCGTCCGCATGACCGGCGGCGCAAGCCCGCCGCCACACGCCGTACGTGTTCGCCGGCGCCCGCACCGAAGAGCGCGCGTGAGGACGGCACGCAACGCCGGCCGCTTTGCGAGAGAAAAGTGACGCCGGCCCTTTTCCACAGGCCGCCGCGGCGCTAGGGTCCGGCCCGTCATGAGCACCCTGAATCGCCGAGCGTTCGTCGGCTCGTTCGCCCTCGCCGCGGGTTTGTCCTGCATCACGCGCGCCGGCGCGTTGGCGTCGGTTCCCCAAAGCCTCGACCGGTGGGCGCAAAACCTCGCCGATCTGAATCGCGATCTCGCGGCCGGCCGCATCGCGCTCACCGAGTGGCAGGACCGCCTGACGCTGCTGCACGCCGGCGTCGAGCTGGGCGAGCTGCGCCGCTATCTCGACTTCGACCGCCTGACGAAGGCGATGGCGCTGCAGTCGCGCATGGCGGAGCATGCGGAACTGAGCCTGCCGCCGGAGATCGACGTCGGCGGCATCGCGCGCCCGTGGTCGATCCGCTTTGTCGGCTTGCGGCGCGGCGGTTCCGTCGTGCCCCACGTGCACAACAACATGGTGTCCGCGCATCTCGTCGTCGACGGCGAGTTCCACGCCCGCACGTTCGACCGCATGATCGACTTGCCGGACCCCGCGAAGGGCGACGCGGTGCTGCTGAGGCCGATGCGCAACGAAACGCTGGGCGCGGGCGGCCTGATCACGATGTCGGACCAGCGCGAGAACTCGCACTGGCTCGTCGCCGAGACCGACCGCGCGTTTACGTTCGACGTGGAAGTCGTCGACGTGGCGAAGAACCGCGACTACAAACTCCCCGCCGAGCAGCACTCGATGATCTTCATCGACCCCACGGGCGAGGAAGACGGCTACGGCCTGATCACCGCGCCGGTGATCACCTACGAACAAAGCCTCACGAAATTCGCCGGGTAAGCCTGGGAGCGCCCGGGAGCGCCGGCATCCTGCCGGCCCTTCATCGAAGCGCACGCGAACGCATCCCGCGC
>CAZLRW010000208.1:0-4864 GCA_964561925.1 uncultured Flavobacteriaceae bacterium
TGATCACTCCACCCGCTGCCCCAACAGCTTCTGCCTCAGAAACGTCGAGATCGCGCCGTTCTGCGCGTCGCGGTTCGATTTCTTCTGGAAGCCGTGCCCTTCGTCCTTGGCGAGCATGTACCAAGCCTCGACCCCGTTCGCCCGGATCGCCTTCAGCATCTGCGCCGACTCCGACGCGGGCACGCGCGGATCGTTCGCGCCCTGAATGATCAGCATCGGCTTCTTGATCTTTGAAGCATTGGCGAGCGGCGAGATGCGCTCAAGGAACTCGCGCATCCGCGGATCGCGGTCGTCGCCGTATTCCATGCGCCGGTGGTCGCGCCGATAGGCGCTCGTGTTCGCAAGGAAGGTCACGAAGTTCGAGATGCCGACCGAGCTGATCCCCGCCGCCAATCGGTCGCCGTATTCGACCATCGACGCATAGACCATGAACCCGCCGTAGGAGCCGCCGTAGACCGCGACGCGCCGCCCGTCGAGGTCGCCCTGCTTGCCGATCCAATCGAGCGTCGCTCCGATGTCGCGCACGGAATCCATTCGCCGCTGCCCGTTGTCGAGATCGACGAAGTATTTGCCGTAGCCGGTCGAGCCGCGCACGTTCGGCGCCACGACCGCAACCTTCAGCTCCTGCGTCAGATACTGCACGAACGCGTTGAAGTTCGGACGGAACTGCGACTCCGGCCCGCCGTGAATCTGCACGACGACGGGAACGCGCCCCTGGCCCTTCGGTTTGTAGACGAACGCCGAAATCTTGCGCCGCTTGCCGTCGAACTCGTCGAACGTGTCGTACGCGACGAGTTCGGGCACCACGAACGCCGCCTTGTCGAGCCCGCCGACTTCGCTGTCGGTCCAGGCGACCGGCCCACGCTTGCCGATGTCCCAGACGAACGCGTCGCGCCCGGCCGTGCCGTTTAGCGTGAAGCCCAGCCTGCGCCCGTCGCCGCTGAAGCGCATGTTCTCGATCTCACCCGGCGCGAGTCTCGGTCCCGGCACGGGCTTGCCGCGCCGTGTGTCCAGCGTATAGAGCCGCGACACCCCGCCCTCGTTGACGCTGAGCGCGAGCATCCGCCCGTTCGGCGCCATCTCGATCGCCTCGACGTCCCACGGCAGGTTGCCGGTGAGAAAATCCTCGTCGTCCGTCTTCAGGTCGTAGCGCACGACGCGGCGAAACTCGGAATCCTCGTCCGAGATGTAGAAAAGCGCCTGCCCGTCCGGCGCGAACTTCGGCGAACCGCGGAACACCTTCACCGGCGAGGGCTTCAACCGCTCCTTCCGCCCGTTCGTCAGATCCACGAGCCAGACCTGCTGATCCGAAACCGAGATGTTGCGCGTCACGGCCAAGGTCTGCCCGTCCGGCGAAAAGTCGCCCGGGCTCCAGTCGCCGTCTTCTTCCAGTACCGTGCGCACGGTCTTCGGATCGGACGCATCCGCCACCATGATGCGGTAGCGGCCGGAGTCCGCAGCCACACTCGACCACGCGACCCACTTGCCGTCGCGCGAGAACACCGCGTCCGTGTTGCGCGTGCGCCCATCGGACAGCCGCACGACGTCGCCCGTGCGGTCGTCGAGCAGAAAGAGTTGGAAGAGTTCATCCCCGCCCACGTCGCGGCTGAACAGCACGGTGCGCTTCGGCCATTTGCCCGGCCGGTACTGCGCGACGTTCACGGGCTCGTCGTAAAAACTGATCTGCCGGCGCATCCCCATCGGTGCGTCGATGCGATGCAGCTGGTTCGTCTCGCCGAACCGCGTTTGCACGAGGATGCCGCGCCCGTCCGGCATGAAATCGAGAAACACCGCCCCGCGCGCCGCTTGATAGAGCCGCAACCGCTCGCGCACCGACGCAGGCGTGTCCGGAATATTCTCGAGCACGAGACTGCCGCGCTCGACGCGCTTCACGTCGGCCGCCAAGACGGCCGGCACGAACGACAGAAGCAAGAGCACGAGAAGAGAACGAACCATAAGGGGAGCCCCAACCGAAAGCGGCCGCAATCTAACGGCCCCCTCGCCCCTCGACTACCCCATGGACGGCGGACACGGTTAATTGCAATCTCCGCTCATGCCCGCCATTGAAAGCCGCGTCGACCTGAACGCCGACACCGCCCGCGCGAACCGCGAGGGCCATCTGAAACTTCTGGCTGAGGTTCGCGCGCTCGAAACGAAGGTGCGCGCGAACTCCGCCAAATCGGCGAAGAAATTCGCCGAGCGCGGCCAGCTTTTGCCGCGCGACCGCGTCGATCTTCTGCTCGACCGCGGCACGCCGTTCCTCGAACTCTCGACGCTCGTCGGCCTCAAGATGCACGACGACGACGGTGCCGAGAACGCAAGCGGCGGCGGCGTCATCACCGGCATCGGCACGGTCGCGGGCGCGCGTGTGGTGGTGAGCGCGAGCGACGCCGGCATCAAAGGCGGCGCCGCCACGCCGATGGGTGTCGACAAATCTCTGCGCGCCCAAGCGATCGCGCTCGAGAACAAGCTGCCGTTCGTCCAGCTCGTCGAAAGCGCGGGCGCGAACCTGTTCCGCCAGGCGGAGATGTTCGTGCGCGGCGGCCGATCGTTCGCCAACCTCGCGAGGCTGTCCAAGGCGGGCATTCCGGTCGTCGCCGTCGTGCACGGGTCCTCGACCGCGGGCGGCGCCTATCAGCCGGGCTTGAGCGATTACGTCGTCGTCGTGCGCGGCCGCTCGAAGATTTTCTTGGCGGGACCGCCGCTGCTCAAAGCCGCGACCGGCGAAATCGCAACCGACGAAGACCTCGGCGGCGCCGAACTGCACTATCAGGTCTCCGGCCTCGCCGAATACATGGCCGAGGACGACCGCGACGGCATCCGCCTCGCCCGCGAGATCTTAGGCCATATCGGCTGGGCGAGACCCCAGCCGAAGCGCACGTTTAAGGACCCGATCTACGACGCCGAAGAACTGCTGTCCGTCGTGCCGCTCGATTACCGCAAGCCCTACGACGTACGCGAAGTGATCGCGCGCGTCGTCGACGGCAGCGATTGGCTCGACTTCAAGCCCGACTACGGACCCCACACGGCCTGCGGCCACGCCGCGATCGAAGGCCACACGGTCGGCATCATCGGCAACAACGGCCCCATCGACACGGCCGGCGCCGTCAAGGCGGCCCAGTTCATCCAGCTCTGCGACCAATCCGGCATCCCGCTCGTCTTCCTCCAGAACACGACCGGCTACATCGTCGGCACCGAGGCCGAGCGCGGCGGCATCGTCAAGCACGGCTCGAAAATGATCCAAGCCGTGACGAACGCCGCCGTGCCGAAGCTCACGCTCCACATCGGCGCCTCGTTCGGCGCCGGCAATTACGGCATGTGCGGCCGCGCCTTCGACCCGCGCTTCATCCTCGCCTGGCCGAACAACCGCATCGCGGTCATGGGCGGCGAACAGGCGGCCAAGGTCATGACGATCGTGGCAGAGGACGGCGCGCGCCGCGCCGGCCGCGAACCGGACGAGAACATGCTTGCGGCAGTCGCGAAACAGATCGTCGACACCTACGACGCGGAGTCGACCGCCCTTTTCGCGACCGCCCGCCTGTGGGACGATGGCATCATCGACCCGCGCGACACGCGCCGGGTCTTGGGCCTCTGCCTTGACGTCTGCAAAGAGGCCGGTGAACGTATTTTACGCCCGAACTCGTTCGGCGTGGCGAGGATGTGATGAGCAAGCCGTTCTGGAACCAACCGATCGTGTTTCTGGCGATGCTGATCTACGCGGCAGCGGGCGCAGCGGCGCTCAGGATCGACTCGATCTCGACGGAGTCCCGATCGTGGACGCCCATCGACACCGATCTTTTCGGCGCGGGTGTCAGCGTGATTTTGCTGTTCGGCCTCGCCGTCGCATTACTTGCCACGATCTATAGCGCCCTGAGAGGGAAGCCGTTGCGACCGCTCCGGGCCTTCAACTTGGCGACGTTTCTCAGCGTCACCACTCTTGTGGTGGCAATCTTCTTGACGGCAAAATTGCCGGCTTCGTGAGGACGCGAGATGGAAGCCGAAGCGAAAGGATCGACCACCACCGGCACATTTGCCTTGTTGCTGTCTCTTGCTTTGCTGGTTGCGGGCATTATCGCAAAGCTCGAAGGCGCAACGTGGCAGATGGTGCCGTTCGCGGCCATGGCTATCACGCTGGGCGTCTTGATCTTCGCAGCGGTTTTCGCAACCGTCGTGGTGCTCATCGGTCGGCTTTCGGGCGGCACGCCGAAGTTCCTGATCGCGCTGAACGTCTGCTTCGGTCTTTTCGCCTTGCTTCTGGCCATAAGCCAAATCGGCATTGAGTACTGGAAGGATATGCAAGCGCGCAAAGGCGCCGCTGCGAACGTGACAGAGGAGACGATGCGATCATGATGGACAAAATCTTCGGTGGCCCGATCGTCCCCACGCTGTTCAAGCTGGCGCTGCTGTCGTTCATCGTCGGCCTGGTGCTGTTTTTCCTCGGCATCGACCCGATGGACCTCTGGCGCAATTTCGGCCAGACGATCCGCGAAGCCTGGAGCGTCGTCATCGACACGCTCGACTGGGCGTCGGGCTACGCGATCCTGGGCGCTATCATCGTGCTGCCGATGTGGATCATCTATCGGGTGATCATGTACGTGTCGCGGACCAAGAACTGACGGATGCAGCTGACCCCGCAACACGAAGAACTCCGCCGCTCGCTGATCAAATTCATCGACACGGAAATCAACCCGAACGTCGACAAGTGGGAGGAGAGCCCGCCGTTCCCCGCCCACGAGGTGTTCGGGAAAATGGGCAAGGCCGGCTTCCTCGGCATCACGAAGCCGGAGAAATTCGGCGGTCTCGGCCTCGATTACTCCTACGCCGCCGTCTATTGCGAGGCCTTGGGCCACATCAATTGCGGCGC
>CAZLRW010000209.1:0-4856 GCA_964561925.1 uncultured Flavobacteriaceae bacterium
CCGAAGAACATGGCGGCGGGCCTGCAGACGGTGACGGCGTTTGGCGTTCTTGCCGACGTGTCGACGGGGTACCCGCTGCTGCTGTCGGAGATGACGTTCCTGACGGCGCTGCGCACAGCGGCGACGTCGGCGATGGCGGCGAAGCATCTGGCGCCGAAGAACGCGCACACGATGGCGATGATCGGCAACGGCGCGCAGTCGGAGTTTCAGGCGCTGGCCTTCCGTGCGCTTTGCGGCGTCGATCACGTGCGGCTCTACGACATCGATCCAGCGGCGACGCGCAAGGCGGCGTCGAACCTCGGCGGGACGGGCTTGCGCGTGACGTCCTGCACGAGTGCGGAAGCGGCGATGGAAGGGGCGCAGATCATCACGACCTGCACGGCGGACAAGCAGTTCGCGACGATTTTGACCGACAACATGGTTGGTTCGGGCGTGCACATCAACGCGATCGGCGGCGACTGTCCGGGAAAGACCGAGCTGCACCGCGACATTCTTCTGCGCTCCGACATTTTCGTCGAGTACACGCCGCAAACGCGGATCGAGGGCGAGATCCAACAGCTCGCGCCCGATCATCCGGTGACGGAGCTTTGGCAGGTGATCGGCGGCCATGCGCCTGGGCGCACGAGCGCCAAGCAGATCACGCTGTTCGACGGCGTGGGGTTTGCGATCGAAGACTTCGCGGCGCTGCGCTATGTGCACGCACGGGTGAAGGGCACGCAGTTCGTGCAGAACCTGGACATGATCGCCGACCCCGACGATCCGCGGGACCTCTACGGCATGCTGATGCGGGCGAAGGGGTAGGCAGCGTCGTCCCGCGGCCGTGCTTCAAGCCGCGCAGTTCTCCCTGCGGTATCGCAGCATCCCGTCGCGCAGCTGCACGCGGCTGGCGACCGATTGCGGGTGGTCGTTCGGCGGCGGCGTGCGTTCCCAGATATCGATCGCCTTCTTGTAGCGTTTGCAGGCGATGGGCTTGTCGTCGAAGGCTGCGGCCACCGCGCCGAAGCAGCGTTCGATGTGCGCGTGAAGATAGGCGTCTTCCGGCTTCTTCGTGATGAAGCTCTTCGCCTGGCGGCAGAACGCCTCGGCGCCCTTGCGGTTCTTGTGCCCTGCGGTCGCGACCGCGTAGGTGACGTTCAACAGCACGTCCGCCTCTTTCTGCGTGTAGGCGTGCGCGGGCGCCTGCAGCGAGAGCAGCGCGATGGCAGCGCAAAGAAGCGGTCGGACGTTCGTCATGGCATTGTCGACGTGGGTTTCCGGCAGGCAGGCTTGCGCAACCGGTGCGCCCGGTTCTATCTCTGTTCCCTTCGTTCGTCACCTCGTCCGATAGCCAGCTCCGATGTCCCGCATTGCCTATGTGAACGGCCGTTATGTCACCCACGCGTCGGCCCGCGTGCACATCGACGATCGCGGCTACCAGTTCGCGGACGGCGTCTATGAAGTGTGCGCGGTCAGGTCTGGCCGGTTGATCGACGAAGAACCGCATTTGGCGCGGCTCGGGCGCTCGCTCGGCGAACTGAAGATGCGCGCGCCGGTCGGCGATCGCGCGCTGCGCCACATCATGCGCGAGACGGTTCGCTTGAACCGCGTGCGCGACGGGCTCGTCTACGTGCAGGTGACGCGCGGCGTGGCGCCGCGCGATCACGGGTTTCCGTCAGCGCAGGTGAAGTCCGCGCTCGTCGTCACCGCGCGCAGCTTGTCGTTCGAGAAGTACGATGCGCTCGCGCTGTCCGGCGTCGCCGTCGTGACGCGTCCGGACGCGCGCTGGGCGCGGAGGGACATCAAGTCGACGGCGTTGCTCGCGAACGTGCTGGCGAAGCAAGCGGCGCGCGAAGCGGGCGCGTTCGAGGCATGGCTTGTCGATGCCGGCGGCTTCATCACCGAGGGTTCGTCGACGACGGCTTGGATCGTCGACGCGCAGGGCACGTTGCGGACCAGGCGCCTCGGACCCGACATTCTGCCCGGCGTCACGCGGGGCGAACTCTTGGCCCTGTGCCGGCAATTCGGAATTGCTTTCGACGAGCGCGCGTTCACGCCGGCGGAGGCAAAGACGGCGCGCGAGGCCTTCATTACGGCCGCGTCGTTTGGTTTGCTTCCTGTCACCACTGTCGACGGTGTCAGGATTTCACATGGGCCGGTTGCGGCAAAGCTTCGGGACGCTTACTGGAGCACGCGCTTAGATAGTTAACCGTGGCGTCCTTGAACCCTGATGTTCGGCGAGCCTGCGACGTTTGTCACGCCGAGCCCCTTGCCGGACTGCCGCACCTCGGCCATGTTCGCTTATCGATGGTGTACGGAGCAATTCGAGTCGCGCCCTGACGTACATCACACGAGTGTCACGTCCATCAGGCAAAAGGGTGCGCATACGAGTAACAAATGGGGCCAACCCATGAGTGAGCGACAGCAGAATCTGCAGGACACGTTCCTCAACGCCTGTCGAAAGAACAAAGCGCCCTTGACCATCTTTCTGGTCAACGGCGTGAAGCTTCAGGGGATCATCACCTGGTTCGACAACTTCTGCGTGTTGCTGCGCCGCGATGGCCACTCGCAGCTGGTCTACAAGCACGCTATATCGACGGTGATGCCTTCGGTGCCCGTGCAGCTGTTCGAACAGGAAACGGACGTCGCGGCCGAAGCACATTGATGCGGGCCTGACTTGACCGAAACACACAACGGACAGACGGCGGCGCGCCGCGCCATCGTCGTTCATCCCTTTTTCAAACGCCCGGCCGATCGAACGTCGCCGCGCTCGCTCGACGCGCGCCTCGAAGAGGCGAGGGGGCTTGCCGCCGCGATTTCGCTCGACGTGATTGCGGCCCTGCCCGCGCCTATCGGCGAGCCGCGTCCCGCGACGCTGATCGGTAAAGGCAAGGTCGACGAGCTGAAGGCGCTGTGCGCGGCGGAGAAGCCGGAGCTTGTGATCTGCGACGGCCAGCTCAGCCCCGTGCAGCAGCGCAATCTGGAGAAGGCGTGGGATACCAAAGTTCTGGATCGCACCGGCCTCATCCTTGAGATCTTCGGCGAACGCGCGCGCACCGCAGAAGGTCGCCTTCAGGTGGAGCTTGCGCATCTGACGTATCAGAAGGGCCGCCTCGTCCGCTCGTGGACGCACTTGGAACGTCAGCGCGGCGGCTTCGGCTTCTTGGGCGGTCCCGGCGAAACGCAGATCGAAGCCGACCGGCGCGCGATCGGCGATCGGATCGCGAAATTGAGACGCGAACTCGACGACGTGAAGCGCACGCGCCAACTGCATCGCGAGGCGCGCAAGCGCGTGCCGTTTCCGATCGTAGCCCTCGTCGGCTACACGAACGCGGGCAAGTCGACGCTGTTCAACCGGCTGACGAGTGCCGCCGTCGTCGCGAAAGATCAGCTGTTCGCGACGCTCGACCCGACGATGCGCGGGCTCGTGCTGCCGTCGAAGCGGCGGATCATCCTCTCCGACACGGTGGGCTTCATCTCCGAACTGCCGACGCAACTCGTCGCCGCGTTCCGCGCGACGCTGGAGGAAGTGCTGGAAGCCGACCTGCTGCTGCACGTGCGCGACGTCAGTCATCCGGATTGGCAGGCGCAGAAGGACGACGTGCTGAACGTCCTGTCGGAACTCGGCGTCGGCGAGAACGCGCAGGACCGCATGATCGAAGTTTGGAACAAGATCGATCTCGTGCCCGCCGCCGAACGCCCGGTCGCCGCGAACGGGAAGCGCGAACCGCGCAGCGTGCCGGTCTCCGCGGTCACGGGCGAGGGGGCGGCCAAACTACTCGCGATGATCGACGAGACGATCGCCGCAAGCGCCATCGAAGCGGATCTGCGCCTTGAGCCCGACGCCGGCGCGGACATCGCCTGGGCTTACGAGAACGCCGAGGTGCTGAAGCGTACGAGCGATGCGAAGGGCCGCGTCAGACTGCGCGTCGCGATCGCGTCGGCCGCGCTCCCGAAGTTCGAGCGCCGCTTCGGCGGGCGCCTGGTGCGCGGCTGAGCCGTCACGAACGCTCGCGGCGCTTCGCGTCGTTCCAGGCCGCGTCCATGTCTTCGAGCGAGACCTCGCCGAGCTTGCGGCCGCTCGCGGCGATCGTGGCCTCGATGTGCGCGAAGCGGCGGGCGAATTTCGCGTTCGTGCCGCGAAGCGCGTCCTCGGGATCGACGCCCAGGCGGCGCGCGATGTTGGCGACAACGAACAAGATGTCGCCGAGTTCGTCGGCAAGTTTGGCGGCCGGCGCGCCGGCGGCGATCACCTCCTCGAGTTCGCCGATCTCCTCGGCGAGCTTGGCCATGATCGGCGCGCGATCCTTCCAATCGAACCCGACGCGCGCCGCTCGTTTCTGAAGCTTTAAGGCGCGGGCGAGGGCGGGCAGGGCGAGGGGAACGTCGTCGAGCACGCCGGCGGCCGGCGCGCCGCGCGCGGCACGCTCGCGTTGTTTGAGCTCCTCCCAGGCCGCGGTCTGAGCGTCCGCATCCGCAACCTTGGCGTCGGCGAACACGTGCGGGTGGCGACGGATCATCTTGTCGCAAATCGAGGCGACGACGTCGGCGAACGTGAAGGCGCGCGCCTCGGTCGCCATCTGACTATGGAACACGACCTGCAGCAGCAGATCGCCGAGTTCGTCCTTTAGCGCGGCCATGTCGTTGCGCTCGATCGCATCGGCGACCTCGTAGGCCTCCTCGAGCGTGTAGGGGGCAATGGTCGCGAAGTTCTGCTCCAAGTCCCACGGGCAACCGCCGTTCGGATCGCGCAGCCGCGCCATGATCGCCAGCAGCGTCTCGATGCGATCCTTGGGCATGTCCATGGGCGCTTGGTCCTCGTTGCTGCGTTGATCTAACCGGGCCAACAACCAGGGAACAGCACGAGAGGGCGGAGACCA
>CAZLRW010000210.1:0-1203 GCA_964561925.1 uncultured Flavobacteriaceae bacterium
ACGCGGAAGTTGATGGACTGACGTCCGGGCTTGAACATGCGCGGCAGAATGGTGTCTCTGTCGCGCATGACTCGCGGTCCCGCCGTCAATGCTTGAAACTCTCGAACTCAAACGCACGCCGTTTCACGAGCGCACCTCGCGCTTGAGCGTGACGCAGAACTGGCGGCGTTGGGCCGGGTACATCGTGCTCGGTTCCTACGAGCTCTCTCTCGAGCACGAATATTGGGCGATCCGCGATGGCGCGGCGCTGATCGACGTCTCGCCGCTGATGAAGTACCTGATCGAGGGGCCGGATGCCGCGCGCCTGCTGCACAAGGTCACCACGCGCGACGTCCTGAAAATGCAGGTGGGCCAAGTCTACTACACCGGCTGGTGCGACGACGACGGGAAGATGCTTGACGACGGCACGGTCGCCAAGTTGGACGAGCACCGCTTTCGCATGACCTCGGCCGAACCGTCGCTGCGCTGGCTCGCGATGAACGCGGTCGGGCTCGACGTGAAAGTCACCGAAGTCACCGACCGGATGGCGGCCTTGAGCCTGCAGGGTCCAAAGTCGCGCGCGGTGCTCAACCGCTGCTGCGCAGAGCCGCTCGACAAGCTCAAGTATTTTCGCCTGACGCACACCAGCATCGGCAACGTTCCGGTCAGCGTCTCGCGCACCGGCTACACCGGCGATCTCGGCTTCGAAATCTGGATGGATGCGGAGCGGGCGTTGCCGGTATGGGACCGGCTGATGGACGCGGGCCGCGACTTCGGCATCACGCCTTGCGGCATCCTCGCGATGGACATGGCGCGCGTGGAGGCCGGCCTTTTCATGGTCGACGTTGACTATACCGCGACGACGCATGCCTGGATCGACGGACAGAAGTCATCGCCGCTCGAAATGGGTTTGGACTGGGCGGTGAACCTCGACAAGAAGGGCTACTTCGTCGGCCGCCGTGCGCTCGAACGCGAGAAGCGCGAAGGCACGGCGTGGAAACTCATGGGCCTCGAGATCGAGTGGGAAGGCCTCGAACGCCTCTACGCCGCCGTCGGCCTGCCGCCGCAAATCCCCGCAATGGCGGTACGCGGAAGCCTGCCGGTGATGCACGAGGGCAGGCAGGTCGGTTACGCGTCGACGAGCACATGGTCGCCGGTGCTGAAGAAGTACATCGCGCTCGCCCACCTGCAGCGCCCGCACTACGAACCCGGAACATCGGTGAC
>CAZLRW010000210.1:1303-4825 GCA_964561925.1 uncultured Flavobacteriaceae bacterium
GATCTCGAGCTGCCGCGTCACGGGCTGAAAATCCTCCCCCTGCCCAGCACCGTCACGCCGATGGACAACGGCGATTACCTCGCGGCGTGGAGCGATCATGATCAGACGCGCCGGGAGCTCTACCGCCACTCGCCGCGCGATGCGGAAGCCGCCGACGAATACAGCCGCGTCATGGCGCGTGCGGCGAAGGCGATCAAGCCGGTCTTGAGCCTTGTGCCGCCCGATCCGTCGTCGCTGTCGGTGCGCGACATGCTGGGCCTGCTCAAGCTCGGCAAATACGCCAAGAGCTTGAGCGAGAAGGAACTCTACCGGATCGCGAAACTCGTCACCCAATCGTCGGCCGATCTGCTCAACGAATGGTTCGAGTTCGATCCGCTGAAAGGCACGAAGTCGGCGTCCGGAATCATCGGCACGTTCTTAGGGCCGCATTCGCCGGGCACCGCCTATGTCTTGCTGCACCACTACATGGGCGAGATCGACGGCGCGTTTCGGGCGTGGGGCTTTGCCAAGAACGGCACTGGCGGCGTGACCGCGGCGATCGCGGCCTCCGCCCGCGCGCTCGGCGCCGAGGTCCGCACGAACGCGCCGGTCAAGCAGGTTATCGTCAAGGGCGGTCGCGCCGCCGGCGTCGCGCTTGAAAACGGCGATGAGTTGCGCGCGAAGGTCGTCATGTCCGCTGCCGACCCAAAGCGCAGCTTCTTGCACTTCGTCGAGAGCAAACACTTCCCTGACGAGTTCACGCAGCAGATCAAGAACTTCCGCGTCCGCGGGTCTTCCGGCAAGGTCAACATCGCGCTCAGCGAATTGCCGGAGTTCACCTGCCTGCCCGGCGAAAGCCCGCTGCATCGCGGCGCGATTTCGATCAGCCCGTCGATCGACTACATCGAGCGCGCTTACGACGAGGCGAAGTACGGCCAGTTCTCGAAGCGGCCCTATATCGACATGATCATCCCCTCGATGATCGATCGCGACATGGCCCCGCCCGGCCATCACGTCATGTCGTGCTTCGTGCAATACGCGCCCTACGACATCGAAGGCGGCTGGGACGACGCAAAGCGCGACGCGTTCGGCGAGACGGTGATCGCGACGATCGAACGCTACGCCCCGAACATCCGCCGGGCAATCGTGGGCAAACAGGTGATCACGCCGAAGGACATCGAGCGCATCGCCGGCATCACCGGCGGCAACATTTTTCATGGCGAGCTGTTGCTGCATCAGTTGTTCTTCCTGCGCCCCGCGCCGCAATGGGCCGACTTCCGCACGCCGCTGCCCGGTTACTACTTCGGCGCGTCCGGCGCGCATCCTGGCGGCGGCGTCATGGGTGCCGCCGGCAAGCTCGCCGCGCACGAAGTGCTGAAGGATTGGCGCTGATGGCCGAGCGCGACGTCATCGTCATC
Source organism: uncultured Flavobacteriaceae bacterium (assembly GCA_964561925.1). Taxonomy (GTDB): domain Bacteria; phylum Pseudomonadota; class Alphaproteobacteria; order Micropepsales; family Micropepsaceae; genus SZUA-430. The sequence continues at coordinate 2,701 of CAZLRW010000210.1, forward strand.
GGCGCCGGCCTCAACGGTTTGGTCGCGGCGAACTATCTCGCGAAAGCGGGTAAGCGCGTTCTCGTGCTCGAACGCCGCGCAATCGCCGGAGGGCAGGCGGCGACGGAGTCGTTCGGCGACGGCTTCAAGGTGGACGCACTGCACGCCGGCGGCCAGTTGCGCCCGGACATCGTCACCGACCTGGCGCTCGATCGGCATGGCGTGCCCGCCGCGGCGAACGAGCCGTTGCTTTCCGTGCTGCCGGACGGGCGCAGTCTTCGTTTGACGGCGGACGCCGACGACCAGACGCTAGCCTCGATCGGCGCGTTCTCGAAGCGCGACGCCGAACGCTGGCCGGCCTTCGCCGCGTTCTTGAACGAGGCGGCGGCGTTTCTGGATGTGGCTTACCGCACGCCGATGCCGCGACTGCCGCACGTCTCGCTCAGCGAAGGGTGGCCGCTGGCCAAGCTTGGGCTGAGCCTGCGCCGTTTGGGCGCGAAGGACATGTTTCGCGTGATCCGGGCGTTGCCAATGTCGGCGCTGGAACTCACGGAGGAATGGTTCGAGTCCGACGTCGTGCGCGCGGGCGTCGCCTCGATCGCCGTGCACGGTCACACGCTGGGACCGATGTCGGCGGGCACGGGCTACACGCTGTTGCACAATTGGCTGAACCGCGGCGGCCCCGGCCATCGGCGCGTCGAAGGCGGCACCGGACGCATCGCGGAGGCTCTTGTCGCCGCGCTGAAAGCGAACGGCGGCGAACTGCGTCTTTCTGCGGAGGTCAAAGGCGTGATCGTCGACGACCTCAGCGCACATGGCGTGCGCCTCGCAAACGGCGAAGAGATCCGTGCGCGCGCCGTCGTCTCCGCCGCCGACCCGCGCCACACGTTGCTCGACCTCGTCGGCGCGCCGGAGCTGCCGCCAGAGTTCGTCTGGGCCACGCAATCGATCAAGATGCGCGGCGCGGTCGCGAAGGTGCATCTGCTGACGGATGGCAATCATGGCTTACCCAGCGGCACGCTCGCCGTTGCGCCCGCGATCCGCTACCTGGAACGCGCCTACGATGCGGCGAAGTACGGCGAGATTTCCGAGTGGCCGTATCTCGAGATCACGAGCGCCGGACGCGTCGTCTCCATCCATTTTCAGTTCGCGCCCTACGCCTTGCGCGAGCGCGATTGGGGTCAGGAGCGCGCGGTCCTCGAACGCCTCGCCGTAGACACGGCGGCCGCATCGTTCCCGAAGTTGAAGTCGAGCATCCGCGAGATGAAATCGCTGACGCCGCTCGATCTCGAAAAGACCTACGGCCTGACCGAGGGCGACCTGAACCACGGCCAGCTGATCCTCGACCAGATGTTCTTCATGCGCCCGATGCCGGGTTGGTCGACGCACAAGACGCCGGTCGACGGCCTCTACCTCTGCGGCAACGGCGTGCACGGCGGTGGGGGCTTGAGCGGCGCGAGCGGTCGGAATGCGGCGAAGGCGATGCTGTAGCCCGGGAGCGCCGGCTTCCAGCCGGCTCTTCTTTCAAGCGTTCAAATGTCGTCTGGAAGCCAGCGCTCCCAGACGGTTACAGCCGTTTGAGCGCAGTCTTCAACGCTTCCGGATAGAGCTTGTGCTCAGCCTCAAGAATGCGCGCGCTCAGCGTCTCTTCAGTATCGCCGTCAAGCACCGGCACTTCGGCCTGCGCGATCGTTGGCCCCGCGTCCAGCTCCGGTACGACGTAGTGCACCGTGCAGCCGCTGACCTTCACGCCGGCCGCCAACGCTTGCGCTTGCGGTTTCAACCCCTTGAACGCGGGCAAAAGGGAAGGGTGGATGTTGACGATCCGGCCTTCCCACTTGCGGACGAAGCCCGCCGAAAGAATGCGCATGAAGCCGGCGAGGCATACGAACTCGACATTCGCGCGCGTCAACACGTGATGCAGTTCGGCGTCAAAGGCTTCGCGGTCGCGGTTCTCGCGCCGGAAACGCACTTGATCAACCAGCGCAATCTCGACGCCGAGTTGGCGCGCGACGCTCAAGCCCTCCGCCTCCATCCGGCTCGAGACGACGATCACGACTTCGCCCGGATAGTCCGGCGCACGCGCCGCCTCAATCAGCGCCCGCATATTGCTGCCGCGCCCGGAGATGAGAATGCCGACGCGCTT
>CAZLRW010000211.1:0-4823 GCA_964561925.1 uncultured Flavobacteriaceae bacterium
TCGATCGCGACGTGGTAGAGCGGCTCGCGGCCGGTGCGCGTCGTGAAGAGGGCGCGCGGGATGTTGATCATGCGCGGCGACCGGCTGCGCTCGTACATCAACGGCGTGCCGCAATGCGAGCAGAAGCGGCGCACGCTGCCCGCTTCGGCATCGTCGTAGCGCGCGATCAGTTTCTCGCCCTTCGTCACGCGGCAGCGGCTTTTGTAGCAGCCGACATAGGTCGCGTAGGCGGCGCCGTGCGCGCGGCGGCTCGACGCCGAATGATCGTGCCAGGCCCAGAACGCGGGCACGGCGATTTCGAGCTCGACGCCGCCGCACAGGCAGCGCGCGGCTGCGACGCCGCGTTGCTGCTTGCGCGGTTCTTTGGGTTCGCGTTGCTTGGGCTTCATGGGTTGGTCCGCCTCCTCAGGCCGCCGGGCGGCCGAATTTTTCGCGGTAGGCGGCGGGGCTGACGCCCAGGTGGTTGCGGAAGTGGTGGCGCAGCGTCGCTTCGTTCGCGAAGCCGCAGGTTTCGGCGACCGTCTTGACCGGCGCACGGGCGCTTTCGAGCAGCGTGCAGGCGAGGCGCAGACGTTCCTGCGTCAGCCACTGGCCGGGCGGGAGACCGGTCGCGCCCTGGAATCTCCGCACGAACGTACGCGTGCTCATGCCCGCTTCGCGCGCGAGGCGGGGGATCGTGAGCGGTTCCTTCAGGCGCCGGCGCAGGCGCTCGATCAGCGGCGACAGGCGCGCGCCTTCGTCGACGGAGAGCACGGGCTGTTCCACGAACTGCGCCTGACCGCCTTCGCGGTGCGCGGGCAGCACGAGCCTGCGGGCGACTTGGTTCGCCGCCTTCAGACCGAAATCGCGCCGCACGAGATGGAGGCAGAGATCGATGCCGGCGGCGCTGCCCGCGGAGGTGAGAACCGCGCCTTCATCGACGTAGAGCACGTCGCGCTCGACGCGGACGGCGGGGAAGCGCGCGGCGAACGCGTCGAGATAGCGCCAATGGGTCGTCGCGCGCTTGCCGTCGAGCAAACCCGCCGCGGCCAGCACGAAGGCGCCCGAGCAGATCGAGAGCAACCGCGCGCCGCGGGCGTGCGCCTTGCGCAGGGCGGCGATCAGGTGCGCAGGCACCGGCACATCGACGCCCTTCCAGCCCGCGATCACGACGGTGCCTGCGCGTGCGATCAGATCGAGGCCGCCGTCGGCGGCAACCCTGATGCCGCCCGAGGCGCGCAACGGGCCTTTGTCGAGGCTTGCGACGGCGAAGTCGTACCAGTCCTCGCCCATCTCCGGCCGGTCGAGTGCGAAGATCTCGACCGCGATGCCGAACTCGAACGTGCAGAGCCCGTCGTAGGCGAGCGCCACGACGCGGCGGTTCGGCGGCGTTTGCGCTTTGGTTCGCTTTGGCATGATTTGTTCGTAACTTGTCATTTGTGCCACTCGCGCGCAAGGGCCGTGACGCTGCATGTTCGTCGGGCCGCCAGCAAAAGATATGCCCCGCCGCGCACATCGAACCCCAACGCAACCTGTCGCTTGGGGAACCACGACGGCAGTGCACCTAGTTGCTGCGGTGTGAATAGATTCGGAAGAGCGGTCACGACGCCGATGGCGATCGCATAGGCCAGTAGTTGCGACGCGGACGTGCGACCGCAAGCGAGCAATGCAGAGTCATCTGACGTGTCCCCAAAATTCCATTTCTGATGCTGGATAGGCGCACGACAGAGCGATGCCTGTGACTGCGCCGCGCAAGCATTGCACACTCTACTGCTTGGTCTTCGCCTTGTGAGCGGCGCCGTGTGTTCCTTGCGAGTTGCGATCAGCGAGTTCTTGGTTGAGGTGACGTTCCTCGTCGATGGCGAGGGGCCGCTGCGCAAATCTGATGCTTTCCAAGGTGAGCAGAGTGGCGCGGGGCGCAATCTCTAGGATGGCGCGAGCAAGGGCATCGCTCGGGAGGTGAGCATTACGCCGAACTGGACTTTTGCGCCCGATTGATCTTGACTGATCGCCTCAAGCGAGGATTTGCCAAGTGAGGGATTGCTAAATGCGCTACACTCATTTCGTCATCTGTGCGGCAGTTGCGTTTGCAACAATCGGGGTCTTGATCAGCGCGACTCGCGCCGACGTCGGGGCCGCGAGCAATACGCCTATCACCGCGTTCACTGTCTCGAACGTGAAACAAGCGATCGCCGATGCCGGTGCGGAGTTCATCGCAACGACGAAGGCCGTCAACTCCGGAAACCAAGGGATCCGGTTCCGGCACAATGGCCGTTTCTACTACGCCTGGATCCAGTGCTATGAAAACCTGGGTTGTACCGGGCTCGAACTGACGGCAGAGTTCGATACGAGTAAAGTCACGATTCCGGTCGAGACGATCAACACCTACAATCTTGGTAATGTCGATGGAAAAGCGATGTTCGACCCGGTGGCGCCGCCGCAGGTTCGCACCGCCCGGTTTCTTCAGGCTTACGGTGGGATTGGGCCCAAGAACGTCGCTTTCGAGATGACGAACTTCTTCGACAGAACGGACGGTTTCTTGGCGCACCTGCGCAACGCGAACGTAATTGCGAGCGGAGCGCCGGGTTTTACACAGGCCGGCGGCGCGGTGTCCGACGGTCTAACCGCGCGCCCGCACAGCAAGGCCGCCGGCGAATAAACTGGTGAAGTAGGCGCCTTCCGCTCGAAGCGGTACCGGCGTGACGGGATGCCTTCGCGGATCATGGCGCTCTTCGCCGCAAGACCGAGCGGCTTCGAGGCAATCCAAAGTGTCCCGAAGTTAAGGTCGGAAATCGGTGGTAGCGATCGTCGCGTCACCAATTGTCATAACGTCGAGAGCCGCAGGCCTACACGGCGCCGGGACGATCGCATGCCTCGGCGCCGATCAGGTTTCGTCGGCAGAGGATGCTGCGGCGTCGCTCATGCGCCGCCGCCAAGCGCATCGCTCATGCCTCTTGCCAGTTCCTCTTCACCCATCAGGACGACATCGGCACCGCGCTTTCTGAGATAGCCGACAGCCTCGGCGCTGTGCGCGCGGGCAATGATCTTGATCGCCGGGTTTGCCGCTTTGGCGGCTTCGACCAAGTGGCCCGCCTCGAACGCATCCGGGATCGCCGTGATAAGGTACTTCGCCCGGGGCAGATTGAGCCGGCTTAGGAGCCCCGCCTCACCACACGGGCCGACAAAGGTCTCGATGCCTTTCTCGCGAAGGCCGCCGAGCGCGGACGCATCCGCTTCAACGACGATAAAAGGCACCCGCTTTGCGGACAGCGAGCCCGCGACATACGAACCGACCCGACCGTGTCCGACGAGAACCGCATGCCCGGTGAGGCCCGTGGGCGCTTCTTCGGCTATTGCAGATTGCGGCGGATCGGGTGCCGCCGTCTTTTGTGCGCCGTCCTGAAGGTCGGCGATCGTGTCGATCGCCCGAAACATCACCGGGTTCACCAGGATCGAGAGAATGGAGCCCGCGACGATAAGATCGCGCGCTTCGGGCGGCACGATCGCCAGATTGACGGCCAGAACGATAAGAATGAAGGAGAACTCGCCGATCTGCGCGAGACTCGCGGAAATCGTCAAGGCGACGGTGTTGGGGTGTCCGAAAGCGCGCACGATCAAGTAAGCCGCGATGGACTTGCCGATCGCGATGATGACGAACGTTGCGAGCACGGCGAGCGGCTGCTCGACGAGTACGGCCGGGTTGAACAGCATCCCAACCGACACGAAGAACAGGACGGCGAAGGCGTCGCGCAAAGGCAGCGTCTCTCTGGCCGCCTGAGAGCTCAGCTGCGACTCGGCCAGAACCATGCCCGCAAAGAAGGCTCCAAGGGCGAAGGAGACGCCGAACAGCTTGGCCGAACCAAAAGCCACGCCGATCGCAATCGCCAGAACCGCGAGACGGAAGAGTTCGCGAGAGCCGGTGTGCGCCACATAGTGCAGCACCCACGGGATGACCTTGCGGCCGACGACCAGCATCAGCGCGACGAACAGCGCAACCTTGACTCCTGTGAGCAACAAAGTCGCCCATACCGGCCCCAACCCAAGCGCCGCGACGAGGCCGCTGTTGCCTGATTCCGTCACCTGTGTTCCGCCGAGTAGCCCGGCCAGCGGCGGCAACAGGACCAGTGCAAGGACCATCACGAGGTCCTCCACAATCAGCCAGCCGACCGCGATGCGCCCCTTCTCGGTTTCGATCTGTCGCCGCTCCTGAAGCGCGCGCAAGAGTACGACCGTGCTCGCGACCGAAAGAGACAAGCCAAAGATCAAGCCTGCCCCCCAACTCCAGCCGAGCGCCCAGGCCAACGCCGCGCCGAGCAAGGTCGCCACCGCGATCTGGCCGATCGCGCCCGGAATCGCGATCGCGCGCACCGACAGCAGGTCTTTGAAGGAGAAATGCAGCCCGACGCCGAACATCAGGAGAATGACGCCAATCTCGGCCAGTTCTACAGCGAGCTTCTGATCGGCGACGAATCCGGGCGTGAACGGCCCAACGACGACCCCGGCAAGCAGATAGCCCACAATCGGCGGCAGCCGCAGCAGTTGCGCCAGCAGGCCCAAGGCGAACGCCAGCGCAAAGCCAACCGCGATCGTGGCAATGAGCGGCGTCTCGTGCGGCATGTGCCCTCCGATCCGTGCGGGGACGACAGAGCTTGACATAGCGCGACGGCCCGCCATTTCAACCAAAAAGGTCGAGATCGACGAGCCGCGATGAAAACGCTCCACCCAGCAACATGCCGAGCCGCTCGCGCGTTGCTCGATTGGACGCAAGACGATCTTGCTCACGCGGCCGGCATTTGCCGCAGCACGGTGCGCGAGTTCGAACAAGGTCACCACGCTCTGCAGAG
>CAZLRW010000212.1:0-4817 GCA_964561925.1 uncultured Flavobacteriaceae bacterium
CCGAGGAACTCGCGACCTGTGCGAACACGCCGCTGAAGAACCGCTGGTACGCCGCCCAGCAGCGGCTGCGCAATCAGGTCGACCGCACCTACGATGCCCGCATGGACTTCACCGTCCAGGATCTTGAGAAGATGGTGCCGGGCACGGGCGTCGACACGCCGCCCGACGTCGACGTCAAGCGCGTGATCGACAACATGGGCTATCGCGAACCGCTCACGACGATGCCGCCGCCGGGCTACTGAGCCTCAGTCGGGCTGCACGGTGTAACGCCCATACGTCAGCTTGCGCAGGACCGATCGCGGCCGCAGATGCCAACTCGCCCACGACAGCGGCGTGTCCCCGTTCGCGTCGCGCGCATCGACGACGGCCTTGGCCGCGAGCAGAAGATCGATCGCCCGTTCGCTGCCGAAGGCGGCCGCCCGGTGCAGCGGCGTCTCGCCCTTCGTGCGGCAGTCGCGCATGAACGAGCCCGTCTCGACGTTGGGCTTCGTCGCCGCGTTCGGGTTGGCGCCCGCGTCGAGCAACTGCTTCACGATCGCATCGAATTCCGTCCGCCCCGATTTGCACAGCGCCGCGTGTAGAGGCACCTCGCCGGTGTCGGGCAGCGGATGGTTCGCGTCGGCGCCTTGCTCGATCAAGAACGCGACGAGCTTCGGATGGCCGTGGAATACGGCGCCGTTGAGATCGAAATTGGGTCCGAGCGTCGCCAACGTTTCACCCTGCGCGAGCAGGTGGCGCACAGCCGTGACGTCGCCGTGGTAGGCGCACCATGCAATCAGCGGCACACCCGCATTGTCGCGCGCCGTCGCCGGATTGCCCGCCGACAGGAAGTCGATGACCAGATCCGTCCGCCCTTCGGCGATGCGATCGAACATGCCGTCTCCCTAAGTCTGCTGTCGCTTGTCTCGGTCACATCCGCCCGCCGTTCAATACAAGAACGCGTCATCGCGAGCCCGTCGCGTGGACAACCGGCACAATCATCCTTAGTACGGACGCGCTTTCCGGCGGATCGTTTCCCTTCGTGACCGAAAACACCACCCATGCCGCGAACATGCGCGGCATCGTCGCCGTGCTCTTGGCGATGGCGCTTTTCGTGCTCAGCGACAGCGTCGTCAAGCTCGCGGGCGAAACGCTGCCCGTGACCCAGATCATGGCGCTCCGCGGGGTGATGGCCGTGGCACTGATGGGAGGCTTGGCGGCCGCGACGGTCGACGTCGCGCGCTGGCACTTGATCGCGCAGCCGCGCGTGATGCTGCGCGCAGGTCTGGAGGCGACGGTCGCCGTCCTGTTCCTCATCGCGCTGCCAAAGTTGCCGCTTGCCGACATCACGGCCATTCAGCAAGTCACGCCGATCGCGCTCACGGTGCTCTCCGCGTTCGTGCTGAAAGAGGCCGTAGGCTGGCGGCGTTGGCTAGCGGTTCTCGCGGGCTTTGCCGGTGTGCTGATGGTGATCCAGCCGACGGGGCAAGGCATCAATGTGTTTGCCCTCTCGGCGCTCGCTTGCGCAATGTTGGTTTCGGTACGCGACCTCGTCACACGCAAGCTCGATCCGACGATTCCGACGGCGCTCGTCAGTTTCACCACGACGCTCTCCGTTTGTCTCACGGGTTTCGCCGGCGCGCCTTTGCAGACCTGGGTCATGCCCGACTGGCGTCTCCTCGCGCTGCTCGCCGCATCTGCGGTGCTGGTCAGCCTTGCGAACATCTTCATCATCCGGGCTTTCCGCGGTACGGAGGTGTCCGTGGTCGCGCCGTTCCGCTATGCGGGCGTGCTGTGGGCGATCATGTTGGGCTTTCTGATATGGGGTCACGTGCCGAACGCGCTGGCGCTTTCAGGTACCGCGATTCTTGTGGCGAGCGGCCTTTACATCATGCATCGCGAGGCATTGCGCCGCCGCCAGGCGCGTTCGCCTCGCGGTTGATGCCGTCGCATCGCTGCCGCAGGATAGCCGTCGACTCGCCGGAAGGGGACCCATGCGCTTTCGCGTCGCAAGCTTCAATGTCCAGAACCTGGTCGGCACCGGCATCCGCTTCTACGACCGCTACAAAGACACGGCCGAGGACTATGAGGCGAAGGCGAATTGGACAGCCTCCGTCCTGACGCGCGCAAAGGCCGACATCGTCGGCATTCAGGAAGTGTGGCTCGAAGACTCGCTCAAGGACGTCGTCGGGCGCAGCTTCCACTTCGCGAACGGGCCCATGCACGTGGTCGCGCCGGGAGCCACCGCGAAGGAAAACCTGGTCGGCCATCTCGCTCAACGCCCGCGCCTGGGTCTCGTCTCCAAATTCCCTATCCGTGCCGTGCAGTCGATCGCCGCGTTCCCGGCAAGCGTCGACCTGACGGTGCCGCTGCGCGTCGACGGCGGCGCGATCGAGCCGGTGGCGATCGGCATCAAGCGGTTTCAGCGCGCCGTCTTGCGGGCCGTTGTCGACGTGAACGGCCTGGAGATCGTCGTCTACGTCGCGCACCTGAAGTCGAAAGGCCCACTGATCCGCGAAGGCGAAGACGGCGACGACCCGTTTGCAGCTTCGCTCGGCCAGGCACGTGCGTCGATCGTGCGGGCGGCCGAGGCGGCGGCGCTACGTCACATCATCCTGGCCGACGTCAAGGAAACGCAGAAGGCCGCAATCGTGCTCGGCGACCTGAACGACACCCCGGATTCGGCAAGCACCCAGACCGTTCGCGGTCCAGCGCCGCACAAGGAGATGAACCACGAGGAGAAGAGGGCGCTGTGGGACGTGGTGCTGTACAACACGTTCCGCATCGCTTCCGAGCGTTCGCCGACCCTGCACACCCACATACATGATGGCGAACGCGACATCCTCGACCACATCCTCGTGTCGCAGGAGTTCTATTCCCGCAACCGCGGACGCATCGGCGAGGTGCTGCGGCATGACGTCATCAACGATCACCTGCGGGACGACGACGGCGACGCCAAGACACCCGGCACCTCCGACCACGGCATTCCGATCGCGGAAATCCGGCTTCTGCGGGGCGGACCTCACACGAACGGGTGAATTGCTTGGGGTGGGGGGCTTCCCCTAGGGTCGCGCCCGAATCCCCCGGCGGCGACCCGCCGGGGGACATCTTTGTGGGGCTGAATATGAAGAAACTGTTCGCCGCGGCCGTTGCCGCGCTCGCCGTCGTCGCCGTGTCCGCCTGTTCCGAACCCGCCCAGCAACCACCTGCCGAGAGCGCGATGAAAACGCTGAAGGTCGAGCCGCTGAAGTTCACGGAGCGCACGCTCGCCAACGGCCTGCGCGTCTACGCGATGCCGGACGCGAACACCGCCAACGTCTCGGTACAGGTTTGGTACGACGTGGGTTCGAAGGACGATCCGATCGGCCGTTCGGGTTTCGCGCATCTCTTCGAACACATCATGTTCAAGGCCACGCGCAACATGCCGGCCGAGACGCTCGACCGCCTGACGGAGGACGTCGGCGGCTTCAACAACGCTTCGACCTGGGACGATTTCACGAACTACTACGAGGTCGTGCCCGCGAACCATTTGGAGCGCATCCTTTTCGCCGAAGCCGATCGCATGGGTTCGCTCGTCGTCGACAAGAAGATCTTCGAGTCCGAGCGCGACGTCGTGAAGGAGGAATACCGCCAGCGCATCCTGGCATCGCCGTACGGCAAGCTCTTCGGTCTCTATCTCTCGCAAGCGAACTTCACCGTTCATCCCTACGGCCGCCCGGGCATCGGTTCGATCGAGGATCTGGATGCGGCGACGGTCGAGGACGTGCGGGCGTTCCACGCGACGTACTATCGCCCGGACAACGCCGTGCTCGTCGTCGCGGGGAATTTCGATCCGGCGCAACTCGACCAATGGGTCGACAAGTACTTCGGTCCGATCGCAACGCCGAAGCGCGAGATCCCGCGCGTGACCGCGGTCGAGCCTGCGCGCAACGCACCGAAGGCGCACACCGTCTATGAGGCGAACACGCCGCTGCCCGCGGTTTCGGTCTCCTATCCGACGCCGCCCGCGCTCAGCCCCGATCAAGCGACCTTGAGCGTCCTCGATGCGATCATGTCGAAGGGCGAGAGCTCGCGCCTTTATCAGTCACTCGTCTACAAGCAGCAGCTAGCGACCGAAGTCTTCACGTTCTACGAACAGTCGCGCGATCCGGGCGCCTTCAGCGTCATCGCGATCTTGAGCGAAGGCAAGACGGCAGAAGATGGCGAAAAGGCGCTGATGGCCGAAATCGCGCGCATGCGCGACGGTTTGGTCAGCGACGCCGAGCTTGATGAAGCGAAGAACGAACTCGTTTCGGAAACGCTGCGTGGCCGCGAAACCGCGTTCGGTCGCGCGACCGAACTCGCCAACGCTCTCATTCGCTTCCGCGACGGCAAGTACGCCGACAAGCTGCTCGACGACATCCAAAAAGTATCGGCCGCCGACGTGCAACGCGTCGCCAAAGCGATCCTCGACGACAACAAGCGCGTCACGATCCGCTATCTGTCGGAGGAAAAAAAGCCGAAGGACGCGAAGGCCGACACCATAACGACGGCGTCGACCGTCGAGGCGCGCAAACTGGAAATCCCGCAAAACGAGATTCCGGTCTTCACACTGGCGAGCGAAGCGGAGCGCGCGAAGATTCCGGACGCGGCCGCGCCGGTCTCGGCAAAGCTCCCGGCGACGGCCGAGCGCACGCTTGCGAACGGCCTGCGTGTGATCGTGGCGCCCAAGCGCGACGTGCCGATCATCAGCGCCGAGTTCCGCGTTCTCTCCGGTTCATCGAGCGATCCGGAAGCGAAGGGCGGCATGGCCTCGCTCGCTTCCGACGTGCTGACGAAAGGCACGAAGACGCGCAACG
>CAZLRW010000213.1:0-4815 GCA_964561925.1 uncultured Flavobacteriaceae bacterium
TCGCGCTGCCGAACGTCGACGAAGTGATCGCGGCGGCCAAGGCCGTGCTGTACCGCGCGTAACATCATGGCGGACGACCCGAAAGAGCACGAACTAGCGATACCCGCGTCAGTCTACGGCGACCCGAATCCGCGCGAGATTTTCCGAGCGTGGGCGGCGCACGAGGAGTTTCATACGATTTTCAATCCGCGTTTTTGGGATGACCCGACCGATTGGGGCGTGTTCTTGGTCGACATGGCGCGGCACGTGGCGCGAGCGTACGAGCAGGAGGGCGTTTGTCCCTCGGACATTGCTCTCGAGAAGATCAGATCCGGCTTCAATGTGGAGTGGGATCATCCAAATCGCGGTTCCACCGAGCCGGCACCTCAGAAAGGCAAGGGGAACTAGCGATGGCAACTCCTATTCTCATGCCCGCGCTGTCGCCCACGATGGAGGAGGGCAAGCTCGCCAAGTGGCACGTCAAGATCGGCGACAAGGTGAAGTCGGGCGACGTGATCGCCGAGATCGAAACCGACAAGGCGACGATGGAGGTCGAAGCGGTCGACGAAGGCGTCGTGGCGGACCTGCTCGTCGCTGAGGGCACTGAGGGCGTGAAGGTCAACGCCGTCATCGCGCAGTTGAAGGAAGAGGGCGAGAAATACGCTCCGGCAAAACCTGTCGCCGCAGCGCCCCCCTCCACCGCCGCTCCGCAGCGGTCCCCCTCCCCCGCTAAAGCGGGGGCGGAAACACGCGCCGCGCCTCTCTCATCCGCCCCCGCTTTAGCGGGGGAGGGGGACCGACCGCCGAAGGCGGTTGGTGGAGGGGGACCTTCCGAAGGCCAACGCATCTTCGCCTCACCGCTCGCCCGCCGCATCGCGACGCAAGGCGGCGTGCAACTCACCGTCATCCAAGGCTCAGGCCCGCACGGCCGCATCGTGAAAGCGGACGTTGAAGCAGCGATGAAGGGCGGTGTCGCAAAGGCCCCGGCAACTGCGCCGCGCGCCGTCCCCGCGGCCGCGCCGGCGCCGGTTGCCGCTCCCGCACCGTCATCGATCCCAGACGCGCGCCTCTTCTTCCAGAAGGACAGCTACGACGAAATCCCGCACGATTCGATGCGCAAGACGATCGCCAAACGTTTGACGGCCTCGAAGCGCGACATCCCGCATTTCTATCTGAAGATCGATTGCACGATCGACACGCTGCTCGACGTGCGAAAGCAGATGAACGAGAAGGCGCCCACCGAGGGGGCCGCCGCCTACAAACTCTCCGTCAACGACTTCATCGTGAAGGCGGCGGCGCTGGCGCTGATCCGCGTGCCGGGCGTGAACAGTTCCTGGACTGAGACCGCGTTGCTGCGCCACAAGCACGCCGATATCGGCGTCGCGGTCGCGCTCGACTTCGGCCTGATCACGCCGATCGTGTTTCAGGCGGAGGCCAAAAGCCTCGCCGCAATCTCGCGCGAGGTGAAGGACCTCGCCGTCCGCGCCAAGGCGAAGAAGCTGAAACCGTCGGAGTTTGAAGGCGGCTCGTTCGCGATCTCGAACCTCGGCATGTTCGGCATCAAGGACTTCACCGCCGTGATCAACCCGCCGCACGCCGCGATCCTGGCCGTCGGCGCCGGCGAACAGCGCGCGGTCGTCAAGAAAGGCGCACTCGCCATCGCGAACGTCATGACGGTGCAACTGTCCTGCGACCACCGCGTCATCGACGGCGCCCTCGGCGCGACCTGGCTCGAGGCCTTCAAGGGCTACATCGAAGACCCGGTGACGATGTTGGTGTAGCTGTCGTGCCGATCAACGAGCGCTGGATCGACAAAGCAAATGGGGTCGCTATCGTGGCGCTGCTAGCGGTGGGATGCACCACCTATGTTGCGAGCCTCGTTCGCTGGCTGCGGAAGGGCACACCGCTTGTGCAGTGGCCGCTGCCCTTGAAGCTAATTCAGCTTCTCTTGTTGACCACCGTACTTTGTGCATTTCTTTGCCGAACCGTTGTACGGTCGATTAGCTAAACCAAGCGGTCTTCGTCACGCCGCCGCCATCGCGTGCGATGGCGGCGACGCTGTTGGAGCCGTCTACGGTTTGCAATAAACGCAGATCTTGTTCCCGGTCGGGTCGCGCAAATACGCCCCGTAGAATGTCTTCGAGTCCGCCGGGCGCGGGCCGGGCGCACCCTCGTCAGTGCCGCCGTGGCTGAGACCTGCTTTGTACGCGCCGTCCACTTCGCCCTTCGTCTTCGCTTTGAACGAGATCATGATCCCGTTGCCGGCGCGCGCTGGTTCGCCGTTCGCGGTCTTCGAGACGATGTAGACATCGTGGTTGTCCTGGCCCCGCGCGCCATAACCCGTCCAGCCGCCGTCCGCGAACTTGCGGTCGCAGCCCATCTCGCCGAACACCGCATCGTAAAACTTCTGCGCCTTCGCTTCGTCAGTCGCACCGATGGTGACGTAACCGATCATCATGTGAGCCTCTCCTGTTGACGGACGCGCACGCTGGCAAACCTCATGGAACAAAGCAAGAACTATTTCGGATAATCCCCGCCGGCCCGACGGTGCCTTGGTTGACAGGCGAACGCCCGACCGGGCAACGCAAGGGCCGCGCGATTTTTTGAGGGGACCTCTCATGGCTGACACGCAATTCGACCTCATCGTCATCGGGGCGGGCCCGGGCGGCTATGTCGCGGCGATCCGTGCGGCGCAGCTCGGCCTCAAGACGGCGATCGTGGAGCGCGAGCATCTGGGCGGCATCTGCCTGAACTGGGGCTGCATCCCGACAAAGGCGCTGCTGCGTTCGTCGGAGGTCTTCCACCTCGTCCACCGGCTCGCCGAGTTCGGCGTCTCGGCCGACAACATCCGCTTCGACGTGGCCAAGATCGTGGAGCGCAGCCGCAAGGTGGCGGCGCAGCTTTCGAACGGCGTCAAGTTCCTCATGAAGAAGAACAAGATCACCGTCATCGACGGTGAGGCCAAGTTGACCGCGAAAAACAAGATCGCCGTCACCGGCAAAGGGGCAGGGGAGTACCAGACCAAGAACATCATCATCGCGACCGGCGCCCGCGCCCGCGCGCTGCCGGGCTTGGAGCCCGACGGCAAGCTGATCTGGACCTACAAAGAAGCGATGGTGCCGCCCGCGATGCCGAAGTCTCTGCTCGTCATCGGTTCCGGCGCGATCGGCATCGAATTCGCGAGCTTCTACCGCACGCTGGGCGCGGAGGTCACGGTCGTCGAAGTGCTCGACCGCGTGCTGCCCGTCGAAGACGAAGAAATCTCCGCCCTCGCGCTGAAAGCGTTCACGAAGCAGGGCATGAAGATCATGACGGGCGCGACCGTCGAGAAGCTGACGAAGGGTGCGGACAACGTCACCGCCGCGATCAAAACGAAGGACGGCAAGAGCCCAAGCCTGACCGTCGACCGCGTGATCCTCGCCGTCGGCATCACCGGCAACGTCGAGAACATCGGACTAGAGGCCATCGGCGTGAAGGTCGACCGCGGCCACATCGTCGTCAACGAATGGGCAGAGACGGCGGTCGCGGGCCTCTACGCGATCGGGGACGTGGCAGGCCCGCCCTGGCTCGCACACAAGGCCAGCCACGAAGGCGTCATCGCGGTCGAACGCATCGCGGGCGTCAAGGCTCTGCACCCGCTCGACGTCTCGAAGGTCCCCGGCTGCACCTATTGCTGGCCGCAAGTCGCCTCGGTCGGCCTGACTGAAGCCGCGGCCAAGACCAAGGGCCGCGAGGTGAAAGTCGGCCGCTTTCCCTACATCGGCAACGGCAAAGCGATCGCCCTCGGCGACACCGAAGGCCTGATCAAAACGGTGTTCGACGCCAAGACCGGCGAGTTGCTGGGTGCGCACATGATCGGCGCCGAAGTGACGGAACTGATCCAAGGCTACACGATCGCCCGTACCCTCGAATCCACCGAAGCCGAACTCATGCACACAATCTTCCCCCACCCGACGCTCTCGGAGATGATGCACGAGGCAGTGTTGGATGCGTACGGCAAGGTGATGCACGTGTAGGAGGGTTCAGCGAGCGTGGTTCTGCGTATGGAAAAGCCACCAGCGAAAATCAGACTCGTGCCCGACGAGTGGCACATTCATCATGTTGGTCGTCTATCCGCTGGTCGACTTTTCTGGGTGGACGAGCAGCTCCACTATCGCAACGAGAAGACCACCGACTTCGTCTGCACATATGTGTTCGACAGCAACGGGCGGCTCATCTCCCACAATATCGAAAGCTTGGGAGTCCGAAGGCAGGTGCCGGAGGACAACGCCCGAATTGAAGTGGCGCTTGATCGCCATCTTGCAGCGCTCGGAAAGCGCATTTCCAAAGACATCTGGATTCGACCGTTCAGCTTGAAGAGTCAGGGAATAGTGTTTGGCTTGATTCCGCGACAACTCGGCAATGGCACGTGGCGGGTCGAGGCGATGCCCGGAAACACTCTGTCGTTCTTCGCCCCCTGGGATGAGGGCGAGTACGACACATAGCGACCGTCGGATCGGGCGCGCGCCTACTCCGCCGCCTTCGCCTCCAGCATCGCGATTTGCGCAGCGGCGACCTTGGTGACGTTGTTGTAGTCGGTCTTGCCGGTGCCGAGCACGGGCACGTGGTCCACGTGCAGGATCTTGCGCGGCACGGCGAGTTCCGGCACGCCATGGTTATGGGCCCAGGCGATGATCTCGCCGCGGTTCGCTTCCTTCGCGTCGGTGACGAGCACGATCTGCTCGCCCTTGCGTCCGTCGGGCATCGACACGGCGGCATGCATGTTGTCGGGCCAGATCGCCGAGGCGCAGTTTTCGACCACGGCCAGCGAAACCATCTCGCCGCCGATCTTGGCGA
>CAZLRW010000214.1:0-4804 GCA_964561925.1 uncultured Flavobacteriaceae bacterium
GAGCGCAGTCTGGGAGCGCGGGCGTCCCGCCCGCTCTTACTGACTTTCAAAGGCTGCTGCGTTTGAAGTGCTGCAAAGAGCGGGCGGGACGCCCGCGCTCCCAGACTGCGCTCAAGGCAACTTGATCGGCGCAGTCCGCTCCAGGATCGCCGCGTGCAGCGCCGGCCCCGCGCAGACCAGGCTGCGATGCGTGGGCGTCGGCTGATTGTAGGGCAGCGCCGCGCCTGTGTGCGTCGTCGCCAGACCGCCCGCTTCCCGCACGATGAGCGCACCCGCGGCCGTGTCCCATTCGTACTTTGAGGACAGCGCCATCATCGCGTCGTAAGCACCGCTCGCGACCAGCGCCATGCGATAGGCGATCGACGCCCGCTTGCCGACCTCCATCGCGGGCCATGGCCGCGGCCAGGCCGGATGCTCGATCACGTCGCGCGCGACCAGAATACGGCACCCAGGAAGTTCGCCGCGCGCGCTCACCCGGATCGGTGCGTCGTTCAACGAAGCGCCACGCCCGCGCGCCGCCGCAAACATCTCCTCCGTCATCGGGTTGTAGATCGCGGCCGCGACCGGCACGCCGTCTTCCACGACGCACGCGCAGATCGTGAACTCGTGCTTGCGCTTGATGAACGACAACGTCCCGTCGATCGGATCGACGATGAAGAGCCGCCGCGCGCCCAGCCGCTCCGGCGTGTCGGCCGTCTCCTCCGACAACCAGCCATAGTCGGCTCGCGCCCCACGCAGCCTCTCTGTCAAGAACCTGTCGACGGCAAGATCGGTTTCGGTGACGGGATTGCCCTTGGACTTCTCCCAGGCCTTCGACGCGCTCTGAAACCCCTCGCGCGCAATCACCCCCGCCTCGCGTACGGCGGCGATGAGAAGGTCGCGATCGGCCTCAGCTTCCCGCAACGGTCATCCCTTCGATGCGCAACGTCGGCGCATTCGTGCCGTACTTGAAGATGAGGTCGTTCGCCGGCGTCATCTGCGGGAACATCGTGTTCAGATTGCCCGCGATCGTGACCTCGCTCACCGGATAGGTGATCTTGCCGTTCTCGATCCAAAAGCCTGCCGCGCCGCGGCTGTAGTCGCCCGTGACGCCGTTGACGCCCATGCCGATCAACTCGGTGACATAGAAACCTTGCGCGATGTCGGCGATGAGTTCGGCGGGCGTCTGCTTGCCGGGCACGAGATAGAGATTGCTGACCGAAGGCGAGGGCGGGCCGCCGGTGCCGCGCGCCGCGTGTCCCGTCGTGGTGAGCCCGAGCTGCCGCGCGGACGCGCTGTCGAGCAACCAGGTCTTGAGCACGCCGTCTTCGACGAGGTTCATCGCCCGGTTCGCGACGCCTTCGCCGTCGAAGGGCTTCGAGCGCACGCCGCGCACCATGTGCGGATCGTCCACAATCCGCGTGCCCGCGGCAAAGATGCGCTGGCCCAACTTGTCCTTCAGGAACGATGTCCCGCGCGCGATCGAGATGCCGTTGATGGCGCCTGCCAAGTGCCCGATGATGCTGTTCGAAACGCGCGGGTCATAGACGACCGGCACGGCTTGCGTGCTGACCTTGCGCGGATTCAGACGCTTCAGCGTGCGTTCGGCCGCGCTCCGCCCGACTGCTTGCGCATCGCCCAGGTCGGCGAGGTGGTGCGCGGATGAGAAGTCATAGTCGCGCTCCATTTGCGTGCCTTCGCCGGCAAGCACGCTGACCGACACCGAGACGCTCGTCGACGCATAGGATCCTGCGAACCCCTCGCTGGTAACGAGCGCAACCGCACCGCGCCCCCAACTGCCCGACGCGCCTTCGCTGTTCGTGATGCCCTTGACCTCGCGCGCCGCGCCCTCGCAGTTCTTCGCGAGTTCAACCAACCGCTCCGACGACGGCTCGTGCTTGTCTTCGAGGTCGAGCGACGGCCAGGACTTCGCGAGCAACTCCCGCGGCGCCAATCCACAATAGGGGTCCGCCGGCGTCGTGCGCGCCATGGCGACCGCGCGCTCCGCCAACTGGTCGAGCGCGCGCGCCGAAAGATCAGTCGAGGCGACGGCCGCCTGCTGCTTGCCGATAAAGACGCGCAAACCGAGATCGCTCGATTCCGACCGCTCGACCTCTTCGAGCTTGCCGAGCCGGTAGGACACGCTCGACGCCACGGAATCGAACACGACCGCGTCCGCGGCCTCTGCGCCTAAGCGCTTCGCCTTCGCGATCAGGCTTTCGAGCAGCGAAATCCGGTCCTTCATGGGTGGCAAACCTGCAATCCGTGGGGAGGGTGGGGCGGGGAATGACCCGGATCGCCCCCTGCCGTCAAGGCCGCTGCCTCGATCGCGAAAATCGGATAGAACGCACGCAAGTAATCGAGACCGGCCAAGCATGTCCCAGGCCCAAGGCTTTGCCCTGTTCGACACCGCCGTCGGCGTCTGCGCGATCGCGTGGAACGATCGCGGCGTCGCAGGCGTGAGCTTGCCGGGAGCCAATCTCGCCGCAACCTTCCGCAAGCGCTATCCCGGCGCGCACGAAGCCGAACCGCCGCCGCCGATCGCCGCAGCGATCGCGCGGATCAAGAACCTGCTCGACGGCGAACGCGACGATCTCGTGTCGATCGAACTCGACCTCGAAGGCATCGGTACGTTCGAGCGCGACGTCTATGCAGTCGCGCGCGCGATCCCGCCGGGACAGACAAAGACGTATGGCGAGGTCGCAACCGTGCTCGGCACACCCGGCGCCGCCCGCGCCGTCGGGCAAGCGCTGGGCGCAAACCCGTTTCCGATCATCGTGCCGTGCCACCGCGTGCTGGCCGCCGGTGCCAAGACCGGCGGCTTCTCCGCCCCCGGCGGCGTGACGACGAAGATGAAGATGCTCACGATCGAAGGCGCAAACCCGACGGGCGCGCCCACGTTGTTCGACAGCCTCCCCCTCGTCGCAAAGCCGCGACGGCGAACCTAGAAATCAGAGCAAATCCCCGCCGCAGGCGCTCGCCGTCGTGCCGTGCGCCTTGTACGCCTTGATCACGTTGCGGCCGGTCGTCCAGCGGTGCACCTCGTCCGGTCCGTCGACCAGCCGCTGCGAGCGGATATGCGTGTACCAGGCGGCAAGCGGAAGATCGCGGCTATAACCCAGCGCGCCGTGCAACTGGATCGCCGTGTCGACGACTTTGTGCACCATGTTCGCCAGGAACACCTTCGCGATGCCGTTTTCCTGACGCAGGTCCAACTTGTTCTCGGCCTTGTAGGCGATGTGCATCAGCATCAGCCGCGCGATGTAGATCTCGCTGGCGCAATCGGCCAGCATGAACTGCACCGCCTGACGCTCGTCCAGCTTCTTCCCGAACGTCGAGCGGTTCGTGACGTGCTTGACCGCCATATCGAGCGCGCGCTGCGCCATCGCGACGTTGTGCATGCCGTGCCTGAGCCGCCCATAGGCAAGCCGGTGTTGGCCCATCGCAAAGCCCTTGCCCTCGCCGCCGAGCAGGTTCTCCGCCGGCACTTCCAGGTCGGCGATCTCGATCTCCGCATGCCCGCCGCCCAGGACATGCGACAACGGCCCTTCGAGCGCCATCGTCGGAATGTTGCGCTTGATGCGATAGCCGGGGTTGGGCAGTTCGACCAGAAACGTGGAGTACTGCTGGTGACGCGGCGCGTCGGGATCGGTCTTGGCCATCACGAGCGCGATGTCCGCGACGCTCGCCGCGGACGAAAACCACTTCTCGCCGTTCAGAACATAGCGATCGTTGCCGCGCTTCTCCGCCCGCGTCTGCATGCCCGTCGCGTCCGCACCCGCCGCCTTCTCCGTCATCGAATAGCAGATGCGCTTCTCGCCGTTCAGCAGCGGCTTCAGGAATTTCTCTTTCTGATATGGCGTCCCGTGCTCGAGCAACGTCAGCATCGTCGCGTCGTCCGGCCCCTGCGTATTCATCGACAGGGCGCCGAGATAACTCTCGCCGAGCTCCATCTGCACGAGCGCGTTCGCGAGCGGTCCCAGCCCCATGCCGCCGTGCTCCTTCGGGATGAACGGGCACCAAAGCCCCTGCGCCCGCGCCTTCGTGCGCAGTTCCTTCAGCACGGTTTTGTAGTCCGCCCCGTCGATCAGCCGCTTCTCGGCCGGAACGCATTCCTCCTGAACCCAGCGCCGCACCCGCTCGCGCAACGCCTTCGCCTCGGCCGGAATCTCGAAATCGATCGCCATTGTCTTCTCCGTTCGAATGTCGTGGGGCGGGACCCTAGCACGCGACATCCGGACGGGAAGAGCCGGCACGTTCAGGCGATCACGCGCCAAACCTTCGTCCGCCGCACCTCGCGGTCTTCGAGTTCCCGCGTCGTTTGCACGTCGTAGACGGCGAGTTCCGCCATGCCCTTCGGGAGGTAGTTCCGCCCCGGATCGCCGACGAGAACCGTGGCGCCGCGCGCGGCAAGCGTCTGCAACCACGCGAACACCTTGGCCGACATCTCGCGTTCGTAGCAAACGTCACCCGCGAGCACGGTGTCCCAGCCATCGTCGCGGCCGACGAGGTCTTCATGCGCGACCGTCACGCGCACATCGTTCGCCTTCGCGTTGATCAGCGTCGCCGCGATCGCAAAGCGGTCGATCTCGTTCGCGATGACCTCCGTCGCGCCCGCCCTCATCGCTGCGATCGCAGAGAGTCCCGAGCCCGACGCAAAATCGAGCACGCGCTTGCCGCGCACGCATTCGGGATGATCGAGCACCCAGCGCGCGAGCGCCTGGCCGCCCGCCCACGCGAACGCCCAGAACGGCGGCGGCACGCCTTCCGCTTCCAGCTCTTCTTCCGTCTTGCGCCAGATCGGCACGATCTCGCTCGCAAGATG